>NZ_JBHVUV010000050.1:0-38261 GCF_042883905.1 Kitasatospora sp. NPDC058170
ACGTCCAGTACGAGGACTTCCGGCCGGCACGCCGATAGCACGCACCGGACGCCGCTCCTTGACGGGCAAAAGTTGCCTGACGCGGCACTAGCCGAACGGGCTGGTCTCGGGTGCGGCGGTCGGGGCCGGCTCGGGCTCGGCCGCGGTCGGCAGGGCCTGCGGGGCGAAGGGATTGAAGTCCGGCGGCGGGACCATCACCGGGGTGCCCTTGGGCTTGCGGTCCGGGTCGTCCGCGTCGTCCGGCTCGTCCTCGGCCGCGGGGCGCGGAACCGGGACGGTCGGGGCGGGGACGGCCGGCGGCGCGCTGGGCGGCGGCGGGACGGGCGCGGACTGCTGCGGGATGGTGGTGCCGAAGGGGTCGACCGCCTGGCCGGCCATCACCGTGCCGAACGGGTCGGCGGCCTGGACGGCGGTGGCGGCCGGGGCGGCGGTCTCCGTCAGGGTGGGGAGGGCCTGCGGGGCGAAGGGGTTGAAGTCCGGCGGCGGGACCGTCACCGGGGTGCCCTTGGGCCGGCGGTCCTCGTCCTCCTCCGGCACGGTGGTGTCGGTGAGCGTCGGGGGCTGCGGGGCGAAGGGGTTGAAGTCCGGCGGCGGGACCGTCACCGGGGTGCCCTTCGGGCGGCGGTCCTCGTCCTCCTCCGGCTCGGCGGGCCCGGCCGGCGGGGTGTCGGCGATCGGGGCGAAGGGGTTGAAGTCGGCCGGCGGGATGCGGACCGGGGTGCCCTTGCGCACCGGCTGCTCCGGCTCGGCCGCGACGGGGGCGGCAGCTGCCACGGAGAGCACGGGCTCGGCCGGGGCGACGGGCGGCGCGGTGGCGACGGTCGGTACGGGTACGGGCGCGACCGCCGGGGCGGGGGCCTCGGCGGGGATGCCGTGCGGCGGGGTCGCGACCGCTACCGGCACGGGCGCCGGGGCGGCAACAGGGGCGGAAACGGGAACGGGAGCGGGCGCGGGAGCGGCGACGGGCGCCGCGAACGGCTCCGGGAGCTTCCCGGCGACGCCGTCCCAGCCGAACTGCACGCTCTTCAGCAGCTCCGCGAAGACCTCGGTGTACAGCTCCCAGTCCTGCGGCTGCGCGGTGGACAGCTGGACGCAGAGCACCGAGACGCCGTCCGGCAGCGGCACGAAGGCCTCCACGACCGAGGTGACCACCCAGCGGCGCAGCCCGTCGGCGGCCAGCGGGCCCGGCACCGGGACGCTGCGGCCCTCGACCAGGACGTTGGCCGGGCCGGCCGGCAGCAGCACCGTCCACACCTCCGCGTGCCGGCGCAGGGTGGCCAGTTCGGTGGCGAGGCCGGTGACCGGCAGTGGGTGCCGGGCGAGCGAGACCACCAGGGTGGCGTCGGCCGCCCGGCCGTCCACCTCCAGCGCGGACACGCCCGCGTAGACCACGCCCGCGTCGGTGATGACGTCGGCCAGGGCGGCGGCGATCACCGCGAGGTCGCGCCGCGGCGCCGGGCCCGTCCCGCTGAACAGCTCCTCGGCGAGCTCGGCCAGATGGGCCGTCAGCTCGGCGGCGGCCGCGCCGGTGGCCGGATCCGTACCGGCACCGGTGATCGGTCCGGTCGGGACCGTCCGGGCCGAGACGCCGGCCGGGCCGCCGGGCGAGGTCAGCGCGTGGAATCCGGGCGGGACCACCAGGCGGACCTCGGCGCCGGAGCCGGTGGCCAGCTCGATCGGCTGCCGGGTCTGCTGCCCGGAGGCGAGTGCGGCCAGTGCGGCGGTGAAGGGCGGCCGGAGCTTGGGGTCGGCGATCTCGCCGGTCACCGGCAGTCCGAACTGCGCCGCCGTGGGGCTGCCCTGCCCGGGCGTCGTGCCGCGTACCGCGTCGCCGCCGTACCGGGCGAGCAGGGCGGTGGTGGCCAGGCCGGACACCCGGGCGCCGCTGCCCGGGCGGGCCGTGCCGGCGGTGACCACGGTGCCGAGCCGCGCGACGGCCGCGTGGACCGGGCCGTTGGGCGCCAGCGGCAGGCCGAGCAAGGACTCGGCGGCCGGGTGCGAGGTCGCGCGCAGCGCGGTCAGCGAGGCCGCCGGGTGGCGCGAGGTGCGCTCGTCGAAGAGCGCGTCGGTGAGGGTGCCGAGCGTCGCGGAGACCCGCTCCGCCGCCGTGAAGGGGCCGGCGTCCACGGCCTCCGTGCTGAACTGGCCGTCCTGGGTCAACTGATGAGCCCCCCGCTCTTGCTGCGTGTGTGTTCGGTGGTCCTGGGGATGCGGGCGGCGCCGAGCCGTCGGCGTCCCGTCAGATCCGTGCACATTCCTATCAGAGGCCGCTGCCACGGCAGAACCGGCCACCGGGTCGGCGAGGGGGCAGCGGGTGCCCGGTGGAGGTCCGGTGAGGGGAGGTCAGGCCTGCGGTGAGGGTTCCGCGGCCAGCGCGGTCACGGCCTCGGCGATGCCGGGGACGGCGAACAGCCCGGCGAGGTCGCGCACCAGCCGGCCGGTCGGGCCGTCCGGGTGCTCCCCGGCGAGGAAGCCGGAGAGCTCGACGGCCAGCGCGGGCTCGCGGGCCGCGGTGAGGGCCAGCGCGGCCACGAACTCCTGGACCAGGTGCAGCTGCAGCTCCTCCAGCGGCACCGAGCGCTCGGCGAGCCACTCCAGCGAGGTGATCTCGGCGTTGGCGATCCAGGCCCGGACGGTCAGCCGCAGGGCCGGGCTGGCCTTCGGGACCGCCAGGTGGGTCAGGATCTGGTCGTGCGCGGCCTGCCGGACCTCGTCGATCACCGCCGAGGTGCCCGCACTGGCCGCCACCGAGCCGCCGCGCAGCAGCGCCGCGAAGCCCGGGCCGTGGCTCTGCACGAAGTCCAGGTAGCGGCCCATCACCCGGTACAGCCGCTCCGAGAGCGGGCCGTCCAGCGGCTCCTCGAACCGGCCGGCCAGCTCCCGCCCGGCCCTGCGCAACGACTCCTCGTACAGCGCCTGCTTGCCGGGGAAGTAGTGGTAGACCAGCGGGCGGGAGGCGCCGGCGGCGGCGGCGATGTCGTCGATCGACACCTCCTCCGGCGGGCGGCGGCTGAACAGCTCCAGCGCGACGGCGATCAACTGCTCGCGCCGCTCGTCCACGCTGAGCCGCCGACGCGGGCGGTCGCCGGCGGCGGGCGCGGGCGTGGACGAGGATGCGGCGGTCGGCGGTGCCGACGGCCTACGGGAAGCCATGGTCGCCACCCTATCCGGCCGGTCCGACGCGCCGGGGAGGATCGCGTGGCGGTGGCGGGCGTCGCGACGGGGCGAAGGTTGCCTGACGCGGCACTAGGAGGAGTGGAGCTCCCGGTAGCGGCGGTAGGCCTCCAGGCCGTCCGGGACGAACTCGTCGCGGGCCATCCGCTGCGCCAGCTCCTGCGGGGTCAGCCAGGCGTGCCAGGCCACCTCCGACTCCTGCGGGGCGACCGGGCCGGCCCACTCGGCCTCGTACATGTCGCACCACCAGGAGAGGTGGTCCTCGCGGTACAGGAACTTGAACAGCGGTCGCGGCTCGATCCCGCTGACCCCCAGCTCCTCCTCGGCCTCCCGGACGGCCGCGCTCGCGTACGTCTCGCCGGAGCCGACCACGCCGCCGACGAACATGTCGTACGCGCCGGGGGCGAACAGCTTGGTGTCGGTGCGCCGGTGCACGAAGATGCGTCCGGCCGGGTCGCGGACCAGGATGAAGACGCAGCGGTGGGTCAGGCCCTGCCGGTACACCTCCCCGCGCAGCGCCGTCCCGGTCACCCGGTCGTGCTCGTCGACGACGTCCAACAGCTCTTCGGCAGGATCGGTCATGACCCACAGGTTAGGGTTTCGGGTCGGTCGGCGGACACGGACAGGGTGAGGACGGCGCATGGTGGTGGAGATCTGGGGCGAGACGGCCGAGGGCTTCGAGCCGGTCCGGGAGGCCTTCGCACGCAACTTCGACGTGCACGGGGAGCTGGGCGCGGCCTTCGCGCTGTACGTGCGCGGCCGCAAGGTGGTCGACCTGTGGGGCGGCGACGCCCGGCCCGAGGTCGGCGGGCGGCCGGCGCCGGCCGTGCCGTGGACGGCGGACACCGCGCAGGTGCTGCGCTCGGTGACCAAGGGCCTGACCGCCACCACCGCGCTGCTGCTCGCCGAACGCGGCCGACTCGACCTCGACGCCCCGGTCGCCTCGTACTGGCCGGAGTTCAAGGCGGCCGGCAAGGAGCGGGTGCCGGTGCGCTGGCTGCTCTCGCACCAGGCCGGGGTGCCCGCGCTGGACGTGCCGCTGCGCCTGGAGGACGTGCTCACCTGGGAGCGGGCGGCCGCCGCGGTGGCCGCCCAGGCGCCCGCCTGGGAGCCCGGCACGGCGCACGGCTACCACCCGTACACCTTCGGCTGGCTGGTCGGCGAGGTGGTCCGGCGGGTCAGCGGACGGACCGTCGGCCAGTACTTCGCCGAGGAGATCGCCCGTCCGCTCGGCCTCGACCTGTGGATCGGGCTGCCCGCCGGCGCGGCGCCCCGGGTCGGGCGGCTGGTCGACCTGCCCGCGCCGGAGGCCGCCCGGACCGGGCCCAGCGGACTGCGGCTGCGCCCCAAGCAGGCGGTGCGGGACGCGTACCAGGATCCGTCCTCGCTGACCGCCCGCGCCTTCGCCTCGGTGCGGCCCGGGGTGGACCTCAACGACCCGGCCGTGCAGGCCGCCGAGATCCCCGGCGCCGGCGGCATCGGCACCGCGCGCTCGCTCGCCCGCTTCTACGCCGCGCTGATCGGCACGGCCGACCGGCACGGCGGCGCGGCGGGCGAGCTGCTGCCGCCCCTGCTGGGCGCGCCGGTGCTGACGCGGGCGGTCGGGCCGGTGGTCAGCGGGCCGGACCGGGTGCTGATCGTCAACTCCACCTTCGGCCTGGGCTTCTTCCGGCACGGCCCGACCGCCCTGATGGCCTCGCCGGCGAGCTTCGGCCACCCGGGGCGGGGCGGCTCGCTGGGCTTCGCCGACCCGGACCTCGGGCTCGGCTTCGGCTATGTCACCAACGGCATGCAGCCCGGGGTGACGGGTGACATCCGCTCCCGCACGCTGATCCGCGCGGTGCGGGAGTGCCTCGGCGCGGCCGGCTGAGACCGCCTGCCCGGGCTCTCGACCCGAGCCCGGGTGGCCTACCCGAGCCCGGGTGGGCTCAGGCCTGGCCGGTCTCGAAGCGGCTGATCCGGCCGTTCTCGACCACGAAGCGCCAGGCGGTGCGCATCTCGCCCCAGGTCTCGTTGCTGTAGTTGGCGACCAGCGCGCGCCCGTGGTCCGATTCGCTCTGGACGTCGATGTGACCGCGGCTGGTGAAGATCTCGCGGTCGATCCACTCGTTCAGGTCGCGGTCCGAGCCGTCGTCCGACATCGTGGCGCCCTCGGTGAGCAGGGCCACGAAGGCGCTCCGGTCGCCCGCGTTGATGGCGGCGACGGCGGCGCGCACGGTCGGGTCGGAGAGCTTGGCGGTGGCGATGGTCACGGGTGCCTCCCAGGGGCGGGGTACGGGTGTGGACCTCCTGTTTATTGCGTCCGCCGGGCGTGTCCGGGAATGTCGGCGGCGCGTCGAGGATTTCCGAGATTGATGTGCTTAGATCCCGATATGGGTGATTTGCGCCCCGAGGGGAGTCCTGCACGGGTCCGGCCGAACTGCTCGTTCCGGCGTTCCCGCAGCGGACCGTCCCCGTCGGGGCCGCACAGGGCCTGCTCACCTCCGAGGAGTTCGCGACGGCGAAGGCGCGGCTGCTCGGGGGGTGAGTGCGGGAGAACCGCGGACCGGCGCTCGTGAGGGCGCCGGACCGCGGACCACGGGGAGTGGTTGCGGAGTGGGAAGTCGGCTGGTCCGACTTCCCACTCCGTGTGTCCGGGCCCGGTCGTCGCCGCGGGCCGCCGGTGGCGTCCTAGAAGAACCCGACGGCGTCCGGCGAGTAGCTCACCAGCAGGTTCTTGGTCTGCTGGTAGTGCTCCAGCACCGCCTTGTGGTTCTCCCGGCCGATGCCGGAGTTCTTGTACCCGCCGAAAGCCGCGTGGGCGGGGTACGCGTGGTAGCAGTTCGTCCAGACCCGGCCGGCCTGGATGGCCCGCCCGGCGCGGTAGGCGGTGTTGCCGTCCCGGGACCAGACGCCGGCGCCGAGCCCGTACGGGGTGTCGTTGGCGAGTTCGATCGCGTCGTCGAAACCGTCGAAGCGGGTGACGGCGAGCACCGGGCCGAAGATCTCCTCCTGGAAGATCCGCATGGAGTTGACGCCCTCGAAGACGGTGGGCGTCACGTAGTAGCCGCCGGCGAGCGCCCCGCCGAGGTCGGCGCGCTCGCCTCCGGCCAGCACCTTGGCGCCCTCGGCCTGGCCGATCTCCAGGTAGGAGAGGATCTTCTTCAGCTGCTCGTCGCTGGCCTGGGCGCCGACCTGGGTCCGGGTGTCCAGCGGGTCGCCCTGGCGCATCGCCCGGACCCGCTCCAGCCCGTCGGCGAGCAGCCGGTCGTAGACCGAGGACTGGATCAGCGCCCGACTCGGACAGGTGCACACCTCGCCCTGGTTGAGGGCGAACATCGCGAAGCCCTCCAGCGCCTTGTCGTAGAAGGCGTCCTGTTCGGCGGCGACGTCGGCGAAGAACAGGTTGGGGCTCTTGCCGCCGAGCTCCAGCGAGACCGGGATCAGGTTGCCGCTGGCGTACTGGGAGATCAGCCGGCCGGTGGTGGTCTCGCCGGTGAAGGCGATCTTGCGGATCCGGCTGCTGGAGGCCAGCGGGCGGCCGGCCTCCAGGCCGTAGCCGTTGACCACGTTGAGCACGCCGGGCGGCAGCAGGTCGGCGGTCAGCTCGACCAGCAGCAGGACGGACGCCGGGGTCTGCTCGGCGGGCTTGAGCACCACCGCGTTGCCGGCCGCCAGCGCCGGGGCGAGCTTCCAGACCGCCATCAGGATCGGGAAGTTCCACGGGATGATCTGGCCGACCACGCCCAGCGGCTCGTGGAAGTGGTACGCGACGGTGTCCTCGTCCAGCTGGGAGAGGCCGCCCTCCTGGGCCCGCAGCGCGCCGGCGAAGTAGCGCAGGTGGTCGACGGCCAGCGGGATGTCGGCGGCCAGCGTCTCGCGCACCGGCTTGCCGTTCTCCCAGCTCTCCGCGACGGCCAGTTCCTCCAGGTGGTCGGCCATCCGGTCGGCGATCCGCAGCAGCACCTGGGCGCGTTCGGCGGGCGGGGTGCGGCCCCAGGCGGGGGCGGCGGCGTGGGCGGCGTCGAGTGCGGCCTCGATGTCCTCGGCGGTGCCGCGGGCGATCTCGGTGAAGACCTCGCCGGTGACCGGGCTGGGGTTCTCGAAGTACTCGCCGCGGACCGGCGGGCGCCACTCGCCGCCGATCCAGTGCTCGTAGCGGGTGCGGTAGGCGACGATGCTTCCGGGGTGTCCCGGGGGCTGGTAGACCGTCATGCTCGGGTGTCTCCTCGCGACGTCGGGGGGCACCACCCCGGCGCGCGGGCGGGGGTGGTGCGCCGGGCCGCGAACCGGGCGGCCCGGCGGAGGGTCGAACGCAGAAGCGGGCACAGCAGCGGACACGGGTACGGGTGCGGATACGGGTACAGCGGCGGACACGGGTACAGCGCGGGTACGGCGGCGGAGAGCGGGTTCGGGGGCGACGCGGCCGGGCCGGTGAGCGGGCCCGTGGCCGGACGCACCGCGGCATGCGCAGGCGCGGGCGGGGTTCGGGCGCCTCCCGGGGGCCGTCCGCCGTCGAGCACCCTAGCCCGGGACGGCGGCCACGGCTACGGTCCGTGCGACCGGCGCCCACGGAGGGTGGCGAGTTCCGGCCACCCTGACCGACCGGGCGCCCGGCCGCCCGCGGGCCGCGGCGTCCCGCCCTGGGCGCCCCGGTCAGGCCGTCTGGTAGCGCCCGGTCCGCGACTCCCAGCTCAGGTAGCCGGCCAGCCAGGTCAGCAGCCCGTCCGCGTACCGCTGCGCGATGATCCGCTCCACCCGGGCGAGGCCCAGCTCCCGGTAGACGTCGGGCAGTTGGGTGTAGAGGTGCTGGCAGCGCTCGACCATCAGCTGGGCCTCGGCCGTCACCACCGCGCAGGCCTCCTCGGCCGAGCAGTGGCGTTCGCGCTGCACGATCATCACCAGGTTGTTGACGTCGCCGCGCGGGGCCTCCAGCGGGAAGGACCGGACGTCGTTGCTCAAGGAGGGGATGTCGGCGGCGAGTTGGCGCAGCTGGCGGAGGACCGGGTGGTGGAGGACGGCGGCGGGGACCTCGAAGCGGCCGAGGCGTTCCACCATGTCGAAGATCGTCTCCATGGCGGCGGTGCCGCGTCTGAGCACCAGGTACCCCTCGCGGTCCGGCGGGCGCTTGGAGATCCGCCCGGCCGCCTCGGCCGGGTGACTGGCCAGGTACCACTCCCAGTTGTAGGCGGCGCGGGACTGCCAGCGGGCGGGCATGCCGCGCACGCTGCGCTCCCAGAGGTCCGCGAAGGCCGTCTCCGCCGGCGAGCCGGTGTCGGGGTGGGCGCCGTGCAGGACGGCGATCAGCCGCTCGCAGATCGGGGCCACCTCGGCGGGGCGGCGGCCCAGAGGGCCGTCGAACTGGTCGTCGAAGAGGAAGTAGAAGCCCATCAGGTCCGCGGCCAGGGCGAGTTCGTCCGGTCCGGCGTCGGGGTAGCCGAGCGCGGCGAGCTCCACCACCTCCCAGTGCGCGTAGGAGGGGTGGCCGGGATCGGCGAGCAGGGGGTGGCGCGTCAGCCAGTCGCGGTGGAGCACGGTGGCGTGCGGGCCATGGGAGTTGCGGCGGTGCGGGAACGGGATCTGAAGTGAGGTGTCGTCAGACATCGGACTCCCGGTGCTGCGGAGGAGTGGGGGCGCTGGCGGTTCGAGGACTGATCGCGGGGGAGTTGGTGCGGTAGCTCGACAGGCGGGCGCGGGCATGGCAAGATCAACTCTGCCTCGCGGGCCGTAGAGTATCTGATGCAATGATCCGACGTTAGGGATATAGGGCAATTGCCCCCGGCAAGGCGTCCGAACCCTCAAACTCGGCCACAGCCTGGGCGAATGCCGCACGACGCCGCTCCGCCGACGCTAATCTCGGCTGCACGAGCAGGGTACGGCGAGGCGGAGGCGCGACGGTGACCGAGCAGGGACACGAACTTCGGGCAGCGGGCGGCTCCGGCGTCGGCCGGTCAGGTGACGCCGTGTCACCCCGGATCAGGCTGCGCGACCGTGACTCGGAAATCCGCTCCGCGGAGACGGCGGTGGACAAGCTCTGCCGCGAGTTCGCCGCCGGCGGCACCGAGATCGGCGAGCTGCTCACCTTCTCCGGCCGGCCGGGTATCGGCAAGACCAGCCTGCTGCACGAGGTCCGCCGGATCGCCAAGCTCCGCCCCAACGCCACCGTCCTGTTCGCCCGCGGCGGCGAACGGCAGTTCAACGAGCCCTACCACGTCCTGCGCCAGCTGCTCCAGCCCGTCCTCGGCAGTCTGGCCGCCGACGAGCTCAAGCAGGTGATGGGCACCTGGGAAGAGGTCGTCGGCCCGGCCATGGGCCTCAAGCAGCCGAAGGCCGGCGCCCGCCGCCTCGACCCGCAGGGCGTCCGCGACGGCCTCGACTACGTCCTCACCCAGCTCGCCCCGCGCCGCGCCCCGCTCGTCATGATCGTCGACGACCTGCACTGGGCCGACCTCGAATCGCTCAGCTGGCTCACCCAGTTCGCGCTGCGCGCCATGGAGCTGCCCGTCCTGCTGGTCTTCGCCTACCGCGACGACGAGGCGGACTGGGACAACGAGGCCCAGAAGCGGCAGAAGGAGATCGCCAAGCTGGCGACCCGCAAGCACGAGCTCAACCGGCTCACGCTGGTCTCCGTCACCGACATGATCCGGGCCGAGCTCGGCGACACGGCGGAGGAGGCCTTCTGCTACGAGTTCTGGAACGTCGTCAACGGCAACCCCTACGAGGTCACCGCCCTGCTGGAGCAGGTCCGCGAGCAGGACCTCGACCCGGTCGAGGAGAACTCCGTCCAGCTGCGCGAGCTCGCCGTCGACGCCACCGGGATGACCCTCAAGGGCTGGCTGGACCGGCTCGGCGCCACCACCCTGCGGTTCGCCTGGGCCGCCGCGATGCTGGGCACCGACATCCGGGCCGACCTCGCCGCCCGGATCTCCACCCAGACCACCGAGGGCTCCCGCGAGTCCATCAAGCAGCTGCGCAAGCAGCGGGTCCTCACCGTGACCCCCAACGGGAACCTGGAGTTCGTCCACCCGCTGATCGGCAGCTCCATCTACAACACCATGCCGGACTCCGCGCGGACGGCCATGCACGGGGTCGCCGCCGCCGAGATCGAGAACGCCGGACTCGGCCTGCTCGCCGCCTCCCGGCACCTGGTGGAGACCATCCCCGGCGAGGGCGACGACCGCACCGTCCGCAAGCTCCGCCGGGCGGCCGGCGAGCACCAGCTGATCGGCGCGCCCGAGGCCGCCCAGCGCTGCCTCAACCGCGCCCTCGCCGAACCGCCCGCCGACGAGATCCGCGCCGAGGTGCTGTACGAGCTGGGCTGCTCCGCCCTGCTCACCGACCCGGTCGCCACCGTCAACCAGCTGCGGCTCGCGCTCGACCCCGAGGAGGGGCCGCTGCGCCCCGAGCTGCGGGTGGACGCGACCTTCCGGCTCTCCGAGGTGCTCGCCCACAGCGGCGAACTCGGCCAGGCCGCCCTGGTCTGCCAGGACGAGGCCGAGAAGACCGTCGGCGACCCGGCGGGCAAGCTCCGTCTGCAGGCCGCGTCGTTCATGTGGCACGCGTACCGCAAGTCCGAGGAGGACGGGCCGGGCCGCTCCCGGCGGCTGGGCGAGCTCAGCGCGAGCCTCACCGGCCGCGACGCCGCCGACCGGGCCGTCCTCGCGATGCGCGCCTGGGACCTCACCCTGCGCGGCGAGGCCTCCGCCGAGGCGCTGCGGCACGCGGACGAGGTCCTCGACCACGGCCGGCTGCCCAAGGGCCTCGGCTGGACCGACAGCACCTGGGGCTTCGAACTGCCCGGCACGCTCGGTCTGGCCTACACCTACAACGACCGCATCGCCCAGGCCGAGCGGCTGTTCGGCGACGCCATCATCCAGTTCGAGGTCGCCGGGTGGAGCGGCGCCCACCGGGGCTTCGCCTACTTCCTGATGGGCCTGGCGCGCTTCCGCCGCGGACTGCTCGCCGAGGCCGAGGACTTCCTGCGGCGCTCGCTGCGGCTGTCCGAGCGGATCGGCTCCAAGCTGCCGCTCGCCTGGGACGCCGTCGGCGTCCTGGTCGACACCCTGCTCGCCCGCGGCCGCGTCGACGAGGCCTGGGACCTCGCGATCGGCTTCGGCTTCAACCCGCCGTACCACGCCACCGCGATGGTGCTGCCCGACGCGCCCTCGCTCTACGGCAAGCTGCTGCTCGCCGTGGGCCGGCCCGCCGGAGCCGCCGCCGCGCTCACCGAGGCCGGCGCCCAGCTCGACGCCCGGGGCTGGCACAACACCGTCTGGGCGCCGTGGGCCAGCCACCTCGCCATCGCCCTCGCCGAGGACGAGCCCGACCGCGCCCGCGAGTACGCCCAGCGCTCCGTCCGCGACGCCCGCAAGTTCGGCACCGCCTCGGCGATCGGCACCGCGCTGCGGCTGTCCGCCCAGATCGAGGACGGCCAGCAGGCGGTGGAGCTGCTGGAGCAGTCCGTGCGCCACCTTGGCCAGTCGCCCGCCGGGTACGAGCACGCCGTCGCCCTGGTGGAGCTCGGCGCCGCGCTGCGCCGGGTCGGCCGGCTGGAGGACGCCCAGGAGTACCTGTACCAGGGCATCGAGCTGGCCCAGCACTGCGCCGCCGACGGGCTGGTCGAGCAGGCCCGCCGGGAGCTGGCCAACTACGGCCTGCGGCCCAACCGGCTGGACGACTTCCGCGAGACGCTCAGCCAGCCCGAGTGGGACGTCGCCCGGCTCGCCGTCGAGGGCGTGCCGCCGCAGCGGATCGCCGAGGCGCTGGGCGTCCAGCTCAGCCTGGTCAACCGCCGGCTGGCGGCCGTCTACCGCAAGGCGGGCAGCGGCCCGGACGGCCTCGCCTCGGCCCTCGGCATCCCGCCGGGGCAGCGCAGGAGCGCCGGGGAGTGACCCGCGGCGCGCGGGGGCGTTTCAGGCGCCCCCGCCGGTCCGCTGACTAGGCTGATACAGCTGGGGGCCGTTGTGACGGACCCCGGACCGAACCCGGAACCAGAGGTGGGCGCGGCGCGCCGTGGCCGCCAGTGAGGAGCAGGCCATGGCGACGCCCCCGGCGAACGGGCCGCAGGCGACCAGCGTGCGGCACGAACCCCTCGACCCCGCAGGCGCGGGCGCCGCGATCGAGCGCTGGATCCTGCAGGCGGGCCCGTACGAGGCGAGCGTGCTCACCCTCGGCGCCACCCTGCACACCCTCTCCGCCCCCGACCGCACCGGCCGGACGGCGCAGATCCTGCTCTCCACCGACCGGCTGGCCGAACTCCTCGGCCCGGCCCGGCACTACGGCGCCGTCGTCGGCCGGTACGCCAACCGGATCGACGGCAGCCGGCTCACCCTCGACGGCGAGGAGCACCCGCTCGCCCCCACCGGCGGCGGGATGACCATCCACGGCGGCCCGGACGGCTTCGCGCACCGGATGTGGGAGGCCGAGCCGCTGCCCGCGGGCGTCCGGCTGCGGCTGCACAGCCCGGACGGCGACCAGGGCTTCCCCGGCGGGCTGGACGTCACCGTCGACTACACCCTCTCCGCCGCCGGCGAGCTGGCGATCGCCTACCACGCCGTCACCACCAGGCCGACCGTCGTCAACCTGACCAACCACGCCTACTTCAACCTCGCGGGGGAGGGCGCCGGCGACATCCTGGGCCACCTGCTCACCCTGGACGCCGACGCCTACACCCCCACCGACGAGCGGCAGATCCCGTACGGGCGGACCGAGCCGGTGGCCGGCACGCCGTTCGACTTCACCTCGCCGAGGCCGATCGGCAAGTCGGTGCACGACGACCACCCGCAGCTGACCGGTCGGGGCGGCTACGACCACAACTGGGTGCTGCGCCCGCGCCCGGCCGACGGCGCCCCGGTGCGCGCCGCGCTGCTGGAGGACCCGGCCAGCGGCCGCACCCTGGAGGTGCTGACCACCGAGCCGGGCGTACAGGTGTACACGGCCAACAGCTTCCAGGGCGCGGTGACCGGTGCGAGCGGGGTCGCCTACGGGCCGTTCTCCGGGATCGCCCTGGAGACGCAGCACTTCCCGGACGCCCCGCACCACCCGGCCTTCCCCAGCACCGAGCTGCGCCCGGGGGAGGAGTTCCGCTCGACCACGGTGCTGCGGCTGGGCGTCAGCTGACCGCGTCGCGCGGGCCGGGCCCGGGCGTCGGCCGGGCTTGCGGCGCCGTCCGCGCCCTCGGCGCGGGCCGGGCCCGGGTGCCGGCCGGGCCGGTGGCATCCTCCCGGCCCGGGCGTCAGCCGAGCTCCTTGCGCATGCAGAGCCTGGGCCAGCGGTCCAGGCCGTGCGCGGCCTCCTGGCGGCGGATCTCCCGCAGGCCGGGGGTGAGCTCGGCGTCGGAGAGCGGGCGGAACCCGCAGCGGGCGTAGTAGGGGGCGTTCCAGGGCACGTCGGCGAAGGTGGTGAGGGTGAGGGCGGGTGCGTCGGTGCCCGCCGCCAGGTGGTTGATCAGCGCCCGGCCGATGCGCCGGCGGGCGTGGCCGGGGTGGACGGAGACCTGCTCGATGTGCAGCGCGCCGTCCACCGGCTCGGCCAGCAGGTAGCCGACGGGCGCGCCCAGGTCGTCCAGCGCGACCAGCGCGGTGCCCTCGTCCAGGTAGCGGGCCAGCTCGGGCAGGGCGGGCGGCTCGTCCTCGGCGATCTCCGGCATCCCGATCGCGGCGAACGGTGCCCCGGCGGCGCGTTCGAGCGCGGCCAGCAGCGGCAGTTCTTCCCTCGTGACGGCTCTGATTCGCATCCGCCCAGTCTGCTGCAAGAGGCTTGCCGCAACCCAGCGTATTTCCGGCCCCCGGTGGGCGCCGGGGCGAACCGGACAAACCGTGGCAAGACCTTCGCCTGTCAACTACCGTGCGGCAACGTCAAGGACACGTGGGCGTAACGATCCCCATTTCTTGCAGAAACTTGCTGCAAGGACTTTCCGTGGCGATTGCGCCGCTGTTAACTTCCTTCCGAGCCCGACGGCCGCAACGGTGCAGTCGGCACGAGGCAGCCATTATGCGCCTGTCTCCCCCCATCTCGGGCACCCCCACCCTCCAAGGAGTTCTCATGCGGCGTGGCATCGCGGCCTCTGCCCTCGTTGTGGCCCTCGCGGTCTCGATGGCTGCCTGTGGCAGCAGCGGCTCCAGCTCGGACGGCAAGGCCGACGGGCCGGTCACCCTCACCTACTGGGACACGTCGAACGCCACCAACGAGGCGCCGAACTACCAGGAGCTCGTCAAGAAGTTCGAGGCCGCCAACCCGAACGTCAAGGTCGACTTCGTCAACGTGCCGTTCGACCAGGCGCAGAACAAGCTCCAGACCGCCATGGGGGCCAAGGGCGCGCCGGACGTGTTCCGCTCCGAGGTCGGCTGGACCGCCGCCTTCGCCAAGGCCGGCTTCCTGGAGCCGCTGGACGGCACCCCGGCCGCCGCGGACTCCGCCGCCTTCCAGCCGAGCCTGATCCAGCAGGCCAAGTGCGAGGGCAAGATCTACGGTGTCCCGCTGGTCACCGACACCCTCGGCCTGCTGTACAACAAGGAGCTCTTCACCAAGGCCGGCATCACCGCCGCCCCCAAGACCTGGGACGAGCTGAAGACCGCCGCCGCCGCCGTCAAGGACAAGGCCGGCGTGGACGGCTTCTGGCTGAAGGCCGCCGACGGCTACTACGCGATGCCGTTCCTGTTCGGCGAGGGCACCGACACCGTCGACGCCGCCGGCAAGAAGATCACCATCACCTCGCCGGAGGCCGTCAAGGCCGTCGAGACCTACAAGTCGATGTTCACCGCGCCGGGTACCGCCAAGGCCGACGTCACCACCGACGCCTACGCGCACATGATGGACGCCTTCAACAGCGGCAAGGTCGCCGCCATCATCCAGGGCCCCTGGGAGATCACCAACATCTACAAGGGCTCCGCGTTCGCCGACAAGACCAACCTCGGCATCGCCGCCGTCCCGGCCGGCTCCGCGGGCAAGGCCGGCGCCCCCACCGGCGGCCACAACATCTCCGTCTACGCCGGCGCCGACAAGGCCCACAAGGCCGCCGCGGAGAAGTTCGCCGCCTTCATGACCTCGGCCGAGAGCCAGTCGTTCATCGCGCAGAAGAACTCCACCCTGCCGACCCGCGCCGACGCCTTCACCCCCGAGGTCAAGGCCGACCCCGGCATCGCCGGCTTCCAGGCGGTCCTCACCAGCGCCAAGCCGCGCCCGGAGCTGCCCGAGTACAGCTCGCTGTTCGCCTCGCTCGGGACCAACCTCGGCAAGGTGGCCCAGGGCACCGGCACCCAGGACGGCCTGAACACCGTCGCCACCGACTACGCCAAGCTCCTCCCGGGCTTCGCCAAGTAGGCCACGAGGGCCGGTCCGGGGTTCGCGTCGCGCGGCGGGAACCCCCGGACCGGCCCGGGGCCGTCCGGCCCGCCGCCACCTCCCGGCGGGCCGGACGGCCAGACCCGTAGCAGCAGTCGCCGCAGCGAGGCGGCGGACCTCCCCGAGAAGGTGTCGAACAATGTCAGTCGCCGTGCAGGGCGCCACCGGCCAGGGCAGCCGGGAGCGCGATCCGCGTCCGGGCCTGATGGAGCGCCTCAAGCGCTCGTACGCCAAGCACTGGTACGCCTACGCGATGATCGCGCCGGTCGTGCTGGTCCTCGGCGTCCTGGTGCTGTACCCGCTCGCCGAGGGTCTCTGGCTCACCCTCACCGATGCCAACAGCCTCAACGCCGCCCGCACGATCGGCGTCAACGAGATCCCGGCCAGCTACCACTTCGTCGGCTTCGACAACTACGCCGACATCCTCTGGGGCCCCGGCTCGTACGACCGCTTCTGGTCGCACTTCGTCTGGACGATCGCGTGGACGGCGCTCTGCGTCTGCCTGCACTACACGATCGGCCTCGGCCTCGCCCTGCTGCTCAACCAGAAGCTGCGCGGCCGCGCGGTCTACCGGATGCTGCTCATCCTGCCCTGGGCCGTCCCGACCTTCGTCACCGTCTTCTCCTGGCGCCTGATGCTCGCCGACGGGGGCGCCGTCAACGGCATCCTGTCCGCCCTGCACCTGCCCGAACCCGGCTGGCTGGACGACCCGTTGGCGCAGAAGGCCGCCGCGATCCTGGTCAACACCTGGGTCGGCGTGCCGTTCATGATGATCTCGCTGCTCGGCGGTCTGCAGTCGATCCCGGCCGAGCTGTACGAGGCCGCGGAGATGGACGGCGCCACGGCGTGGCAGCGGTTCCGCCACGTCACCCTGCCCGGGCTGCGCACCGTCTCCTCGACCGTGGTGCTGCTCGGCGTGATCTGGACCTTCAACCAGTTCGCCGTCATCTTCCTGCTGTTCGGCACCAGCGGCGCGCCCGACGCCCAGCTGCTGGTCACCTGGGCCTACCGGCTCGGCTTCGGCCAGCAGCCCCGGGACTACGCGCAGTCCGCCGCGTACGGCGTGATCCTCCTCTCCATCCTGATCGTCTTCACCGCCTTCTACCGGCGCTGGCTCGCCCGCAACGAGCAGGCCAACGGCTGACCCCGGCGACTCCAGCGACCACGAAGGCAGGTACCCCCCGATGAGCACCACCACCGACCGACCCACCACCCCGGTCACGCGCCCCGCGGCGCCGGCGGCCCGCCCGGCCAGGGCCCGCCGCCGTGGCGAGGCGAGCCCGCTGGCCCGGGCGCTGTCCCACGGCGCGCTGACGCTGGCCAGCCTGATCGCGCTCTTCCCGGTGGTTTGGATCCTCTACGTCTCGCTCGGCCCGGACAAGACGGACTACCTCCACCCCGGCGAGATCCTCGACAAGATGACGCTGTCGAACTACCACAAGGTGCTGTTCGACACCGACTTCTTCAGCTGGTTCGGCAACGCCTTCCTGGTCTCCGGCATCACCACCGTGTTCGGTGTGCTGATCGCCGCCACCACCGGCTACGCGGTCTCCCGGATGCGCTTCCCCGGCCACAAGCCGCTGATGTGGTCGCTGCTGGTCACCCAGATGTTCCCGATCGCCGTGCTGATCGTGCCGATGTACACGATCCTCTCCGAAGTCGGCCTGCTGGACAGCTACCTCGGCCTGATCCTGGTCTACTCGACCACCACCGTGCCGTACTGCGCCTGGCTCCTGAAGGGCTACTTCGACACCATCCCGGTGGAGATCGACGAGGCCGGCCGGGTCGACGGGCTGAACCCGTTCGGCACCTTCTGGCGGCTGGTGCTGCCGCTGGCCCGGCCGGGCCTGGCGGTGGCCGCGTTCTACTCCTTCCTGACCGCCTGGGCCGAGGTGGCCTTCGCCTCCACCTTCATGCTCAGCTCCGACAAGTACACCCTCGCCGTCGGCCTGCAGACCTTCGTCAGCGAGCACGACGCGCAGTGGAACCTGATGGCGGCGACCGCCGTGCTGATCGCGATCCCGTCCTCGGTCCTCTTCTACCTGGTGCAGCGTCACCTGGTCACCGGCCTGACCGCCGGTGCCTCCAAGTCCTGACCTGCCGCCCGCTCACCGCCTAGTCCCCAAGGGATACCGTCCATGACCCAGAACCTGGCCGACACCTCCCGGCCCGCCGCCGACGCCACCGCTCACGAGGCCGGCGCCGGCGCGTCCAGAGACTGGTGGCGGGACGCGGTCATCTACCAGGTGTACCCGCGCAGCTTCGCCGACTCCAACGGCGACGGCATGGGCGACCTGCCCGGCATCCGCAGCCGCCTGCCCTACCTGCGGGACCTGGGTGTGGACGCCGTCTGGCTCTCCCCCTTCTACGCCTCCCCGCAGGCCGACGCCGGCTACGACGTCGCCGACTACCGCGCGGTGGACCCGATGTTCGGCACCCTGCTGGACGCCGACGCGCTCATCCGCGACGCCCACGAGCTGGGCCTGCGGATCATCGTGGACCTCGTCCCCAACCACTCCTCGGACCAGCACGAGTGGTTCCAGCGCGCCCTGCGCGAGGGCCCGGCCTCCCCGCTGCGCGAGCGCTACCACTTCCGTCCCGGCAAGGGCGGGAACGGCGAACTGCCCCCCAACGACTGGGAGTCCATCTTCGGCGGGCCGGCCTGGACCCGCTCGACGAACCCGGACGGCACCCCGGGCGACTGGTACCTGCACCTGTTCGCCCCCGAGCAGCCCGACTTCAACTGGGACAGCCCGGCCGTCGCCGACGAGTTCCGCTCGATCCTGCGCTTCTGGCTGGACATGGGCGTCGACGGCTTCCGGATCGACGTCGCGCACGGCCTGGTCAAGGCCCCCGGCCTGCCCGACCTCGGCGGCGGCGACCAGCTGAAGCTGCTCGGCAACGACGTGATGCCGTTCTTCGACCAGGACGGCGTGCACGAGATCTACCGCAGCTGGCGCCGGATCCTCGACGAGTACCCGGGCCAGCGGATCGGCGTCGCCGAGGCGTGGACCCCGACCGTCCAGCGCACCGCCAACTACGTCCGCCCCGACGAGCTGCACCAGGCCTTCAACTTCCAGTACCTGGGCACCTCCTGGGACGCCGCCCAGCTGCGCGAGGTGATCGACCTCTCGCTCGACTCGATGCGCCCGGTCGACGCCCCCACCACCTGGGTGCTCTCCAACCACGACGTCACCCGGCACGCCACCCGGTTCGCCAACCCGCCCGGCCTCGGCACCCAGATCCGCACCGCCGGCGACCGCGCCCTCGGCCTGCGCCGCGCCCGCGCCGCCACCCTGCTGATGCTCGCGCTGCCCGGCTCCGCGTACGTCTACCAGGGCGAGGAGCTCGGCCTGCCGGACGTCACCGACCTGCCCGACGAGGTCCGCCAGGACCCGTCGTTCTTCCGCAAGGCCGGCCAGGACGGCTACCGCGACGGCTGCCGGGTGCCGATCCCGTGGTCCGGCACCGAGGCGCCGTACGGCTTCGGCCCGACCGCCGGCGGTCCCAGCTGGCTGCCGCAGCCCGCCGACTGGGCCGGGCTCAGCGTCGAGGCGCAGACCGGCGACCCGACGTCCACGCTGGAGCTGTACCGCAGCGCGCTGGCCGTCCGCCGCACGCAGGCCGACCTCGGCGCCGGCACCGGCGTCGAGTGGCTGGACGGCCCCGAGGGCACCCTGGTGTTCCGCCGCGGCTCGTTCGTCTGCACGGTGAACACCACCGCCGAGCCGGTCCGGATAGCCGCACCCGGCCGCCTGCTGCTCTCCTCCGCGGACGCGGTGGCGGACGGCGGCGAGACGGTGCTCGCTCCGGACAGCACCGACTGGTGGGCGGTCTGACGTGGTTGCAATAGGCTCTGGGACCGTGACTACGGCGCGACTTTCAGACATCGCGGCGCAGGCGGGGGTCAGCGAAGCCACCGTCTCCCGCGTACTCAACGGCAAGGCGAACGTCTCCGCCGCCACCCGGCAGACCGTGCTGGCGGCGCTGGACGTGCTCGGCTACGAGCGGCCCACCCGGCTTCGCCAGCGCAGCGCGGGCCTGATCGGGCTGATCACCCCGGAGCTGAGCAACCCGATCTTCCCCGCGCTGGCGCAGGTGATCGAGCAGGTGCTGAGCCGGCACGGCTTCACGCCGGTGCTCTGCACCCAGACGCCGGGCGGCTCCACCGAGGACGAACTGGTGGAGATGCTGGTCGACCGGGGCGTGGCGGGCATCGTCTTCGTCTCCGGCCTGCACGCCGACACCACCGCCGACCACGACCGGTACGCCCGGCTGACCGGCCGCCAGGTGCCGTTTGTGCTGATCAACGGCTACAGCGAGAAGATCGACGCGCCGTTCATCTCGCCGGACGACCGGGCCGCGATGTGGATGGCCGTCCAGCACCTGGCCGAACTCGGCCACGAGCGGATCGGGCTGGCCGTCGGGCAGCGGCGCTACGTGCCGGTGCTGCGCAAGATCGAGGGCTTCACGGCCGCGATGCAGGAGGTGCTCGGCCACACCCGGGAGGCGGCCGAGGAGCTCGTCCACCACACGTTGTTCAGCGTGGAGGGCGGGCACGCGGCGGCGGGCGCGCTGCTCGACAAGGGCTGCACGGCGATCGTCTGCGGCAGCGACATGATGGCGCTCGGTGCGATCCGCGCGGTGCGCCAGCGCGGCTTCTCGGTGCCGCAGGACGTCTCGGTGGTCGGCTTCGACGACTCGCCGCTGATCGCCTTCACCGAGCCGCCGCTGACCACCATCCGCCAGCCGGTCGAGGCGATGGCCACCGCGGCCGTCGACGCCCTGCTGGAGGAGGTCGGCGCGAACGCCGCCCAGCGCGGGGAGTTCATGTTCCAGCCGGAGCTGGTGATGCGCGGCTCCACCGGCGCCAGGGCCAGGTGAACCGACGCAGGGGCCCCCGGAGAGCAACCGCTCTCCGGGGGCCCCTGCGCGTGTCCGCTCAGCCCTCCTGGGCGGTCGGGCGGTCCGGGCTCACCCGCTGGCCGTCGTCGGTGCCACCGGTGCGGCTCTCGGTGCGCCGGCCCCGGGCCAGGTAGTCGCGCAGGACGAGTTCGACCGCGTCCTGGGGGTTCCTGGTGCCGGAGAGCATCATCGCGTCGATGGCGAGATTGGCGTCGAGCGTGACGGTGACCTGGGCCATGGTGACTCCTCCTCGGGTCCGAAGCAGCAGCATGCCCGCTGCGGGCCGATTTGACCATGGCGGCGGGCAGCCCGCGACCCCCGGGGAGGAGTCGACCGGACTCTCCCCGGGGGTCGTGGTGGCTCGGGGCCCGTACGGCCCTGCTGAGGGGCGCGTACGGCCTACCGAGGGGTGATCAGACGCGGCCGGCGAAGTCCGGCGCCCAGTTGGCGACGGTCTGGGTGCGGACGCCCGAGCTCGGGTTGGCGGCCTCGACGTACTTGCCGTCGCCGATGTACAGCGCGACGTGGTAGACGCCCGAGTCCTGGCCGTTGTTGGACCAGAACAGCAGGTCGCCCGGCTTGAGGCTGTCCAGCGAGACGTGGGTGCTCGCGGCGGCCTGGTCGGCGGCGACCCGCGGGACGGAGATGCCCGCGGCGCGCAGCGCGGCCTGGGTCAGGCCGGAGCAGTCCCAGCCGCCGTTGCCGGTGCCGCCGTAGACGTACGCCTGGCCGACCTTCGACTGGGCGAAGGAGACCGCGGCGGCCATGCTGCCGGTCGCGGCCTGGGCCGGGGCCGGGGTCTCGGCCTGGGCGGCGGGCTTGGCGGCCGGGGCCTGGGTCTGCGCGGCCGGCCTGGCGGCGGTGGAACCGGCGGCCTGCTCCGGGGCGGAGGAGGAGCGGTTGAACCAGTCGAAGTTCTTGCCGGACTCCGCGGACTGCTGCGCCTGGCCGCGGTCGCGCAGGGCCAGGTGCTGGCCCGGGTAGATGACGTGAGGGCCGTCGGCCAGGACGTCGCGGTTGAGCTCGTAGAGCCGCTCCCAGCCGCCCTGGACGTTGTTCTTGTCGGCGATGGCGGAGAGCCAGTCACCGGCGATGACGGTGTACTCGGCGGACTTCGCCTGGCCGTCCTGCTGGCGGTACTGCTGCCAGTTCTGGCCGGCCTTGGCGGAGTCGGAGGCGGCCGGCTTGGCAGCCTCCGCGGGGGCCGCGGCGGGGGCCTGGGCGGCGGGCTTGGCGGCCGGGGCCGGGGTGGCGGGCTTCGCGGTCGGCTTGGCGGCCGGGGCGGGGGTCTGCGCGGCCGGCTTGGCGGCGGTGGCGGCCGAGGTGTCGACGGCGGCCGGGGTGCCGCCCTTGGTCAGGCCGGCCTGGACGGAGCAGACGGGCCAGGCGCCGGGACCCTGCGAGGCGAGCACCTTCTCGGCGATCGCGATCTGCTGGTCCTTGGTGGCCTGATTGGCCTGCGAGGCGAAGGCGGTACCGCCGAAGGCGGCCCAGGTGCTGGAGGTGAACTGGAGGCCGCCGTAGAAGCCGTTGCCGGTGTTGATGCTCCAGTTGCCGCCGCTCTCGCACTGGGCGACCTTGTCCCAGGTCGCGACGGAGGCGGCGGAGGCGGTGCCGGTGGTGAGGCAGGGGATCGTGAGGCCGATGCCGACGACGCCGAGGGTGGCGATCGCGCGGCGGGTGCGGTTGGACAGGCTGGTGCCGTTGCTGGGCAGCATGGTGAAGCGGTCCTCTCCCACGCCTGCGAGGTGAGCTGTCGGATTCGGGCTGGAGTTGCCCGGCCGCGCTGTGGCTGCGGCTTCACCCCTAGCCCTGGACCGGTACGGGACCGGTCCGGGGCGACTTACCTGTGGGTCCCCCGCTCCTGCCGTGGTGCGTTTCTGCGCTGCCAGCGCAACCGACGGCAGGACTCGGCGTTGCGGATGAGCTGGGTCCGTGTGGCCACGAACGGGGAGCACGTTAAGCAGACTCACGTTCAAACCGCAAACATGTGTGATGCCCGTCACGGTGTTCGGGTCCGGCGGTTCGGACCTGTCCATCATGATCAGAAATGACCGATTTCGAGCAACCCCCTTGTGGGCGGGTGCAACTGCCTGTGCTTCAGGGCGTCGGAACCGACGCGGTCGTCCGGGGGAGGGCTGAGCGGTGACGGCCATGGACGAGGACCCGCTCGCCGGGCGGCCGGCCGTCGGGCCGCGGGGAGCGCATCGCCGGGCAAAACACCGCAGTTCGGACATTGCGCCGACGGTGACCCGAACTCCCGTACCGCGCCGGACGATGTTGCGCCGGCGCGCCGTCGGCACGGTGTTCTCCGCGACCCCGGTGAGGGGCGCTGCGCCGCTCGCCGACCGGGCCGGCCCGGCCGGTCGCCGCCGGAGCCGCCGTCACCCTGGACGCCCCGCTGACGCGCGCCCGGCCCCGGGTGGCCGCCGGAGGGGGCGGGCCCGGGCTTCGGTGCGCGGAGACGGCCGAAGGGCCCGGAGCGGGTGCGCTCCGGGCCCTTCGGGCCTGCTGGGTGACCAGGGCCGGACAGGCCCTGCCCGGTTGGACGGGGTGCTACTCGGCGACGGGCTCCGCGGCCTCGTCGACGGGCGCCTCGAAGACCCGGGCCGGCAGCGCGGCCAGGTAGGTGGAGGCGATCAGTTGACCGACGGTCGGGTACCCGCCGAGCGGAGCGGCACTCGGGCAGCCGGTCTCCTCGGCGGCCGTGGCGAGCAGCTCGGAGTCGGCCTCCGGGCCGATCACCAGCGGGGCCAGCGCCGGGCGCTGAGAGCCGGTCTCCTTGAGGTGGTTGACGGCGGCGGCCACCGAGCCGGGCACGTCGAGCGCGGCGGCGACGACCGGCACGGCCAGCCGGGCGGCCAGCAGCACACCGGTGATCCCGGCCGCGGCGGCCGCGTCCTCGCCGCCGACGGTGGTGAGGACGACGCCGTCCGCGGCGGTCGCGATGGCGAACAGCCGGGCGCGGTCGGCGCGGGCGAGGTTGGCCTCGGAGAGCCGGACGTGGACGGCCTCGGCCAGCAGCGGGTGCGGGCCGAGCACATCGGTGACGGGCGCGCCGTAGTGGGCGGCCAGCGCGTGCAGCTCGGTCAGGAAGCCATGCGGGCCGGGCACGAGGGGCACCACGATCGGTGCGGGCAGCCCGGCCTCGGCGGCGTGGGCCAGCAGCTCGGCGACGGTGTGGTCCTCGCCGGTCCGCTCGCCGTCGGTGCCGCCCGGGAGGTAGCCGGCCGCCGTCTGCACGCCGCTCTGCTCGCTGCGCACGATCGAGAGCAGTTCCTCGACCACCGAACGGGACTCGGGCCCGGCGGCCGCGGGCACGGCGAGCACCAGGGCCGGGGAGCCGGCGGGGATCTCGGGACGCTCAGGGCGGCGGTGGCGCCCCCGCGCACGGGAGCCTGGGTTGCGGACGGGCAGTGGCGCGCCCGGGATGGCTGCGGTGCTCATGGCGGAGATCGTAGGACATTGACCGGCCCGGCCTGCAGTCGGCTGCCGTTTCGGGAGGGTCTGGATGTTGAAAATCCGGACATATCCCAACCAATCCCTGCTAGGCCCGCGGTGTCCCTCTTGACGCGCTCGGGCGGCCGGTTCGTTGCACCCCTGGTGAGTGAGATGTCTCACAGGGTCGGTGCTGCCTGACGGAGTGTCACGGCGGGGCGACTCCGGGCGTTCGAAGATCAACATTCAGCGGGTGGTCGCCTACGGGCGGTTATCGGCGGCCTGTCGATTCAGTCGGCTATGTCCACTTACGTGCCGTCAGAAGGGCGACCTGTGGAGAGTTCCGGTTTGGCTGCGAAGAGCCCGTGCACCTGCAATGTCCCGTGCTGATGCACGTGCACTGGAGCTATCATCACGTCAAGTGAGGCGTTGTGCCGGGCCGGTACGGGGCCGGCCGAGCCGTTGCGGCTGTGGCCGGGGCGCCGAGCTGGACGACCACTCCGGAGCTCTTCGGGAGATTTCTATGCACGACACGTACGACGCGTACAACGGGATGGCGGCTGCAGACCTCAAGGATGTGGTCTGGCAGAAGAGCCTGCACAGCAACTCTCAGGGCAACTGTGTCGAGTTCGCCGCCCTCCCGGGGGGCGAGGTGGCGATGCGCAACTCGCGCTTCCCGGACGGTCCGGCGCTCATCTACACCCGAGCCGAGATAGCGGCGCTGCTGCTGGGGGCCAAGGACGGGGAGTTCGACCACCTGGCGGTCTGACCGGCCGTCGCCTTCGCCATCGGGGGGGCCGTCGTGGGTGCTGACACCGCGACGGCCTTTGTCTTGGGGTCGCTCTCCGCGGGTGCGCCCGCAACGGCGTCCGCGGTGGTGTTCGCGGTGCTGCCGGCCGCGCTGGCCGCGGTGCTGACTGCGGTGCTGTCCCCAGTGTTGTGCGCAGTGCCGGCCGCGGTGGTGTTCGCGGTGCTCTCCGGTGGGTGCGACCGTCCCAGGCGTGGCCCGCCCGTGCGCGGCTGCCCGTCGCGCCGTGCGCCCCGAGCGGTGTGGTGCGCCCGGGTCCTGCCACTGCCGTCGTCCCTGCGATCGCCGCCGCCGCGCTGCTAGGCGGAGCGCCGGTGTCGTCCGCCGATCTCCGGTACCGCGTTCTCCTCCGCCTCGAACAGCGCCCAGACCACCTTGCCGCCGCCCAGCGGATGCCAGCCCCAGGAGCGGCTGAAGGAGTCGACCAGGTGCAGTCCGCGCCCGGATTCGGCGACGAAGTCCGCCTCCCGTGCCACCGGCCCGATGCTGCTGGGGTCGCTCACCGCGCAGACCACCTGGGGAGCCCGGTGGACCAGGCTTATTCGGATCGGGAGCCGCCCGTCCGGCAGGGCCGGCCCGGGGAAGGCGTCCAGCGCGCCGCCCGACGGGTCGGGTCGGGCACCGATCGCGTGCCGCAGGGCATTGGTCACCAGTTCCGAGGCCACCAGCGCGACATCGTCGAACAGCTCGCCCAAGCCCCAGCGCTGAAGAGCGGTCCTGGCGAAGTCGCGCGCGGTTCTGACGGCTTCGTAGCGGGGAGCGAGCGTACAGGTGACCACATGGGGGTCGACTGCCAAAGCCGTACCGGTGCTCATGAAGAGCTCCTCCCATAAGGGGGCGGACACGGCTGGACCCGCCGGGGTCATGCCGGTCACCTCCGACTCGCTCGGCCGCACGGCCGCCCCCTCGACCAGGCGCGCGCGCACACGAAGGCCCGGTAACGCGGATGCGCTGCCGGGCTGGTGCACGGAGTCGCGCGTTCGGTCGACGCGGAGCCCGCGGGATTGCCAGGGATGTGCAGGTGCACGTGCACCATGGTCCTCTGCGCTCACTGCAGATGCAAGAGTCGATTCACGTGCAGTCGCACTATTGGCATATGCAAGCGCCGAATGCACGTGCATCCTGGTGTGCGGAGTGCAGAACTGATAGGAACATCCGTCAGTATCGGCACCGTCAGCGCTCAACTGATGGCAGACTGTGCGCTGTTTGCCCTAGGTGGAGGTTTCGACCGCATGACCACAGTTCAGCCGGGCGGCGGCTCGATGGTCCGCCGGATCCTCCTCGGCTCCCAGCTGCGCCGACTCCGCGAGGGGCGCGGCATCACCCGGGAGGATGCCGGATACGCGATCCGCGCCTCCGAGTCCAAGATCAGCCGCATGGAGCTCGGCCGCGTCAGCTTCAAGGAGCGCGACGTCGCCGACCTGCTCAGCCTGTACGGGGTGGACGACGGCGGCGAGCGGGAGGCCCTGCTCGGGCTGGTCCGCGAGGCCAACAAGTCCGGCTGGTGGCACAGTTTCAACGACGTCCTGCCGGGCTGGTTCCAGACCTACGTCGGCCTGGAGGAGTCCGCCGCGCTGATCCGCACCTACGAGGTGCAGTTCATCCCCGGACTGCTGCAGTCCGAGGAGTACGCGCGGGCGGTTTTCGGCCAGAGTCGGCCGGTCATCACCGAGGAGGAGTTGGAGAAGCGGGTCAGCCTCCGGCTGCGCCGCCAGAAACTGCTCGCCGAGGGCAACAGCCCGCGGCTCTGGGCCGTCATCGACGAGGCGGCGCTGCGCCGCCCGGTCGGCGGGCCCAAGGTGATGCGCGGTCAGGTGCAGTACCTGATCGACGTCGCCGAGCAGGCCAACGTGGTGATCCAGGTGATGCCGTTCCGCTTCGGCGCGCACGCCGGTGAGTCCGGGGCGTTCACCATCCTGCGGTTCCCCGAGCAGGACCTCGCCGACGTGGTCTACCTGGAGCAGCTCACCAGCGCGCTGTACCTCGACAAGCGCGACGACGTGGACGCCTACATCCAGGTCATGGAGCGCCTCTGCGTGGACAGCCTGACCCCCGAGCGCACGATCGACCTGCTCGCGTCGATCCTCAAGGAACGCTAGGTCCGGTCGGTCCCGCCCGGCGCACGACGCCGGGCGGGACCGACCGGGCAGGACCCGTCCCCGGACGGGCGCCGAACGGCCGCCGGCCCGGGTTCACACCCGGGTCGGCGGCCGTTCGCGCGGCGGCGGCGGCGACTGCGGCGGGCAGCCGAGCGCCCAGGCGAGGCCGTAGAGGCGGAACAGGTCGGCCCGGATCAGGGGCAGCGGCAGTTCGGCGCCCGGGAGCAGCAGGCCTATGCAGCCGCCCATCAGCGCGCTGCGCAGCACCGCGTGCTCGGCGACCGGATCGGGCGCGCCCCATTCGCGCAGCAGCCCCTGGAGGATCGCCGCCACCTGCTGCTGCTCCGGGTCCTGGGCGAAGGTCCCGGTGTCCGGGTCCAGGATCAGTGCCAGGTGCGAGCGCATCACCCGGGGGTGGTCCAGGGCGAGGCCCAGGACGGTGTCGATCCCCCGGGCCAGTCGCGCGTCCGGCGAGGCGCCCGGGGGCAGTTCGCCCAGGGCGGCGGAGAGCGCCTGGTGGATCATCCGGTGCGTGGCCGACTGCATCAGCAGCCGCTTGCCGTCGAAGTAGTAGGAGAGCAGTCCACGGGCGAGCCCGGCCCGCTCTGCGATGTCGGTCAGCGTGGTTCCCGCGTACCCGTGCTGGTCGACCAGCTCGACGGTGGCGCGCATGATGCGCCGGCGGGAGCGTTGACGCATTTCCTCATTGACCGAATCCCCGCGAGGTGCCATCGTGTCAGCTCCGTAGGTTCGTTGGCTCCCGGCCAATATACTGGCGGAGCGAGCGGTCGAACCGGTGAACCCCGTAGTAGGGGTGCCGCGGGCCGGCTCGTGCGGAGGTGCCGGCTCCACCGACACGGGGGTTTGGTGGAGCCGGCACCCGCTCGACGAGGGGGATTCGGGCCTGGAGGCCTGGTCAGCTCTTGCTCAGGACCTCACTGCGGGTCTCGGCCAGGTCCGCCGGCGGGTAGTCGTAGTCCGGCACCGACGCGGGGGCCGCGCTCTTGCGCCGCCGGTCGAGCACGGCGCCCACGGCGGCGATCACGAAGCCCACCAGTGCGACCGCGGTGACCAGGACCAGCGCGGGCCGGTAGCCGTCGAGTTGGGCCTGCGCGCTGTCGCCGCCGCCGCTTCCGGCCGTGATCATCGCGGTGCCGCCGGCCAGCACGACCGCGGTGCCCACCTGGATCGCGGTGTTGACCAGCCCGGAGGCCAGGCCCTGCTCCTTGTCGTCGACGCCGTCGGTGGCGGCGATGTTCACGGAGGGGAAGGCGAGGGCGAAGCCGACGCCCAGCAGGAGCATGGACGGCAGTACCAGGCCGACGTAGGAGCTGTGTTCGTCCAGGCGCAGGAAGAGCGCGAAGGCGCAGACCAGGGCCAGCAGGCCGATCGGCAGCAGCCGCCCGGTGCCGAAGCGGTCCACGATCGGTCCCATGAAGGGGGCCGACAGCGCGATGAAGGCGCCGGCCGGCAGCAGCCCGAGGGCCATCTCCAGGGCCGACCAGCCGAGCAGGTGCTGCAGGTAGAGCGTGACGACGAACTGGAACCCGCCGTAGGCGCCGGTCATGGTGAACGCGATCACGTTGGCCCGGGCGACCGAGCCGTTGCGGAAGATGCCGAGCCGGACCAGCGGGTGCGCGGTGCGGCTCTCGACCACCAGGAAGGCGGCGGCGAGCAGGGCGACCACGGCGAGCGAGCCGAGGGTGCGCAGGCTCAGCCAGCCCGCGCCCTGTGCCTCGGTGACGGTGAAGACGAGCAGCAGCACGGTCAGGGTGCCGGTGATGGCGCCTGCCACGTCGTAACCGCCCTTGGCGCGCTCCTCGACCGGGCGCGGCAGCAGCTTGACGGCGAAGACCAGGGCCAGCAGGGCGACCGGGACGGGCATCAGGAAGGTCCAGCGCCAGCCGACCGAGGTGAGCAGGCCGCTGAGCACCAGGCCGAGGGAGAACCCGCTGGCGCCGCAGGTGGTGTAGATCGACAGCGCCCGGTTGCGGGCCGGGCCCTCGGCGAAGGTGGTGGTGATGATCGACAGGCCGGCGGGCGCGGTGAAGGCGGCGCTGACCCCCTTGAGGAAGCGGGCGGCGATCAGCAGGGCGCCGTCGTCGACCAGGCCGCCGGCCAGTGAGGCGGCGGCGAACACGGCCAGTGCCACCAGGAAGACCCGGCGGCGGCCGAGCAGGTCGGCGGCGCGTCCGCCGAGCAGCAGCAGGCCGCCGTAGCCGAGTACGTAGCCGGAGACCACCCACTGCAGGGTGGAGGTGGAGAGGTTCAGTTCGGAGCCGATGGACGGCAGGGCGACGCCCACCATGGAGACGTCCAGGGCGTCCAGGAACATCGCGGCACAGAGCACGATGAGGGTGCCCCAGAGGCGGGGAGTCCAGGTCAGCCCGCTGGTTGACGGGTCGTCAGATGGAGTGACGGTCGCGGTGGTCATGGGGAGGACACTACATGCACATGCATTCAATGCAAGTGAATAAGATGTTAACGCATTAAGTGCTTCTGCATGTGGTACGGTGGTGGGGTGACTGAACTCGACTCCGACGCGGATGTGGACCTGGTCGCGTCCTGGCGCGCCCTGCTGGCCCGGCATGCCGCCACCGCCTGCCTGCTCGATCGCGAGCTGGGGGAGAAGCACGGCCTGGGCATGAGCGAGTTCGAGGTGCTGGAGCGCCTGGTCGAGGAACGGAACGCGGACACCGCCCACACCCTGCGGGTGCAGGAACTGGCCGACACCGTCCATCTGAGCCAGAGCGCGCTCTCCCGGCTGATCGGCCGGCTGGAGAAGGCCGGTCTGGTGACGCGCTCGATGTGCCCCAACGACCGGCGCGGCATCCAGGTCGCCCTGACCGAGGACGGCTGCCGGCGCTACGCCGAGGCCCGCCCGCTGCACCGCGAGGTGCTCGCGCTCACCCTCGGCGGCCCGCTGGAGGGTGGCTGCCGTCAGGGGTCCTGACGGTTCCGGATCTCCTGACGGTCCGTCTGTTTCCTTGCCGGGTCAGGTTCCTTGCCGGATCGGGTTCCTTACCGGATCAGGGCGGAGAGCCCCGGGGCGGCGGCCAGCAGCACGGCCGTCGCGGGTGCGCCGAGGGCGGCGACCGTCAGTCGCAGCCGGTGCACCACGGGCAGCCGGGGCTGACCGGCGAGCAGCCGGTCCACCCGCTTCGGGGACTGTGCCAGGCCGGGCGGGCAGGAGCCGAACACCCCGCGGTCCAGGTTGAGTTCGGCCAGTGCCAGGGCCGTGGTGTGCCGGCCGTGCCGGCGGGCGGCCCGGTCGTCCGCGGCGAGCTCCACCAACTCGCCCACCTGGTCGCGGAAGGCGCTGAACACCCCGACTCCGGGGAAGCCCGAGGCGAGCGCCTGGGCGCACTGCGAGAGCCAGTGGTGCCGGGCGCGGACGTGCCCGCGTTCATGGCTCAGCACGGCGGCCAGCTCCCGGTCGGTCAGCTGCTGGAGCGCGCCCGTGGTGACCACCAGCCGGGAGTTGTGGCCGGGCAGCGACCAGGCCTCCGGGCGGACGTTCTCCAACACCACCAGGCGCTCCCGGCGTTGCCGAACGCTTTCCATCGACTCCGGCAGCGCGGGGGAGCGGCTGGCCAGTTGGGCGTGCCGCCGATTGCGCAGTGCCTTCGCCGAGCGGACCTCGCGGGTCAGCGCCAGCAGCGTCTGCACCCCGCCCGCCGCCAGCACCGCCGCGCACAGCCGGCCCCAGCCCTCGGCCTCGTGCAGCTCGTACGCGGCCTCCACGCCGTGCGGCGCACCCGCGAACACCAGGGTGCGCAGCTCCGGCAGTGCCGCCGAGGCGGCCAGGACCAGGCTCAGCGCGCAGCACAGCAGGACGGCCACCACCAGGCACTGCCACGCCAGCAGTGCCAGCACGGGTTCCCGCTCCGCCCAGCGGGCCCGGGCCAGCAGCCGGGGCGCCACGGTCGAGAGCAGCAGTCCGAGCAGCAGCAGGCCGAGCAGGGCCGTCATGGCATGGGCTCCCCGAGTACGCACGGAACGCGACAACGCGCTCCCTGCCAACCTAAGCGCTGCCGACGCCCGGAGGAACGCCTTTCGGCCGCCCAGTGACCAACGCCACGCGGGGCGGGCTCACATGGTCAGGAGCATCGCGAACATGCCGATCCCCATCGACAGTCGGCAGGCCCGGGTCAGTCCGGTGGCGCCGGCGAGCAGTCCGCCCGCCGGGGTGGTCAGCAGCCTGCTTCCGGCCCAGAGCGAGTAGCCGCCGAAGTACAGCAGCAGCATGCCGGTGAGCAGCGGCGTCCCCGCCCCCACGGTGTGGTGGGCGTGGGCGTGGGCGTGGGCGGGCACGGCGGCCATGGCGAGCGCCGTGTACGTCATCGCGAGTGCCCCGATCGCGTGGTGCAGCCGGTGCGTCCGCCGGGCCGTGGTGGTCGACGCGGTCGGTGCGGCAGGTGCGGCCGGGGTGGCCGGGGTGGCCTGTGCGGTCAGGGTGGCCGGCGCGGCGGCGCCGAGCAGGAAGGCGACGGCCGGCACGCCGAACAGCCAGGCCCAGACCGCGGCCGGGACGACTCCTCCGGTGACGGCCATCGCGGCCATGCCGAGACCCATCAGCGCCTCGGCGGCGTCGGACTCGTGGGCGAGCAGCCGGTGCACCCCGCGGCCCGGCCCGGAGCGGCCGGCTCCGCCCTTGTGCAGGTCGCCGTCGTGTCGGTCGCCGATGTGAGGGTCGTGGCCGTGCCGGTCACCGTGAGCGGTACAGGGGGAGCGGCGCAACCGGGTCAGGCAGTAGGCCCCGGAGGCCGCGGTGAGAGCGGCCAGCAGCCAGCTGACCAGGACCGGTCCGTGCAACGGCGTCCTCCCCCCGAGCGGCGCGTACGGGCGTACCGTCCACGATCACCGCTCGGGGCCCCGCTGAGCAGGGCGTGCGCGGGGCGCACGGTGGCGCCCACCGGAGCGGATCCTCCGGCGGGCGCCGTGCGCGGTTACGGGTGCAGCCGCCCGGAGGCGACGATCCGGCTGAGGAACCGCTTGGTCCGCTCCTGCTGCGGGTCGCCGAACACCTGCTCCGGCGGCCCCTGTTCGAGCACCACCCCGGCGTCCAGGAAGCAGACCTGGTCGGCGACCTCGCGGGCGAAACCCATCTCATGGGTGGAGAGCACCATCGTCATGCCCTGCTCCTTGAGGTCCCGGACCACCGCCAGCACCTCGCCGACCAGCTCCGGGTCGAGCGCGGCGGTGATCTCGTCGAGCAGCAGCAGCCGGGGCCCGGTGGCCAGCGCCCGGACGATGGCCACCCGCTGCTGCTGGCCGCCGGAGAGCCGGTCCGGGTACTCGCCGGACTTCGCCGCCAGCCCGAGCCGCTCCAGCAGCTCCAGCGCCCGCGCCTCGGCCTCGGCCCGGGGCAGGCCGTGCACCCGGCGCGGGGCCAGCGTGATGTTCTCCAGCACGGTCATGTGCGGGAACAGGTTGTACGACTGGAACACGACCCCGATCCGGCGGCGTACGGCGTCCTCGTCCGTCCGCGGGTCGGTGATCTCCTCGCCGTCGAGGAAGATCGCGCCGTCGTCGATCTCCTCCAGCAGGTTGGCGCACCGCATCAGCGTGGACTTGCCGGAGCCGGACGCCCCGATCAGCGCCGTCACCGAGTGCTCGGGCACGGTCAGGTCCACGTCGCGCAGCACCAGCTGGCCGCCGAAGGCCTTGCGGACCGACTCCAGTCGCAGGACCGGTCCGGCCGCCGCCCCCGGTCCGGCCGCCGCCTCCGCGCCGGCCGTCCCGGCGCGGTCGCGGGCCGGCGAACTGCCGCTGGCCGCACTGCTGGCGTCCGTCGGGACACCCTGGCTGGTCGTCACACCGCACCTCCCTGGTGCTGACGGCGGTTCATCCGGGCGGTCATCCAGTCGGTGAGGCGGGTGAGCGGGATGGTCAGCGCGATGAACACCAGCGCCGCCACCACGTAAGGGGTGTAGTTGAACGCCCGGGAGGCGATGATCTTCGCCGCGTACACCGCGTCGATCGCCCCGCCGATGGACACCAGACCGGTGTCCTTCTGCAGGCTGACCAGGTTGTTCAGCAGCGGAGGCACCACCCGGCGCACCGCCTGCGGCAGCACCACGTACCGCATCGCCTGCGCGTTGCTCAGCCCCAGTGACCGGGCGGCCGCCCGCTGGCTCGGGTGCACCGAGTCGATGCCGGCCCGGAACACCTCGGACACGTACGCGGAGTACGTCAGCACCAGGGCGGCGCCGCCGAGCAGCAGCGGATCGGTGGTGACCCCCGCCAGCCGTAGCGCCGGCACCCCGGTGATCATGATCAGCAGGCAGATGATCAGCGGCAGGCCTAGGAAGAAGTCCACGTACGCCGTGGCCAGCAGCCGCACCGGCAGGAACACCGGGCCGCGCAGCGTCCGCAGCACCGCCAGCAGCAGGCCGAGGACCAGGATCAGCGCCCCGCAGCCGAGCATCAGCTCCAGGTTGATCCGCAGGCCCTTCAGCACCTCGGGCAGCGCCCGGCGGGCGTACTCGGCACTGAAGAAGGTCTCCCGGGTGCGCTCCCACCCGGGCGAGCTGACGACCAGCAGGTACAGCGCCACCGCCGTCACCAGGGTCGAGGCCCCGGCGATCAGCGCCGAGCGGCGGGCCCGCCGCCGCCGGTACGCCTGGTGCGCCAGCCGGCGCTCGGACGGGCGGTAGCCGTCGTCCGGCCCGGCCGGCGCCTCCTTGCGCAGAGCGCTCGCGGACTCGGTGCCCATCGCGGCGTCGCTCACTTCAGCACGGGCGCGGAGACGGCGTCGGAGAGCCACTGCTTCTCCAGCCCCGCCAGCGTCCCGTCCGCCCGCAGGGCGTCCACGGCCTGCGACACGCAGCCGGTCAGCTTGGAGCCCTTGTCCAGCACCAGGCCGAACTGCTCGCCCTGCGGGCCGCCCTGGGACGCTCCCTGCGACGTGCCGTGCGACGCGCCCTCGAACTGCCCGACCACCTGGGCGTCCGTCACCTCGGCACCGGTGATGTAGAAGGCCGTCGGCAGATCCACCACCAGCGCCTCGATCTGGCCGTTCTTCAGCGCGGCCTTCGCCAGGTCGTTGGAGTCGAAGACGGCGGGCTGGGTGCTCGGCTTGATGGTGTCGGTGACCACGTCCAGGCTGGTGGTGCCGACCTGCGCGCCCAGCTTGGCGCCCTTCAGGTCGGCGATGCTCCTGGCCCCCGCCGCCTTGGAGTCCTTCAGCGCGATCACCGCCTGGCGCACGTCGTAGTAGCCGGAGGAGAAGTCCACCGCCTGCTTGCGCTCGGCGCTGATCGATACCTGGTTGATGTCGAAGTCGAAGTCCTTGGCGCCGGGCGTGGTCGCCTTGCCGAACGGCGCCACCACCCAGGTCACCTTCTCCTTGGGGTAGCCCAGCTTCGCGGCGACCGCGTACGCCACCGCCGACTCGAAGCCCTTGCCGTTCTCCGGCTTGTCCTCGGAGAACCACGGGTCGTACGCGGGCTTGTCGGTGCCGACCGTCAGCGTGCCCGCGGTGCGGGTGGCCAGTGCGCCCGGCGCGCAGCCGCCCGTACCGCCCGAGGCGGCGGTGTCGGACTTCGCGTCCTGCGGGGCGCACGCGGTCAGCGCGGCGGCGGCGACCAGCAGTGCGGCCAGCGGCAGCGCGGAGAACGGCTTGCGGAGGGAGGTCATGGCAGGGCTCCAGGGAGACGGACCGGGCGGGGAGGGAAAGGGGAGGGCGCGGTGCGGGGCGGTGTGAGGCCGGGCACTGTGGGTGGACCGCACCTCGGCGGGTCACTTCCCCCCGGTGGCGGCGCCGGAACACAAGCGGCATGGTCGGCGTACGGGGCCGCATCCGCGGTGCCCCCGAGCCGGATCAGCAGCAGCGGCAGCAGAGGCCGCGCGCACAACCGCAGGCGTGACAACACGAGGGCACCCGGTGCAGGTCGATGTGGCGCCGGGCCACCAGGATCACCGCCGGGAGCATGGCGGGAGGTTCGCATCCCCACGGTGTGTCTGTCCAGGACATCCAGATACCTGTCCACATGTCGGACATCCGGTGCCGGCCCCCGTTGCAGGGGCGGCGCCGGGACGATTGCCGGTGGAGCCCCCCTTGAACAGCAGAACCTTTCGTACTTATGGTGTTCTCGTTGAAATAACTCCTGTCGAAGTGAGTCCACGATGCAGAATCTTTCGCCAAGGCTCGCTGCGGCGGCCGACGCCCCGGTCTCGAACCACGCCGGCCACCCGGCCTGGCTGCGCCTGAAGGACGCCGTCGAGGCCCTGCGCCCGCTGCAGTCCAAGGACGGCTCGATCGACCTGGCCGCCGTCCAGCGGCACACGGTCGACCCGCTGGTAGCGACCGTCCGCGGCGCCGTGGAGGAGCTCGCCCCGCTCTTCCCGCACGATGCCGCCTACCTCGCCGCCGTCGACTCCGACCTGGCCAAGTGGGCCGACACCGGCTACCGGGAGCCCGACTTCCTGGACTCGCTGCTCGCCTTCCAGCCCGCCGAGCAGCGCGAGGACGGCCTGGAGCACCTCGTCGTCTTCCCGATGTACACGCAGAACGGCAACCCGGACCGCAACCTCGAGGCGGTCCTGCTGCGCGTGGTGTGGCCCGACTGGCTGGCCGAGCTGGAGCGGACCCGCTTCGACAACCCGATGTTCGTGCCGATCACCTTCACCGACTTCACGGCCGGCTACGACACCAACTCCGCCGTCCTCTTCCCCGAGACCGTGGCCGTGCGCAAGGCGCCGGAACGTTTCACCTGGGGCGGCATCTTCTGCGACCGCGAGGCCGCCCGCTTCCGCGCCGTCTCCACCAGCGCCGTCCAGCTGCTCGGCCTGGAGATCCCGGCCGACGCCGAGGGCCTGCTGCAGGACCAGGAGCGCGCCCAGCAGACCTTCGTCCTGTGGGACCTCGTCCACGACCGCACCCACAGCCACGGCGACCTGCCGTTCGACCCCTTCATGATCAAGCAGCGCAGCCCGTTCTGGATGTACGGCCTGGAGGAGCTTCGCTGCGACCTCACCGCCTTCAAGGAGGCCGTGAAGCTGCAGGCCGAGGGCTACGACCAGGGCCGCGACGTCCAGTACGCGATCCTCTTCGACCGGATGTTCCGCTTCCCGGTCAGCGGCGACCGCGTCCGCAACTACGACGGCATGGGTGGCCAGCTGCTCTTCGCCTACCTGCACAAGCACGAAGCGCTGCGCTGGCGTGACAACCGCCTCAGCATCGACTGGGACCGCGTCGCCGAGGTCACCAACGCGCTCTGCGGCGAGATCGAGACCCTGTACCGCGACGGCATCGACCGCCCCAAGACCGCCCACTGGATCGCGGCCTACCAGCTGGTCTCCCGCTACCTCACCCCGCACCCCGCCTCCACCTGGGCGAAGGGCACCGACGCGCTGCCGCTCGACATCTCCGAGGGCAAGGCGCTGAACAAGGCCCTGTGCGACGCCGTCCACCCGGACGAGTTCCCGCTGAGCATGTTCTACGAGGCCCTTTCCAAGAAGCTCAGCGGCGTCATCGCCGCCACCACCGGCATCACCGGCGCCGGCATCCAGGGAGTCGCCGCATGAGCACCGCATCCGCCAAGCCCCTCACCGGCAAGGTGATCGCCGTCGCCGGAGCCAGCGGCCCGGCCGGCCAGGCCGTACTGCGCCGCCTCGCGGCCGACGGCGCCACCGTGATCGGCGCCGACATCGACGCGCAGCGGCTGGAGAAGGCGCTCGACGCCGTCCGCGGCGCCGTCCCCGGCGCGCGGGTCAGCGGGCAGGTCATCGACCTCCTCGACCCGCAGGAGGTCCACGACTGGGCCGACCACCTGGAGGCCGAGCACGGCCACGTCGACGGCCTGTTCCACCTGGTCGGCGGCTGGCGCGGCAGCAAGAAGTTCTTCGACACCCGGATCGACGACTGGGACTTCCTGCACGACACCGTGGTGCGGACGCTCCAGCACACCTCGCTGGCCTTCCAGCCGGCCCTGGTCCGCAGCGAGTCCGGCCGGTACGCGATGATCTCCGCCTCCTCGGCCCACAAGCCGACCTCCGGCGGCGCCGCCTACGCGGCCGCCAAGGCGGCCACCGAGGCCTGGACCCTCGCCATGGCCGACTCCTTCAAGAAGGAGACGACCTCGGCCGATGGCGAGCCCACCGCCGCGGCTGCGATCCTGGTGATCAAGGCGCTGGTCAGTCCCGAGATGCGGGCCGAGAAGCCGGAGGCGAAGTTCGCCGGTTTCACGGACACCGCCGACCTCGCCGACAACCTCGCGGGCCTCTGGGACCGCCCCGCAGCAGAACTGAACGGACAGCACCTGTGGCTGACAGCCCGATGACCGACTCCACCTCCACGACGGAGTCCCGCACGGACGCGGTACGGCGGCACGACCCCTCCGTCCGCGGTTTCGCCAGCGACAACTACGCCGGCGTGCACCCGGAGATCCTCGCCGCGATAGCCCTCGCCAACGGCGGCCACCAGGTCGCGTACGGCGAGGACGACTACACGGCGCACCTGCAGGACGTGTTCCGCAAGCACTTCGGCGACAAGGCCGAGGCGTACCCCGTCTTCAACGGCACCGGCGCCAACGTCACCGCCCTGCAGGCCCTGCTCCCGCGCTGGGGCGCGGTGATCGCGGCCGACAGCGCCCACATCAACGTGGACGAGGGCGGCGCCCCGGAGAAGATGGGCGGCATCAAGCTGCTCACCGTCCCCACCCCGGACGGCAAGCTCACCCCCGAGCTCATCGACCAGCAGGCCTGGGGCTGGGGCGACGAGCACCGGGCGCAGCCGCTGGCGGTCTCGATCACCCAGAGCACCGAGCTCGGCACCCTCTACACCGCGGACGAGATCCGGGACATCGCCGACCACGCCCACCAGCACGGCATGCTGCTCCACGTGGACGGCTCGCGCCTGGGCAACGCCGCGGCCTCGCTCGGTCTGCCGCTGCGGGCGTTCACCACGGACGTCGGCGTCGACGTGCTCTCCTTCGGCGGTACGAAGAACGGCCTGCTGTTCGGCGAGTGCGTGGTCGTGCTCAACCCCGAGCAGGTCCGGAACATCAAGTACCTGCGCAAGACCTCGATGCAGCTCGCGTCGAAGATGCGTTTCGTCTCCGTGCAGTTCGAGGCGCTGCTGACCGGCGACCTGTGGCTGCGCAACGCGGGGCACGCCAATGCCATGGCCCGCCGGCTGGAGACCGCCGTCCGGGAGATCGACGGCGTGACGATCGTCCGCCCGGTCCAGGCGAACGCGGTCTTCGCGATCCTCCCGCGCGAGGTGAGCGAGCGGCTGCAGAAGCGCTACCGCTTCTACTTCTGGAACGAGCACACCGGAGAGGTGCGCTGGATGTGCGCCTTCGACACCACGGAGGCCGACATCGACGCCTTCGCGGCGGCCATCGCCGAGGAGATGGGCCGCGCCTGACGGTGTTCGAGCAGCTGATCGTCCCGTCCTGCGCAGGCAGGGCGGGACGATTTGCTTGTGACGGTCCCGTCCCCGTACAGTTCCGGAGTCGCACCGAGAGGGGCGGCGGAAAGCAAGTCCGATGAATGAAACTCCGGAAAAC
>NZ_JBHVUV010000051.1:0-38012 GCF_042883905.1 Kitasatospora sp. NPDC058170
GTACTGCAGGGGGGACCCTGTGGGAGAGTAGGACGCCGCCGAACAATCATTCCGAAGAACCCCCACCCGATTCCGGGTGGGGGTTCTTTGCGTTTACGCAGGATACGATCGCGGTATGGCACGTCGTCCTGGCCCTAAGGCCAACCCCGAAGAAAACAAGCCGCGTACCGAGCCTTTCAGCCTGGCGACGGACCCCTTCACCATGGAGACCTCCCACGAGGTGGCCGGCCTGTACCTGGCTCCGCCGGAGCGGGTGCTGGCGCTGCACGTCGATGCGGAGACCGTCCTGCGGCCCAAGCTCCGGGCGGCGCTGGAGACCCTGCGCGAGGAGCCGCTGCCGGCGGCCGTCACGGCCCTGCTGGAGAGCCTCGACTCGACCACCGAGAAGGTGACCGGGACCCTGCACCGCCGGCGGCGCGGAGTGGCCTTCCGCCAGTACCTGGCGAAGCTGGACCAGGAGCTGCCGGAGGGCGGCGAGGTCCACCTGATCTGCGACAACTACTTCACGCACAAGTCCCCGACGGTCATCAACTGGCTTCGGGCGCACCCGCGTTTCGTCATGCACTTCGCGCCGGACGAGGCGGCCTGGCTGGCGCACGTCGAGCGCTGGTTCGCCTACCAGGCGGCTCGGGAGGGCTTCCACGGGGACAAGTCCTCGGCGGTCGCGCTGTCGGCGGGGATCGCCGAGTGGCGGGCCGGCGACACGCAGGCGGACGAGGAGGGCGAAGAGGGGGCCTCGGTCGGCGTCCACGTCTGGGTCAAGCCCCGCTACTGATCGCGGGAGGGGAGGGGATGGTCATGGGCGCCGCTCCGGACCTGGCGGAGCTGCGTGAGGTCTGCCAGCCGTACGCGAAGCTGCAGAGCCGCAACGGGGAGCACTGGGCGGGCCGGCTGTACATGCGGCGCATCTCGCTGCGGGTGACCCGACAGCTGGTGCGCACCGGGGTCTCCCCGAACACACTCACCTGGGTCATGGTCGTCTGCGGTGTGGCGGCCGGGGCGGCGCTGCTGGTCCCCGGTCTGACGGGGGCCGTGTTGGCCGCCGTGCTGTTCCAGCTGTTCCTGCTCTTCGACTGTGTGGACGGCGAGGTCGCCCGCTGGAAGAAGCAGTACAGCGCGGCCGGCATCTACGTCGACCGGCTCGGTGCCTATCTGGCGGACGCGGCGCTCCTGACGGGGGCCGGCTTCCGGGCGGCCCGGTCGGGGGCCGAGGCGTGGGTGTCGGTCGGCCTGGCGGCAGCTCTGGGGATCGTGCTGCTGAAGGCCTCCACCGACCTGGTGGACGTGGCGCGGGCCCGGCACGGTCTGGGCGTCGCCGAGGACGAGGCGGCCCGGCCGCGCTCGCAGGGGGTGGCCACCGTGCGCAGGCTCGCGTCCGCGCTCAAGATCCACCGGGTGACCAACGGCATCGAGGCCTCGCTGGTCCTGCTGGCGGCGGCCGTCGCCGACGCCGTGGTCGGCGGTACCACTCCCACCCGAGCGGTGGTCGCCGCCATCGCGGCGATCACCTGGGTGATGGTGGTGGCACACCTGGCGTCGATCCTCTCCTCCTCCCGGCTCCGCTGAGACCGGCTCCGCTGAGACCGGCTCCGCTGAGACCGGCTTCGCTGAGACCGGCTCCGCAGGAGCGGGCCCGCCCGGGAAGGGAAGGGGCTCAGAGCCGTCCGGCGGCCTTGAGGGCGAGGTACACGTCGGCGAGCGCGGGGGCCACCGAGGAGGGCGGGGCGTCGAGGACGGTCACACCGTGGCGGCCGAGGCGGTCGGCGGTGAGGCGGCGGTCGGCGCGGGTCTGCTCGGCCGCGGCCGCTCCGTACACGGCCTCGACGGTGCCGCGTCCGGCGGCCAGTTCGTCCAGGTGCGGGTCGGCGACCGAGGCGAGGACGACCTCGTGGCGCTTGGTGAGCATCGGTACCAGCGGGAGCAGCCCGTCCTCGACGGGCGCCGCGTCGAGGCCGGTGAGCAGGACGATCAGCGAGCGCTGCGGTGCCATCCGGAGCGCGGTGGAGACCAGCGAGCGCATGTCGGTCTCGTAGAGGGCCGGCTCCAGGACGGCCATCGCGCCGGTGAAGGCCGGCAGGATCTCGTTGGGGGAGCGGCCCGCGACCGAGACGCGCTTGCGCAGGTCGTGGGCGAGCAGGTCGACCCGGTCGCCGGCCTTGGTGGCGAGCGCGGTGAGCAGCAGTGCGGCGTCGAGTGCGGCGTCGAGCCGGGGCGCGTCGCCGACCCTGCCCGCGGAGGTGCGGCCGGTGTCGAGGACGATCAGGATGTGCCGGTCCCGCTCGGGGCGCCAGGTGCGGATGGCGACGGTGTGGCGGCGGGCACTGGCCCGCCAGTCGATGGAGCGGACGTCGTCGCCGGGCAGGTACTCGCGCAGGGAGTCGAACTCGGTGCCCTGGCCGCGGGTCAGGACGGAGGTGCGGCCGTCGAGTTCGCGCAGCCGGGCGAGCCGCGAGGGCAGGTGCTTGCGGCTGGTGAACGGCGGCAGTGCGCGGACCGTCCAGGGGACCAGGTGGGAGCCCTGACGGCCGGCCAGGCCGAGCGGGCCGAGCGAGCGGACCGTCACCTTGTGGGCGTGGTGGTCGCCGCGCCGGCTTGGGGTGAGCAGGGTGGTGACGCGGCGCCGCTCGCCGCCGGGGATCCGCAGGGCGTGCCGTGAGGCGGCGGTCCCGGTGCCGGGCCGCCACGCGGAGGGGGCCCAGGCGTCGCGGACGCGGGCCCGCAGGGGGCGGCCGGAGGCGTTGGTGACGCTCAGTTCGACGGCGGCGGGCTCGCCGAGCCGGACGGTGGTGTCGCCGCCCCGGGTGATCCGCAGGCTGCGGACCGGGGCGGCGAGCAGCAGGTCGACCAGGGCGGTGAGCAGGACCGCGCCGGTGACGGCGGCGATCCCCGCCGCGGAGGGCAGGAGCAGGCCCACGACGAGCGCGCCGAGTGCGGCGAGCAGGGCGGTTCGCCCGGTGAGGGCCATGCGGTGCGCTCCTTCGGAGGCGTGCGAGGGGAGGCGGTCAGCGGGGGGCGGGCGTCTGGGCGAGGACGGCCTGGATGACGGAGTCGGCGGTGACGCCCTCCATCTCGGCCTCGGCGCGCAGCGCGACGCGGTGGCGCAGGGTCGGCAGGGCGAGGGCCTTGACGTCGTCGGGGGTGACGTAGTCGCGGCCGGCCAGCCAGGCCCAGGCGCGGGAGGCGGCGAGCAGGGCGGTCGCGCCGCGCGGGGAGACGCCGATGGAGAGCGACGGGGACTGCCGGGTGGCCCGGCAGAGGTCGACGATGTAGGCGAGGACCTCGGGGGAGACGGTGAGCCCGGCGATCTGCGCGCGGGCGGCGGCGATGTCCGCGGGGCCGGCGACCGGGCGGACGCCGGCGGCGGTGAGGTCGCGGGGGTCGAAGCCCGCGGCGTGCCTGGCGAGGACCTGGAACTCCTGGTCGCGGTCGGGCAGCGGCAGGACCAGCTTCAGCAGGAAGCGGTCCAGCTGGGCCTCGGGCAGCGGGTAGGTGCCCTCGTACTCGACGGGGTTCTGCGTGGCGGCGACCAGGAACGGGACGGGCAGGGCGCGGGGCTCGCCGTCGACGGTGACCTGGTGCTCCTCCATGGCCTCCAGCAGGGCGGCCTGGGTCTTGGGCGGGGTGCGGTTGATCTCGTCGGCGAGCAGCAGGTTGGTGAAGACCGGGCCGGGCTGGAAGGAGAACTCGGCGGTCCGGGCGTCGTAGACCAGGGAGCCGGTGACATCGCCGGGCATCAGGTCGGGGGTGAACTGGATGCGCTTGGTGCCCAGGCTGAGCGCGGTGGACAGGGTGCGGACCAGCAGGGTCTTGGCGACGCCGGGGACGCCCTCCAGCAGCACGTGGCCGCCGCAGAGCAGGGCGACGACCAGGCCGGTGACGGCGGCGTCCTGGCCGACCACGGCCTTGGCGATCTCGGCGCGCAGGGCGGTGAGCGCCTGGCGCGGGTCGCTCGCCGTGCCGGGGGTGCTGTCCGCCGTGCCGGGGGTGGTGAGGGGGGTGGCGGTGGCCTGCTCGGTCACGGCTTCCGTACCTGCCTTTCGAGGGCGTCGAGGTCGTCGGCGAGCCGCAGCAGCGCGGCGTCGTCGGTCGGGGGCGGGCCGTACAGGAGGGCCGCCACGCCCCCGGCGGGGCGCTCGGGGAGGCGGTCGGCGACGGCCGCGCAGAGAGCGGTGGGGTCGGGTGCGCCAGCGCTGAGCGGGACGCCCAGGGCCGGGGCGAGGCGGTGGGCGGCGGCGCGGCGCAGGGCGTCGGCGGCGCGGCCGCGGGCCTTGGCCCGGCGGTAGAGGCGGGCGCGGCCCTCGGTGGTCTCGGCGGCGCGGACCACCACGGGCAGGTTCTCGCCGACGACCGGGCCGAGCCGGCGGGCGCGCCAGGCGGCGGCGAGCAGGGCGGCGACGCCGAGCTGGTAGCCGGCCCAGCGCCAGCCCTCGGGGATGTAGTCGGTGAGCTGCTTGCGCTGCTCGGCCGCGATCGGGGCGGTGTAGTCGGGCAGCTGCCAGGTCAGGGCGGGCTGGGAGCCGAGCAGGGCGAGGGCGAGGGCGGCGTTGCCGTCCTTGGCGAGCAGCTCGTTGGTGAGGAAGGCGCCGCTGCCGAGGACGACGACGTCCCCGCCCCGGTTGTTCGGGACGCTGATCAGCGGGTAGCCGTGGCCGCGCGGGTAGCAGCCCTCGCCGCGGGTGCCGGCGGTGTAGAGCAGGCCGCCGAGGTGGGCGCTGCCGGCCCGCACGGCGGCGGGCAGGGAGCAGTCGGCGGGGGTGCTGCGGATGGAGGCGTAGGGGACGCCGCCGGCCTCGTCGGAGGGGCGGACGCCGGGGACCAGCGCGCTGAGGGCGGCCGGGCCGGGGGCGATGAGGACCAGGCGGCCGTGCCGGGCGGCGGCCAGGGCGTGCAGCCGGTCGGGGGAGAGCAGGTCGGGCTCCGGCACGACGACGGTGTCGCCGCCGGCCGCGCCGGTGGTGAGGTCGGCGGTGATGTCGGCCTTGATGCCCTCGCGCTGGAGCAGGGCGATCACGGCGCGGGTGCCGGAGGGGTCGTAGGAGCGCGGGTCGAGCGGCGGGTAGCGCTGCTCCTGGTTGAGGCCGGCCAGGACGGCTCCGGCGAGCAGCAGCATCGCGGCGGTGAACAGGTACCAGCGTCCGCGGTACCAGAGACCGCGGCCGGTCGGCGCGAGGCTGGTGGGGGCGGGGCCGGTGGGGGCGGCGGGCGCGGGCGGCGCGTCCGGGGCGGGGACGGTCGTGGTCATGCCGCTCCTCCCTGGGCCTGGGCCGGGACCGGCACCGGGGCGAGGGCCGGGCGGGTGCGCTCCAGGGCCCGGTCGAGGTCGTGCAGCAGCCGGTAGGCGGCCTGGTCGGCGGTGCGCTCGCCGTAGGCGATGTCGTCGAAGCTCCGGGCGGCCGCGGCGAGGGCGGCGGCGTGCTCGGGCAGGGCGCGGCCGGCCTCGGCGGCGGCCTCGTCGGCGGTGCGGCCGGGGCGGGTGTCGAGCAGGGTGCGCTCCTCCAGGGCCCGGACCAGGGCGCGCATCTGCTCCCGGACGGCCTGGGGCCACCGGCCGGCGGCGGCGTGCGCCTCGGCCTCGGCCCGGTACTGGGCGGCGCTGCGCGGGCCGGCGGTGCCGAAGACGGGCTGGACGGTGCGGGCGGCCCGCTTGGGCGCGCCGAGGCGCCACCACAGGGCGCCGCCGATCAGGACGGCGATCACCAGGAAGAGGACCAGGCCGGTGGTTCCGCTGGTGCCGTTGCCCGCGACGGCGTCGAGGGCGTCGCCGAGCCGGTCGCCGATCCAGTCGAGGACCCGCTCCTGGAGGCTGGGGTCGTGCCGGTGGTAGTCGGCCTTGAGCAGTTCGTCCCGGGCGGCGTCGCGTGCCGGGTCGCGCGGAATGGTGACCGGTGCGCCGCCGGCCGCCCGGGTCAGGTCCCCCCAGTTCGGCATGCGGGTCAGAGCCTCGCGGGGTTCGGGCCGGCCGGGTCGCTCCAGCCGGTGCCGCCGTACTCGGGCAGTCCGGCGGCACGGGCCAGCTCGATGTCCAGGGCCTCGCGGCGGATCCGCTGGTCGACGTAGAGGAGGACGCCGATGCTGGCGGTGAACGGGATGGTGAGGGTGGCGGAGATGACGCCGGCGATGGCCGTGGTGATCAGCAGGGCCGGCGGGAGGCTGACCAGGCCGCCGGAGTCGGCCTGGCCGGCGATGTCGTCGAAGCCCAGGACCACGCCGACGATCGTGAACGGCACCGAGATCATCCCGGCGACGATGCCGGCCAGCACCTGGCTGAGCAGGTTGATGCCGAACAGCCGCCACCAGGCGCCGCGCACGAGCCGGCGGGAGCGGGAGAGCGCGGTCAGCACGCCCTGCTTCTCCAGCATCAGGGCGGGGGCCGCCAGACTGAGCTGGATCCAGATCCAGACGGCGACGGGCAGGCTGAGCAGGCCGACGACGAACAGCAGGGCGGCGATGGCGGGCTCGTCCGCGCCGGCGATCAGGTAGCCGATCATCGGGGCGAAGCCGAGCAGCACGATGCCGCCGCCGATCAGGGCGGTGAGCAGGGTCAGGCCGAGCATCTGGAACAGCCGGGGGCGGGCGTCCCGCCAGGCGTCGCGGATGGTGGCGGACTGGCCGAGGATGGCGCGGCTGACGACCATGGTCAGCAGTGCGGAGGCGATGACGCCGAGCAGCAGGCTGACCGGCAGGCTGGCGAGCGTGGTCAGGACCGGCGTGAGGCTGCCGGTGTCGCCGTCGATGGACAGCTCGGTCGCGGTGGCCGCGGCCTGCTGGAGCACGGCGACGCCGAGCGAGAGGCCGAGCGTGGTCCGCCAGTGCTTGCGGATCGTGGAGGCGGCGCCGTCCAGCAGCTCGCCGAGGCCGAGCGGGCGCAGCGGGATGATGCCGGGCTTGGGGCTCGGCGGGGCGCCCCAGCCGTACTGGCCGTACTGCGGGCCGCCGGGCGGCGGGCCGCCGTAGCCGGAGCCCCAGGCGGGCGGGGCGGTGGGTGCGCCCTGTGGTGGTGCCGACGGACCGGGCACGGCGGCGGGCGCGTCGGCCGGTGGCCGGGCGTCCTCGCGGGGCGGCTCGGACGAGCTGGGCGAGGCCCAGCCCGGAGTGTCGGTCATCACTGCTCCTCGGAGGGGCGTCGGGGTTCGCGGGCGCGGGTGGATCTTCACCTGCGCGCAGCGCCCATCGTGCCATGGTGCTCGGACGGGTCTCAGGGGTATCCGGCTGCTGACCCGCGGGCGGGCTCCGCCGCGGTGGCCGGTGCGGGTTTCCCGGTGGTTCCGGAGCGGTTCGGCGCGGGATATTCGCCCGGTATGGCCGGAAATCGACCAGGCTGCCACTTGGCCGTTCTGGAGCAATGGGACTGCTGTGCGGCAGGTCACAATCCGGTAATGAGAGTATGGACGCATGAAGGGACGCGTCCTCGTCGTTGATGACGACTCCGCACTGGCCGAGATGCTCGGTATCGTGCTGCGGGGTGAGGGTTTTGAGCCGTTTTTCGTCGCGGATGGGGACAAGGCACTAGCCGCGTTCCGGGAGACCAAGCCTGACCTGGTCCTGCTCGACCTGATGCTGCCCGGACGGGACGGCATCGACGTCTGCCGCCAGATCCGGGCGGAGTCGGGCATCCCGATCGTCATGCTGACCGCGAAGACGGACACCGTGGACGTGGTGGTCGGCCTGGAATCGGGCGCCGACGACTACGTCACCAAGCCGTTCAAGCCAAAGGAGCTGGTGGCCCGGGTACGGGCCAGGCTGCGCCGGGCCGAGGAGCCGACGCCCGAGCAGCTGACCATCGGCGATCTGGTGATCGACGTGGCCGGCCACTCGGTGAAGCGGGACGGCCGGGGCATCCCGCTGACCCCGCTGGAGTTCGACCTGCTGGTCGCGCTGGCCCGCAAGCCCTGGCAGGTGTTCACCCGCGAGGTGCTGCTGGAGCAGGTCTGGGGCTACCGCCACGCGGCGGACACCCGACTGGTCAACGTCCACGTCCAGCGCCTGCGATCCAAGATCGAGAAGGACCCGGAGCGCCCCGAGATCGTGGTGACCGTTCGTGGCGTCGGCTACAAGGCCGGGCCCAGCTGACGTGAGGTACCAGGCTGACGAGACCCCGTCGGGTACCGCGACCGACGGGGGCGCCGCCGTGCGCGGGGACGTGCTGAGCTCGACCACCCAGGGCCGCCGCCGCCGGCGCGGCCCGGCGGCCCTGCTCGCGCTGGTGACGCGTCAGCTGCGTCGACCCCTCCACCGGGTGACGGCGCTCTACCGGCGCTCCATCCAGGTGCGGGTGGTCGCCGCGACCCTGCTGCTCTCCGTCACGGTGGTGCTGGTGCTCGGGGTGGTGGTGGTGGCCCAGGTGCGCACCGGGCTGCTGAACACCAAGAAGACCTCGGCCCGCAGCCAGGCCGACGGCGGCTTCAAGAGCGAGCAGAAGAAGATCGACGAGGCGAAGGACCTGCGCTTCAAGGTCGGGGCCACCAGCGACCCGACCACCGACGAGATCGGCACCTGGCTGCTGAAGCAGGTCGGCGACCTCGCGGCCAGCGGGCAGAGCGTCTACTCGGTGATCGCGATCCTGCCCGGCAGCAGCCAGGTGGTGGCGCAGCAGAACCCCGGGCTGGGCCCGCGCTACTCCGGGGACGTCCTGCCGAGCAGCATCCCGGACTCGCTGCGGACGGCGGTCGCCTCGGAGCCCGGCGTGATGTTCGAGCAGCCGACCCGGATCCACCACGGCGGCGGCTCCGACTCGGAGCCGGGGCTCGTCCTCGGCCAGCAGTTCACCGGGCCGAGCAGCACCAGCTACCAGCTGTACTACGTCTTCCCCTTCGGCCAGGAGACCAAGACCCTCGACCTGGTCACCGGCACCCTGGCCACCGCCGGCCTGTTCGTGGTGATCCTGCTGGTCGGCATCGCCTGGCTGGTGGTGCGCCAGGTGGTCACCCCGGTCCGGATGGCCGCCGGGATCTCCGAGCGGCTGGCCGCCGGGCACCTGGAAGAGCGGATGAAGGTCACCGGGACGGACGACATCGCCCGGCTCGGCGAGTCCTTCAACCGGATGGCCAACGCCCTCCAGGCGCAGATCCGCCAGCTGGAGGAGCTCTCGCGGGTCCAGCGGCGCTTCGTCTCGGACGTCTCGCACGAGCTGCGCACCCCGCTGACCACGGTGCGGATGGCCGCCGACCTGATCTACGACAGCCGCGAGGACCTGGACCCGATGGCGGCCCGCTCGGCGGAGCTGCTCCAGGGCCAGCTGGACCGCTTCGAGTCGCTGCTCGCCGACCTGCTGGAGATCAGCCGCTTCGACGCCGGCGCCGCGATCCTGGACGCCGAGCCGGTCGACCTGCGCGAGATCGTCACCCGGGTGGTGGAGGCCGCGGACCCGCTGGCCCAGGCCAAGGGCAGCGCCGTGGTGATCCGCGGCGACGGCGAGCCGGTGCTGGCGGAGGTCGACTCCCGGCGGATCGAGCGCATCCTGCGCAACCTGGTGGTCAACGCGCTGGAGCACGGTGAGGGCCGGGACGTCGTGGTCCGGCTGGGCTCGGCCGACGGCGCGGTCGCCGTCGGTGTGCGCGACTACGGCATCGGGCTCAAGCCGGGCGAGGCCTCCCGGGTGTTCCACCGCTTCTGGCGGGCCGACCCGTCCCGGGTGCGGACCACCGGTGGCACCGGCCTCGGCCTGTCCATCGCGGTCGAGGACGCGCACCTGCACGCCGGCTGGCTGCAGGCCTGGGGCGAGCCCGGCGGCGGCTCGCACTTCCGGCTCACCCTGCCGCGCACCCGCGGCGGCGAGATCAACCGGGCGCCGTTCCGGCTGGAGCCGGAGGACTCCCGCAACAACCGGGGCCTCGGTTCGTACGGGATGCCGTACCGGCGGGCGATCCGCCCGTCCGGTGCCACCGCGCTGACCGCGACCGAGGAGCCGGCGGTGCCGGAGGCCCCGGAGGGCGGCGGCAGCGGCTTCGGCGGCGGCTTCGGCAGCGGGCTGGGCGGAGTGCTGAGCATCGGCCCGGACCTGGGCCGCCGCCCGCCCGAGGGGCCGCGCTCCGACCCCTCGGACCTGCGCGCCGCGGGGGCCGGGTACGGTGCCACCGGTGCCCAGGTCGTGGTCGACGCGACGCCCGGCCGGCCCTCGGTGGCGCAGCGGACGGCGGAGGCGGAGGAGCCGGGCGCGGTACGCACCGCGATCGGCACGGGTGGGACGGACACGGAGGGGTCGCAGCGTGCGAAGGACCAGCAGCAGGACTGAACCGCGGCTGGCCGCGGTGGCCGGCGCGGTGCTGGGGGCCGCGCTGGTGGGTGGCTGCGCCGCGATGCCGGACGCCGGCGGCATCGCCAAGGTCGAGCTGTCGCAGGGCGCGGCGGACAAGAACCTCCAGGTCAGGGTCTTCCCGGTGGCGCCCGCCAAGGGCGCCAAGCCGGGTGACCTGCTGACCGGCTTCCTGGACGCCTCGACCGCGGACGACGGCTACCCGACGGCGCGGCAGTACCTGACCGAGGAGGCCGCCGGCCGGTGGAACCCGGAGGCGGGGATCATGGTGCTGGCGGCCAACCCGACGCACAACGACCAGACCCTCACGGAGGCCGACACCTCGGTGTCCATCCCGGTCTCCGGGATGGTCGTCGCCCAGGTGGACGAGAAGCACTCCTACCGCTTCCGGGAGGGGCAGAAGGACGTCAGCTTCACCTTCAACTTCGTCCGGGAGAAGTCCGGGGAGTGGCGGATCGACCGGCTCCCCGACGGTCTGATCATCAACGAGACGAACTTCCGCAACAGCTATCGCCAGGTGGACCGGTTCTTCTACGCGGCCGCCGACCCCTCCGCGCCCACCGCGCAGGAGGTGCTGATCGCCGACCCGATCTACCTGCGGCGCCGAATAGACCCGCTGACCGCCGCCGCCCGGGCCCTGGTCGCCGGCCCGTCGGAGTGGCTCTCGCCGGTCGTCCGGTCGGCCTTCCCGGCCGGGGTCACCGTGCAGCCGGTCACCGTGGACGACAGCCGGACCGCTCACGTCGTGGCCGCCGGCCCCGACCTCGGCGGCGGGATGCTGTGCAAGCAGATGGCCAACCAGCTCCTCTACACCCTCGGCGACCAGGGCAAGGGCCAGATGGACCGGCTGGAGCTGAAGGGCCCGCGCGGCAGCAGCTGCGTCGTGGCCCGCAACGACCTGCCGGCCAGCGCCCCCGGCGCCCTGGCCGGATCGGCGGCCGATCAGCAGTACTACCAGCGCGCCGACAACGGGGTGCTGCTGCAGGCCCGCGAGCAGGGCGAGGGCTCCGCCGTCGCCGGCGTGCTCGGCAAGGCCCCGGCCAACGGCAAGCGCGCGGTCGGCGCGATCGCGGTGAGCCGCAACGGTCAGCGCGCCGCCGCGATCAGCCCGGACGGCCACCAGCTGTACTCGGTGGGGCTGGCCGACAGCGAGTCGGCGCTCCCCGATCCCGTGCTCAGCACGACGCCCCGGCCCGCCGACAAGGGCGAGGACGGGCTGGCCTCGCCCAGCTGGGACGGCCGCGGCGACCTCTGGGTGGTGGACCGCGACCCGCAGGCCCCGCGGGTGGTGATGGTGCGCGGGCGCAAGCCCGTCACCGTGCCGGTCGAGGGGCTCGACGGTGGCACGGTGCAGAGCCTCAAGACGGCCTCGGACGGGGTCCGGATCGCCCTGGTGGTCAAGGACCGCAAGGGCGACCGGAGCCTGATGGTCGGCCTGGTGCAGCACGGCGGCACCCAGGACGCGCCCACGGCGCGGATCACCGGGCTGCGCAACGCCGCGCCGCAGCTCACCGACGTCACCTCGGTGTCCTGGGCGGAGGCCGACCAACTGCTGGTGCTGGGCAAGGAGAAGGACCGGCTGCCGCAGCTGCACTACATCAGCACGGACGGCTCGCGCAGCACCGAGGGCTCGCTGCTGGGCGGCGAGGGGATGGTCTCGGTGCAGGCCTCGGAGTCCCGTGACGACACCGCGGGCCAGGCGCCGCCGGTGCTGGCCCTGCAGGGGGCGGACGGCAAGATCTACCGCCTGGTCAACAACCAGTGGCGCGAGCTCGTCCTGCCGCCGCAGTACCGGGCGAGCGCCTTCATCTACCCGGGCTGAGCCGCCCGCCCCGGCCTCCGCAGGCCGGCGGCGTGCCGCCGGGCCGGTGCGGGACGGCGGCCGCGACGGTGGCGGCCGCCCGCGGCGGCAGCCCGGCGGCGGCCAGCGCCCGGGCGGCCTCGGCGAGGCTGGCCCCGGTCGTCACCAGGTCGTCCACCAGCACGGGTTGGCGTCCCGTCAGCCGCCGGTGCGCGCGCGGCAGGACGGTGAGCGCGCCGTGCAGGTTGCGTCGGCGCTCGGCGGCGGACAGGCCGCTCTGGTCCGCGACCGGGCGGACGTGCCGCAGCAGTGGCGCGGCCCGGGCGTCCAGCCCCGCCCGGCGCAGCGCCCGGGCGGCGGCGCCGGCCAGCCGCAGCGTCGGGTCGTGGCCCCGGGCGCGGACGGCGGCCCGGGTGGAGGGCACCGGGACGAGCAGCAGCGGCGCCTGACCGGCGCGCGGCCCGAGTGCGGAGCGCACGGCGTGGGCGAGCGCTTCACCCAGCGGGTCGGCCAGGCGCAGTGCGCCGCGCTCCTTGTGGGCGATCAGCAACTGGCGCACCGGATCGGCGTACCGGGCGGCGGCGTGCACCCAGGGCAGGGCGGTGGGGCCGGGCCGGGTGGCGGTCAGGGCGTGGCGGCAGGCCGGGCAGAGCTGGCTGCGGCCGGTGCCGCAGCCGGCGCAGCGGGCCGGCAGCAGGACGTCCAGCAGGCCGCCCAGTGCGTAGGCGAACGGACTGGGAGCGGGGTGTGGGCGGGCGGGTGACGTGGTGGGTGGCACGGCTTCTCCTGGCGGAGGGCAGGCACGGAGAGTGAGCACAGGATGCGCCGTACGGGGGGTGTTGTCCAGGTATTTACCCATGCTTCACTCGCAAGAGGGTAGACAGGGTGCAACAGCTCGACCGCCAACCCCACAAGATCGGGTCATACCCACTTTGCCGCCTGGGGAGGCGAAATCCCCGTGTGAGGTGTTCTATGAGGCTCCAGGGGGTTTCAACCGTCCCTGGTGGGGAGGAAGTGAGGTGAGGGCCAGTCGCTTTCGCCGCTCGCGGCGGGGCGGAGGGTCGGCAGTGGATTGGCTGGTCCGGCTGGGTCTCAGCCCGATTCGGTAGCACCCGGATCGGCGTCAGCACGAGGGATCGGAGTTCTGCGTGGACATCGTCGTCAAGGGCCGCAAGACCGAGGTGCCCAAGAGGTTCCGCGAGCACGTGGCCGAGAAGCTGGAGAAGGTCCAGAAGTTCGACGGCAAGGTGATCAGCCTCGACGTCGAGGTGTCCAAGGAGCACAACCCGCGTCAGGCCGACCGGTCCGAGCGGGTGGAGATCACTCTCCGTACCCGTGGCCCGGTGATCCGGGCCGAGGCGGCCGCGGCAGACCCGTACGCGGCACTCGACCTGGCTTCGGCGAAGCTCGACGCCCAGCTGCGCAAGTCCGCAGACCGGCGCCGGGTGCACAAGGGCGGCAACGGCCGCACCCCCATCAGCGTCGCCGAGGCGACGGCGTCCCTCGCCGCGCTGCCCGAGACGACGCAGCCGGAGGGCGAGACCAACGGCGCCGTCCGCAAGACCATGATGGGATCCCTGGAAGTGGAGGGCGAAGGCCCGCTGGTGGTCCGGGAGAAGACCCACCCGGCCGCCCCCATGGCGCTGGACCAGGCGCTCTACGAGATGGAACTGGTCGGCCACGACTTCTACCTGTTCGTGGAGAAGGACAGCGGCCTGCCGAGCGTCGTCTACCGCCGGCACGGTTACCACTACGGCGTCATCCACCTGAAGGCCGACGGTTCGGTCGGGGCGGGTGGCGGCGCCGGCGGCGCGATCGGCGGGTCCGGCGACGAGGACTGACCGTCCGAGCGGTATCGGAGAGGTGACCCCGGCAGCCGTTGCCGCCGGGGTCACCGGCGTTTCGGGGCGCCGCGGCGGCCGCGGTCGACCCGAGGTCACCCGATGCAGGGGAATCGGCACCTGAGGGTGACCGGAGGGGGTCCGAGGCGTGGAATGATGGCGCGACGAGGACCGGCGACGGGGGAGGAGCGGATGGGGGATCACTTCGGGCTGGGGCCCGCTGCGGGGCCGGGCGCGGGGGTGGCGCCAGGACCGGGGGCCGAGCCCGAGTACGGCCCGCGCCGGGCCGAGCCGATCCGCGTCCTGGTGGTGGACGACCACGCGCTGTTCCGCCGCGGGCTGGAGATCGTGCTCGCGGAGGAGGAGGACATCAAGGTCATCGGCGAGGCGGGGGACGGCGCCGAGGCGGTGCTGAAGGCCGCCGACCTGCTGCCGGACATCATCCTGATGGACGTGCGGATGCCCCGCCGCAGCGGGATCGAGGCCTGCACCGCGATCAAGGACGTGGTGCCCAGCACCAAGATCATCATGCTGACGATAAGCGATGAGGAGGCCGACCTCTACGAGGCGATCAAGGCCGGTGCCACCGGCTACCTGCTCAAGGAGATCTCCACCGACGAGGTCGCCACCGCGATCCGGGCGGTCGCCGACGGGCAGTCCCAGATCAGCCCGTCGATGGCCTCCAAGCTGCTCACCGAGTTCAAGTCGATGATCCAGCGCCGCTCCGACGACCGGGACCTGGTGCCGGCTCCCCGGCTGACCGACCGGGAGCTGGAGGTGCTGAAGCTGGTGGCCACCGGGATGAACAACCGGGAGATCGCCAAGGAGCTGTTCATCAGCGAGAACACCGTGAAGAACCACGTTCGCAACATCCTGGAGAAGCTTCAGCTGCACTCCAGGATGGAGGCCGTGGTCTACGCGATGCGGGAGAAGATCCTCGAAATAGGGTGAGGCGCCCGGGGGTTGGGCGCCTCGGCGGGCCCGCCCGCGGTCGGCTCCGGCCGGGTCTAGGCGTCGAGCAGCCGCGTCAGGGCCGGGCGCAGCCCCTCGTCGCCCAGCGCCTCCACCCGGACGGCGTCGCAGCCCACCCAGGAGGCCGCCTCGCGCAGCGCCGCAGCCAGCGCCTCCAGGTGGCGCGCGGAGTCCAGCGAGATCCGACGGGCCACCAGGGTGCGCCCCTCGCGGGCCGGATCGACCCGGCCGACCAGCCTGCCGCCGGTCAGCAGCGGCATCGCGAAGTAGCCGTGCACCCGCTTGTCCTTCGGGGTGTAGGCCTCCAGCCGGTGGGCCATGCCGAAGATCCGCTCGGTGCGGGCGCGGTCCCAGATCAGCGAGTCGAACGGGGAGAGCAGCGTGGTGCGGTGGCGCCCGCGAGGCGGGGCGGCCAGCGCGGCCGGATCGGCCCACGCGGCGGCCGCGGTGCCCGCCGGGCCCCAGCCCGCCACCTCCACCGGGACCAGGCCGGAGGCCTCGACCACCGCGTCCAGCTGCTCGGCGCGCAGCCGGTGGTAGTCCATCAGGTCGGCCCGGGTGGCCACGCCGAGCGCGGCCCCGGCCTGGGCGACCAGGGTGCGCAGGCACTCCTCGTCGCTCGGGTCCTGCTCGAACAGCGCTGCGGGGACGGCCTGTTCGGCGAGCGCGTAGACCCGCTTCCAGCTCCGGCGCTCGGCGCAGACCACGTCCCCGAAGGCCAGGGCCCGCTCCACCGCGATCTTGGTGTCGGACCAGTCCCACCACTCGGCGGTCTTCTTGGCGCCGCCCAGCTCGGTGGAGGTCAGCGGCCCCTCGGCGCGCAGCTTGTCCAGCACGTGCCGGTACGTCTCCGGGGTGACCTGGTGGCCCCAGAGGTGGCCGCGCCCGCGGTAGCCGCGGCGGCGGAACGCGAACAGCGGCCACTCCTCGACGGGCAGGATGCACGCCGCGTGCGACCAGTACTCGAAGCTCGCGCCCGAGCCCCAGTACGCCTCCTCGACGGCCGGGCGGCCGACCGCGCCGAGGCGGGCGTAGGGGATCAGCTCGTGCGAGCGGGCCAGCACCGAGATGGTGTCGAGCTGGACGGCGCCGAGGTGGCGCAGCACCCCGCGTACGCCGCCCCGGCGGTCCGGCGCGCCGAGCAGGCCCTGGGCGCGCAGGGCGATGCGGCGCGCCTCGTCGGCGCCGAGGGTCGTGACGGGAGTCGTGACGGTCATGTCGGCGAGGGTAGACGCCGGGACCGACAGCCGGGACCGGTCGGCGGCGGCGACAGCCGGGACCACCGGCCGGGGTGGCCCGGGGTGGGGGCAGCTCGGGGCGGCTCGGGGCGGCTCAGTCCAGGTCGGTGGCGAGCAGCGAGGCGACCCACGCGTCGTGGAACACGCCGCGTTGCTCGGCGTACGAGCGCAGGGTGCCCTCGAAGCGGTAGCCGACCCGCTCGGCCACCGCGCGCGAGCCGTCGTTGCCCACGTACGCCTGCCACTCCAGTCGGCGCAGGCCCAGCTCGGTGAGGCCGTAGCGGGCCACCGCGCGGGCGGCCTCGACGGTGTAGCCCCGGCCGCGGTACTCCTTGGCGGCCCACCAGCCGACCTCGGCGCTGCCCGGGCGGCCCGGGGCGAGGGTGATCCCCTGGGTGCCGACCATGGCGCCGCTCGCGCGCTCCAGCACGCACCAGATCCTGGCCTCGCCGGTGCGCCAGCCGTTGGCGGCGAGATCGTTGACGAAGTACTCCGCGTCCTCGAGTCGGTACGGGCTGGGGACGACCGTCCAGCGCTGGATCTCCTCGTCCTGGCAGGCCGCGAAGACCGCCTCCAGGTCACAGGCCTGCGGCGGCCGCAGCACCAGGCGCTCGGTGGTGAGGACGACGGGGTCCACAGGGGTGTCGGGTTGCTCTGTCATAGGCGGATTATTCCGTACGGAGAGGAATCCGAGCATCCGATTAACCACCCAACTGCCCGAGCCGGTGACCGCTTTGCCCTGGTAGGCATCGCTATCGAGGCATGTGCTCGCAGGGGTGACACGGGAATAGCGCGCTGACGCACCTCCCGGGGCGTTGGAGTCCTCGCATACGATGGCCCGTGCGGTGGGGTGGACCTGCCGTGCAGTCGTCCAGTGCCAATACAGGCAAGGAGCCCGCTCAAGTGTCCGTCTTCGACAAGATCCTGCGCGCCGGCGAAGGCAAGATCCTTCGCAAGCTGCAGCGGATTGCTGCCCAGGTCAACTCCATCGAAGAGGACTTCGTCAACCTCACGGACGCCGAGCTGCGCGCGCTGACCGACGAGTACAAGCAGCGGCTCGTCGACGGCGAGTCCCTGGACGACATCCTCCCCGAGGCGTTCGCCACCGTCCGCGAGGCGGCCCGACGCGTGCTCGGCCAGCGCCACTACGACGTCCAGATCATGGGCGGCGCCGCGCTGCACCTCGGCTACGTCGCCGAGATGCGCACCGGTGAGGGCAAGACCCTCGTCGGCACGCTCCCGACGTACCTCAACGCGCTCACCGGCAAGGGCGTGCACCTGATCACCGTCAACGACTACCTCGCCGAGCGCGACTCGGAGTGGATGGGCCGGGTGCACCGCTTCCTGGGCCTCGAAGTCGGCGTGATCCTGGGCAACATGACGCCCGCCGAGCGCAAGCGCCAGTACGGGATGGACATCACGTACGGCACCAACAACGAGTTCGGCTTCGACTACCTGCGCGACAACATGGCCTGGTCGCAGGACGAACTGGTCCAGCGCGGCCACAACTTCGCGGTCGTCGACGAGGTCGACTCGATCCTCATCGACGAGGCCCGTACCCCGCTGATCATCTCCGGCCCGGCCGACCAGGCGACCAAGTGGTACGCCGACTTCGCCAAGCTGGTGCAGCGCCTCAAGATCGACCGCGACTACGAGGTCGACGAGAAGAAGCGCACCGTCGGCGTGCTGGAGGAGGGTGTCTCCCGGGTCGAGGACTACCTGGGCATCGACAACCTCTACGAGTCGGTGAACACCCCGCTGGTCGGCTTCCTGAACAACGCCATCAAGGCGAAGGAGCTGTACAAGGCGGACAAGGACTACGTCGTGATGAACGGCGAGGTCATGATCGTCGACGAGCACACCGGCCGCATCCTGGCCGGCCGCCGCTACAACGAGGGCATGCACCAGGCGATCGAGGCCAAGGAGGGGGTGGAGGTCCAGAACGAGAACCAGACGCTGGCCACCATCACCCTGCAGAACTTCTTCCGCCTGTACGACAAGCTGTCCGGCATGACCGGTACCGGTACGACCGAGGCCGCGGAGTTCCACCAGATCTACAAGCTCGGCGTGGTGCCGATCCCGACCAACAAGACGCCGCTGCGCATCGACCAGCCCGACCTGATCTACAAGTCGGAGCCGGCCAAGTTCGCCGCCGTGGTCGAGGACATCGCCGAGAAGCACGAGAAGGGCCAGCCGGTGCTGGTCGGCACCGTGTCGGTGGAGAAGTCCGAGTACCTGTCGCAGGAGCTGCGCAAGCGCGGCATCCCGCACGAGGTGCTGAACGCCAAGCACCACGAGCGCGAGGCGCAGATCGTCGCGCAGGCCGGCCGCAAGGGCGCCGTCACCGTCGCCACCAACATGGCCGGCCGTGGCACCGACATCATGCTCGGCGGCAACTCCGACCACCTCGCGGCGGCCGAGCTGGCGCAGCGCGGGCTCACCCCGACCGAGACGCCGGAGGAGTACGAGGCCGAGTTCCCGGCCGCGCTGGAGAAGGCCAAGACCTCCGTCAAGGCCGAGCAGGACGAGGTCAAGGAGGCCGGCGGCCTCTACGTCCTCGGCACCGAGCGGCACGAGTCCCGCCGGATCGACAACCAGCTGCGCGGCCGCTCCGGCCGTCAGGGCGACCCGGGCGAGTCCCGCTTCTACCTGTCGCTCGGCGACGACCTGATGCGCCTGTTCAAGGCCGGCATGGTCGAGCGCGTGCTGTCGATGGCCAACGTGCCCGAGGACGTGCCGATCGAGTCCAAGATGGTCACCCGGGCCATCGCCTCGGCGCAGACCCAGGTCGAGCAGCAGAACTTCGAGATCCGCAAGAACGTCCTCAAGTACGACGAGGTCCTGAACCGCCAGCGCGAGGTCATCTACGGCGAGCGCCGCCGCGTCCTGGAGGGCGAGGACCTGCAGGAGCAGGTCGGCCACTTCATGGACGACACCGTCGAGGCGTACGTCAAGGCCGCCACCGGCGAGGGCTTCGAGGACGACTGGGACCTCGACAAGCTGTGGTCCGCGCTCAAGCAGCTCTACCCGCTCACCCTGGAGCTGGAGGAGCTGGAGGAGGGGGCCGGCGGCACCGCCGGGCTGACCCCGGAGTTCCTCACCAAGGTCATCCAGGAGGACATCCAGGGGCAGTACGGCGCCCGCGAGGACCAGCTCGGCGCCGAGATCATGCGTGAGCTGGAGCGCCGGGTCGTCCTCTCGGTGCTGGACCGCCGCTGGCGCGAGCACCTCTACGAGATGGACTACCTCCAGGAGGGCATCGGCCTGCGCGCCATGGCGCAGCGCGACCCGCTGGTCGAGTACCAGCGCGAGGGCTTCGACATGTTCACCGCCATGATGGAGGGCATCAAGGAGGAGTCCGTCGGCTACCTGTTCAACCTGGAGGTCCAGGTCGAGCAGCAGGTCGAGGAGGTGCCGGTCGAGGACGCCGAGGTGCTGCTCGACAAGCTGGAGAAGGACGCCGCCCGCCCGGAGATCAAGGCCAAGGGCCTGGAGGCCCCGAAGCCGCAGCGCCTGCACTACACGGCCCCCTCGGACGAGGTCGGTGGCGGCGTCGTCGAGGGCGACTTCGAGGACCTCGGGGCGGAGGACGAGGGCGACGGGCTGACCCGCGCCGAGCGCCGCAAGGCCGCCAAGTCCGCCAAGGGCCGCCGCCGCAAGGCCTGAGCACCCGGCCGCCGGCCCACCAGGGCGCCGCTCCCGTACGGGGGTGGCGCCCTGCGGCGTTCCCGGGGGCGCCTGCGCGGGCGTCCGGGCGCTCACCGGGCCTCCACGGCGGTGCACTGCCACTGCCCGGCCGGTCCGCGCTGCTCCAGCCGGAACGCCACCATGTGGTGTCGGCGGCCGAGGTCGACCCGTACGCACGCCTCGACCGCGTCGGGGGAGGGCGAGCGGTCGTGCACCGGGCCCAGCCGGGGTCGGTCGGCCGTCCCGCCGCGCCGCAGCGTGCCGCAGCGGACCAGTGCGGCGAGCTGGCCGTAGCCGTCCAGGGTGGTGTGGCGCATCAGCTGGCCGGACGGCCGGGCGCCGGTGAGCACCTCGACCAGCTGGTGCGCGAAGCGGGTGGTCAGCCCGGTGCGCGGGTCCGGTCCCGGCGCGGCGGTGCAGGCGGCGCGGGGGTGCCGCGGCCCCCGGTCGGCCGGCGGGTGGTGTCCGGTGCGGGCGGTGCCCGCGACGGGCCGGCCCGGGGCCCGGACGCGGTGCGGGTGGGGCTGGGCGAGTCCGGGCCGGGCGCTCGGGCCGTGGGTCATGGCGGGCTCCTCGAAGGTGTGGCCGGTGCGGTCGGGTCCTTGGTAGCGGTGGTTCGCGCGGGGCGGCAATCGGGTTGGCGGCCGGTTGGCGGGTGGTCCGGGGGTTCACCTATCCGGGTGAACCGCCCAGTGCGGGGGCGGGTCGTCGGCCCGGCCCGAGGGGCGCCCGGTTGACGTCTGCGGACGGGCCCTGCGGTCCGAAAGGGGACGGACCGGTGCGTCGGTCCGGGTGGCGGCGGTCCGGCGCGGCGTTGCGCCCGCCCGGGGTCGGCGCGCAGGATCGGAGCCGGACCGGGGCACCCCCCGGGGAGCAGCACGCGCAGGCGCCGACAGCAGCGCCCGAGGACGACAGGCGGCCGGCGATGGCGACACAGGTTTCGACGGGCGGGGGCAGTGCGGCGCCGCCCGCCGCGGGCGCGCCCCGGCGCGGCCTGGTCCTGGGCGGCGGCGGGATGCTGGGCGCGGCCTGGACGGTCGGCGCGCTGTGCGCCGTCGAGGAGGCGGTCGGCTGGCAGCCGGGCCGCGCCGAGGTGGTCCTTGGGACGTCGGCGGGCGCGATCCTCGGCGCGATGCTGGCCGGCGGGGTGCGCGCCGAGCAGCTGCGCGACCACCAGCGCGGCCTGCCGATCACCGACGGCCCGCTGGCCGGGGTGGAGTTCGACTACGACACGGCGGTCGGCGGCGCGCTGCCGCCGCGCCCGCGCGCCGGGATCGGCTCGCCGGGCCTGCTGCGGGACGCCGTCCGGCACCCGCGCGAGTACCCGCTGCTGACCATGGTGTCGGCGATGGCGCCGCACGGCCGGGGCTCGCTCGCACCGGTCGGCGAGCTGGTGCGAGGACTGTTCGACCCGGCCCCGGAGGAGGGCCCCTGGCAGGCCCTGCGGGTCGCGGCGGTGGACTACCGCAGCGGCCACCGGGTGGTCTTCGGGGACCCGGGCGCACCGCCCGCCTCGGTCCCCGAGGCGGTGATGGCCTCCTGCGCGATCCCCGGCTGGTTCGCGCCGGTGCGGGTGGACGGCTCCGCGTACGTGGACGGCGGCTGCTGGTCGGCCACCAACGCGGACCTGATGCTCGGGCGCGGCCTGGACGAGGTGTACGTCCTCGCCCCGATGGCGCTGCGGCTGCAGCCGCGTGGCCGGGCCGGGGCGCCCGAGCCGCCCGCGGGCCCCGGCCGGGGCACCCTGGCGGCGCTGCGCGAGTGGCGCGCCCGGGACCGCCCGCGCGGTGTGCTCGCCCAGCTGGTCAGCCGCTACCGCCGGGCGGTGACCAGGCAGCTGCTGCGCGAGGCCCGGCTGCTGCGGGAGAGCGGCGTCCGGGTGCACCTGCTCGCGCCGACCCTGGAGGACCTGGCGGCGATGGGTCCGAACCTGATGGACCCGGCCCGTCGGGGCGCGGTGCTGGAGAGCGCGCTGCGCACCAGCCGGGCCGCCCTGGACGGCGCCCGGCGGCCCGGGGCGGCGGCCGGGCCGGGGTGAGCGGTGAGCAGGTGATCACGGGTGGCGTTCCGGCGCTTATTCTGGGGGCGCTGGAAGCCTGTGCCGCTGGACGAACCGGAGAGTGCCACCGATGCGCGTGTACGTGCCCACCACCCTGAACGGCCTGGCGGCGGCGCACCCGGGCGGTGCCCTGGAGCAGTCGGCGGCCTACGCCGTGACCCCCGCACTGCGCGAGTGGTACGTCAGCGACGACCTGGAGGAGCTGGAGTACGCGGCGCTGAACCGGGCCGCCCAGTCCTCGCTGCGGCTGCTGGCCGCCGACCCGGACGCGCCGCGCCGCCGGGTCGTGGTGGCGCTGGACGTCGCCGACTCGGCCGTGCAGCCGTTCCCCGGCGACGAGTACCAGGACCAGGCCTCGCTCGGCCGGGTGGTGCTGGCCGGCCCGGTGCGGCTGGCGAAGGCGGCGGCGGTGCACGCCGACGTGGCCGATCAGGACGTCGTCGAGGACGTCGCGGCGGCGGTGGCGGCCGTCGGGGCGGCCGACGCGGGCGACCAGGACGCGCAGTTCGCCGTGGACGGCGCCGAGGACCACGACCTGCTGTGGTTCGCGACCCAGGAGATCCCCGCCCTGCTGGCCTGAGCCCGGGCCGGGCGCGGGTCCTGCCGGGGCCCTGTCGGGAGCCTGGCGGGCTCCGGCGGGGTCGCGTGGCGGGTCCCTGGTGGGTCCCGTGGCGAGCCCCTGGTGAGCCCCGTCCTACCGCCCTGTCGGTGGCCGGGGTTACCGTTCCCTGCGTGCGCACTCATATCGTCTGGGACTGGAACGGCACGCTCTTCCATGACATGGAGGCGGTGCTCGGAGCGAGCAACGCCGCGTTCGCGACCGTCGGCATCGGGCCGATGACCATGCAGGAGTACCGCGAGCAGTACGAGATCCCGATCCCCCGCTTCTACCAGCGGCTGCTCGGCCGGATGCCCTCCGAGGCCGAGTGGCTGCGGCTGGACGACGCGTTCCACGACCGCTACGTCGAGCTGAGCGTCGCCTGCGGGCTGACCGACGGCGCGCCGCAGCTGCTGAGCGGCTGGCAGCAGGCCGGGCACAGCCAGTCGCTGCTGTCGATGTACGAGCACGCGAAGCTGCTGCCGGTGGTCGAGGCGTTCGGCCTGACCTCGCACTTCCTGCGGGTGGACGGCCGCAGCGGGCCGTCCGGCGGCCAGAAGGCGGAGCACCTGGCCAGGCACCTGGCCGCCCTCGGCGAGCATGTGGACCCGGCCCGGACGGTGCTGATCGGCGACGCCGCGGACGACGCGCTGGCGGCGCTGGCCGCGGGCGCGCACGCCGTGCTGTACACCGGCGGCTCGCACAGCCGGGAGAAGCTGGAGCCCGTCGGCGTCCCCGTGGTGGACAGCCTGGCGGAGGCGGTGGAGCTGGCCGGCCGACTGGCCGGCTGAGCCGCGGGGCCGCGCGGGCGTGGTGCGAACCACGTCCGGTGATGGCGTGTCAGAGCGGAGGAACCGGTCCGCCCCTCGTCAGTCTGGATTGACACCAGCCAGTACGACGAGCGGGGAGCCGCCATGCCCATCGACGCAGTCACCCAGGTCCCGAACCCGAGCAACGAGCCGGTGCACGGCTACGCGCCGGGCAGCCCCGAGCGGGTCCGGCTGGTGCGGAGGCTGGACGAGCTCGCCGCCGAGCAGATCCCGCTGCCGATGACCATCGCCGGCGAGCAGCGCTTCGGCGGCGGCGAGCGGATCGACGTCGTCCAGCCGCACCACCACGCGGCCCGGCTCGGCGTGCTCGGCAACGCCACCCGGGAGGACGCCCGGCTCGCGGTGGACGCGGCGCTCGCCGCCGGGCGGGAGTGGCGCTCGCTCTCCTTCGACGACCGGGCGGCGGTCTTCCTGCGGGCCGCCGACCTGCTCGCCGGACCCTGGCGGGAGACGCTCAACGCGGCCACCATGCTGGGCCAGTCGAAGACCGCGCAGCAGGCCGAGATCGACTCCGCCTGCGAGCTGATCGACTTCTGGCGGTGGAACATGCACTTCGCCCGGCAGATCCTGGCCGACCAGCCGGTCTCCTCGCCGGGGGTGTGGAACCGCACCGACCACCGCCCGCTGGAGGGCTTCGTCTACGCGGTCACCCCGTTCAACTTCACCGCCATCGCCGGCAACCTGCCGACCGCCCCCGCCCTGATGGGCAACACCGTGGTCTGGAAGCCCGCCCCGACCCAGACGCTGGCCGCGTACTACCTGATGCGGCTGCTGGAGGCCGCCGGACTGCCGCCCGGGGTGATCAACATGGTGACCGGCGACGGGCTGCAGGTCTCCCCGGTGGCGCTCGCCGACCCGGCCCTGGCCGGCCTGCACTTCACCGGCTCCACCGCGACCTTCCAGTCGCTCTGGCAGAGCATCGGCGCCGCCATCGGCTCCTACCGGACGTACCCGCGGATCGTCGGCGAGACCGGCGGCAAGGACTTCCTGCTCGCCCACCGCTCGGCCGACCCGGAGATCCTGCGGACCGCGCTGATCCGGGGCGCCTTCGAGTACCAGGGCCAGAAGTGCTCGGCGCTCTCCCGCGCCTACCTGCCGCGCAGCCTCTGGCAGAAGATCAAGGACGACTTCCTGGCCGAGGTGGACGCGCTGGCCGTCGGCGATGTCACCGACCTGTCCAACTTCATGGGCGCGCTGATCGACCGGCGGGCCTTCGAGAAGAACCGCGACGCGATCGAGCGGGCCAAGGCCGACCCGACGGTGGAGCTGGCGGCCGGCGGCCAGTACGACGACGCGATCGGCTGGTTCGTCCGCCCGACCGTGCTGGTCTCCTCCGACCACCGCAACGAGATGTTCCGCACCGAGTACTTCGGGCCGATCCTCGCCGTGCACGTCTACGAGGACAGCCGCTGGGACGACGTGCTCGGCCGGGTCGACTCCGGCGCGCCGTACGGTCTGACCGGAGCGGTGATCGCCCAGGACCGCTACGCGATCGCCCGGGCGCTGGAGGCCCTGCGCTTCACCGCGGGCAACTTCTACATCAACGACAAGCCGACCGGCGCGGTGGTCGGCCAGCAGCCCTTCGGCGGCGGCCGGGCCTCCGGGACCAACGACAAGGCGGGCGCCGCGCAGAACCTGCTCCGGTGGACCTCGGCCCGCTCGATCAAGGAGACCTTCGTGCCTCCGACCGGTCACACTTACCCCCACATGGGCTGAAGCACCAGGGGATTCGGCTGATGGCGCAAACCGCGAGGTGGATTGGACATCGTGTCCAGGACGGACGGATCTTCCTGCGGGTTTGCGCCTCCCTGTCCCCTGACACCTTCGATTGATCCCGTTAGGCTGGCTGGCGTCGTCGGGTGGCTCCGCAGACCGAACGTCTCGTCCTACCCGCTGTAGAGGTGTTTCATGCGTGCCATGGAAGCCTTTCAGCCGGTCGGTCGGGCAGGATTGCGGTAGACCCGGCGGTGTACACCCACACACCACCGAGTCACGCAACGGCGCGCGACAGGAGCCAAGAAGTCATGCAGACCAAGCTGGACGCAGCCAAGGCCGAGCTGCTCAAGAAGGCAGCAGCAGCCGCTGAGAACAGCCAGGTGGGGGGAGCGGCGCCGGGGGAGGGTCTGAGCAACGGCGCTCTGACCGCGTACCTGCACCACTACTACCTCCACACCGCGCCCGAGGACCTGGTCGACCGCGACGCGGTCGACGTGTACGGCGCGGCCGCCTCCCACTACCGGCTCGGCCTCAAGCGCCCGCAGGGCACCGCCGAGGTCCGGGTGTACACCCCGTCGGTGGAGGAGAACGGCTGGTCCTGCGGCCACACCGTGGTCGAGGTCGTCACCGACGACATGCCCTTCCTGGTCGACTCGGTCACCAACGAGCTGTCCCGCCAGGACCGCGCGATCCACGTCGTGATCCACCCCCAGCTGGTCGTCCGCCGTGACATCACCGGCAAGCTGCTGGAGATCCTGGACATCGACGCCTGCGCCCGCAGCCAGGCGGCCGGCGCCGAGTGGCCCGCCGACGCCGTCGTCGAGTCGTGGATGCACGTCGAGATCGACCGCGAGACCGACCGCGAGGACCTCCGCTCGATCGAGGCCGACCTGCGCCGGGTCCTGGGCGACGTCCGCGAGGTCGTCGAGGACTGGTCGAAGATGCGCGACTCCGCCCTGCGCCTGGCCGACGAGCTCGCCGAGCAGCCCCCGGCCCACCTGCCCGAGCAGGAGGTCGGCGAGGCCTGGGAGCTGATGCGCTGGCTCGCCGACGACAAGTTCACCTTCCTCGGCTACCGCGAGTACGACCTGGTCGAGCACGAGGGCGAGGAGGTCCTGAAGGCGGTGGCCGGCACCGGCCTCGGCATCCTGCGCTCCGACCCGCTCAGCCACGACGACGACCACCACCCGGTGAGCGAGGCCTTCGGCCGGCTCTCCGCGCCGGTGCGCGCCAAGGCCCACGAGAAGAAGCTGCTCGTCCTCACCAAGGCGAACAGCCGCTCCACCGTGCACCGCCCGGCCTACCTCGACTACGTCGGCGTGAAGAAGTTCGACGCCAACGGCGAGGTCGTCGGCGAGCGCCGCTTCCTCGGCCTGTTCTCCGCCGCCGCCTACACCGAGTCGGTCAGCCGCATCCCGGTGGTGCGCCGCAAGGTCCAGGACGTCATCGCCAGCTCCGGCTTCTCCACCGAGAGCCACGACGGACGCGACCTGCTGCAGATCCTGGAGACCTTCCCCCGGGACGAGATCTTCCAGACCCCGGCCACCGAGCTGCTCCAGATCGCCACCAGCGTGCTCTACCTCCAGGAGCGCCGCCGGCTGCGGCTGTTCCTGCGCCAGGACGAGTACGGGCGCTACTTCTCGGTGCTGATCTACCTGCCGCGCGACCGCTACACCACCCGCATCCGGCTGCGCCTGATGGACATCCTGATGCAGGAGCTCAACGGCGCCTCCATCGACTACACGGTCTGGTCGACGGAGTCCGTCCTGACCCGACTGCACTTCGTCGTCCGGGTCACCCCCGGCAGCGAGCTGCCGCACCTGACGGACGCCGAGGTCGAGCGGATCGAGGGCAAGCTCGCCGAGGCCGCCCGGTTCTGGATGGACGGCTTCAACGACCAGCTGCACCTGGAACTGGGCGAGGAGCGGGCCGCCGAGCTGTCCCGCAAGTACGCGAACGCCTTCCCCGACGGCTACCGCGCCGACTTCACCGCGCGCGCCGCCGTCGCCGACCTCAAGCAGATCGAGGCGCTGCACGGCGAGGGCGACTTCCGCCTGAACCTGTACCAGCCGGTCGGCGCGGGCGACGACGAGCGCCGCTTCAAGATCTACCGGGTCGGCGGCCCGATCTCGCTCACCGAGGTCCTGCCGGTCCTCCAGCGCCTGGGCGTCGAGGTGCTCGACGAGCACCCGTACGCGCTGACCCGCTCGGACCAGACCACCGCCTGGGTCTACGACTTCGGCCTGCGGCTGCGCGAGGCCGTCGAGCTGACCGACGAGGCGCGCGAGCGCTTCCAGGAGACCTTCGCCGCCACCTGGACCGGCAAGGCCGAGAACGACGGCTTCAACGAGCTGGTGCTGACCGCCGGGCTGACCTGGCGCCAGGCGATGATGCTGCGCGCGTACGCCAAGTACCTGCGCCAGGCCGGCTCCACGTTCTCCCAGGACTACATGGAGGACGCGCTCCGCAACAACACCCACACCACCCGCCTGCTGGTGAACCTCTTCGAGGCCCGGCTGAGCCCCAGCCACCAGCTGGGTGCCGCCGAGCTGACCGAGGGCATCGTCGAGGAGCTGTCCGGCGCCCTGGACGAGGTCGTCTCGCTGGACGAGGACCGCATCCTGCGCTCCTTCCTGCACCTCATCAAGGCCACCCTGCGGACGAACTACTTCCAGCACGCGGCCGACGGCGAGTGGCACTCCTACGTGTCGGTGAAGTTCGACCCGAAGGCCATCCCGGACCTGCCGGCCCCGCGCCCGGCGTTCGAGATCTGGGTGTACTCGCCGCAGGTCGAGGGCGTGCACCTGCGCTTCGGCAAGGTCGCCCGAGGCGGTCTGCGCTGGTCCGACCGCCGCGAGGACTTCCGCACCGAGATCCTCGGCCTGGTCAAGGCCCAGATGGTGAAGAACACCGTCATCGTCCCGGTCGGCGCCAAGGGCGGCTTCGTCGCCAAGCAGCTGCCGGACCCGTCGGTGGACCGTGACGCCTGGCTGGCCGAGGGCATCTCGTCCTACAAGACGTTCATCTCGGCGCTGCTGGACATCACCGACAACCTCAAGGGCGGCGAGGTCGTCCACCCGGCGGACGTGGTCCGCCACGACGAGGACGACACCTACCTGGTCGTCGCCGCCGACAAGGGCACCGCGACCTTCTCCGACATCGCCAACGGTGTCGCCGAGTCCTACGGCTTCTGGCTGGGCGACGCCTTCGCCTCCGGCGGCTCGGCCGGCTACGACCACAAGGGCATGGGCATCACCGCCCGCGGCGCCTGGGAGTCGGTCAAGCGCAACTTCCGCGAGCTGGGCCACGACACCCAGACCGAGGACTTCACCGTCGTCGGCATCGGCGACATGTCCGGTGACGTCTTCGGCAACGGCATGCTGCTCAGCGAGCACATCCGCCTGGTCGCCGCCTTCGACCACCGGCACATCTTCCTCGACCCGAACCCGGACGCGGCCACCTCCTTCGCCGAGCGCCGCCGCCTGTTCGACGTGCCGCGCAGCTCCTGGGACGACTACGACAAGTCGCTGATCTCGGCGGGCGGCGGCGTCTTCCCGCGCAGCGCCAAGTCCATCCAGCTCAGCTCGCAGGTCCGGGCCGTGCTGGGCATCGCGGAGTCCCGGCTCACCCCGGCCGAGCTGATGAAGGCCATCCTGCAGGCGCCCGTCGACCTGTTCTGGAACGGCGGCATCGGCACCTACATCAAGGCCTCGACCGAGACCAACGCCGAGGTCGGCGACAAGGCCAACGACGCGATCCGGGTCAGCGGCAACCAGGTCCGCGCCCGCGTCGTCGGCGAGGGCGGCAACCTCGGCTGCACCCAGCTCGGCCGCATCGAGTACGCCGGCACCGGCGGCCCCGAGGGCACCGGGGGCTGGATCAACACCGACGCCATCGACAACTCGGCCGGTGTGGACACCTCGGACCACGAGGTCAACATCAAGATCCTGCTCAACCAGGTCGTCGCCGACGGCGACATGACGGTCAAGCAGCGCAACGCCCTGCTCGCCGAGATGACCGACGAGGTCGGCCACCTGGTGCTGCGCAACAACTACGCGCAGAACGTGGTGCTGGCCAACGCGGTCGCCCAGGCCGTCAGCATGGTCAACGTCCACTCCCGGATGATCAACCGCCTGGAGCGCGACGGCCAGCTCGACCGGGCGCTGGAGTTCCTGCCCGCCGAGCGGCAGATCCGCGAGCGCCAGCAGAACGGGCGCGGCCTCTCGCAGCCCGAGCTGTCGGTGCTGCTCGCCTACACCAAGATCACCCTGGCCGACGAGCTGCTCGCCACCGAGCTGCCCGACGACCCGTTCTTCCGCACCGCGCTGCACGAGTACTTCCCGAGCGCGCTGCGGGCCAGGTTCGCCGAGGCGATCGACAACCACGCGCTGCGCCGCGAGATCATCACCACGCTGATCGTCAACGACACGATCAACCGCGGTGGCTGCACCTTCGCCTTCCGGCTGAAGGAGGAGACCGGCGCCACGTACGAGGAGATCGCCCGGACGCACACCGCCGCCCGCGCCGTCTTCGGCCTGGAGGACATCTGGACCGAGATCGCGGCCCTGGACAACCAGGTCTCGGCCCGGGCCCAGACCAAGATGCGGCTGCACTCGCGCCGACTGGTCGAGCGCGCCACCCGGTGGATGCTCAACAACCGCCGCCAGCCGCTCGACATCGCCGCCACCATCGAGTTCTTCCACGACCGGGTCCACCAGGTCTGGGGCTCGCTGCCCAAGCCGCTGCGCGGCGAGGACCTGGCGTGGTTCGAGGCGGTCTACGCGGAGCTGGCCGAGGCCGGTGTCCCCGAGGCCCTGGCCACCCGGATCGCGGGTCTGTCCTCCACCTTCCCGACCCTGGACATCACCGAGGTCGCGGACCGGGGCGGCAAGGACGTCGCCGACGTCGCCGACCTGTACTACGACCTCGCCGACCGCCTGCAGATCACCCACCTGCTCGACCGCATCATCGAGCTGCCCCGCACCGACCGCTGGTCCTCGATGGCCCGCGCGGCCATCCGCGAGGACCTCTTCGCGGCCCACGCGGCGCTGACCGCGGACATCCTGGTCTGCGGCCCCGAGGGGGCCACGCCCGAGGAGCGCTACACCGCCTGGGCCGAGCTCAACGCCACCCTGCTGAACCGGGCGAAGAGCACCCTCGACGACATAAGGGGTTCGGACAACTACGAGCTGTCCAGCCTCTCCGTCGCGATGCGCGTCATCCGCACCCTGCTCCGCACGGGTTCGATGCGCTGACCGGCCGAGTGGGCAGGGGCGGGGCCGCGTCTTCGGACGCGGCCCCGCCGTCGTTTCCCCGGCCGCCCGGACCGGGGCGGCGGCGATCGGGAACCCGGGGGCGGCTGCGGACAGGTGGGGGTGTGGAGCTGTCGAGACGGGCCCGGGTACGGGCAGGGGACCAGCGGGCGTTCGGGGATCTGTTCGATGAGGAGGCCGGGGATCTGTACCGCTACGCCGTACGGGTGTCAGGGGACTGGGCGGTGGCGGAGGACGTCGTCCAGCTGACCTTCCTGGAGGCCTGGCGGCTGCGGGGGAAGCTGCGGGAGGGCGAGGAGGACCTGCGCCCCTGGCTGTTCGGGATCGCGGCCAACGTGCTGCGCAACACCACGCGGGCGGGCCGCCGGCACCGGGCGGCGATGGCCCGCCTGCCGGCCCGCGAGGTGGTGCCGGACTTCGCGGACGAGCTGGTCGGGCGGCTGGACGACAGCGCGCAACTCGCCGCGGCGCGGCGGGCGCTGACGAGGCTGCGGAAGGCCGAGCGGGAGGTGTTCACGCTCTGCGTCTGGGCCGGCCTGGACTACGCGAGCGCGGCCGAGGCGCTCGGGGTGCCGATCGGCACGGTGCGCTCACGGCTGTCCCGGGCCCGGACGCGGCTGCGCGGGCTGGCGGCGGAGGAACTGCGAAGAGGGCCGGAACCCGGTGGGGGCGGCGGACAGGTACGGGGTGGCCGCACGGAAGCGGTCCGGTCGATACGGGAGACGAACCGATGAACGAGAACGAGCGCGCGGACCTGGACCGGCTGCTGCCGGCGCCCGCGCGGCCGGAGCTCTCTGCCGACCGCCACCAGCTGTTGAGGGGACATCTGATGCGCGAGATCGCGGAGAAGCCGGTCAGGAACCGCCGGAGCAGGCTCGGCTGGGTGGCGCTGCCCGCCATGGCGGGCGGGCTGGCGCTGGCGGTGGTGCTGAGCAGTGGCGGCGGCGGCACCGCGCCGCAGCCGCCGAGCGCCGCCGCCCCCGCACCGCTGAACGCGGCGCCGGTCGGTGCGGTGCAGTTGCTGGACCGGGTGGCCGAGGTCGCCGCGGCCAAGCCGGTGCCGCAGGCCGGCAAGGGCAAGTTCGTCTACGTGGACAGCCTGGTGGCGTTCAGCGGGGTCAACCTGGCCACCGGCGAGGCGAGCGTGGACAAGCCGCACCGGCGGCAGATCTGGCTGGCGGTGGACGGCTCCGAGTGGGGCGTGCTGATCGAGGAGGGCAAGGGGCTGCCGTCCGGGGCCAAGGGCGGCAAGCAGCCCGGTGAGCCCGAGCCGCGCACCGACGGCGGGATCTGGCTGGGGCCGGCCACCAAGCCGAGCCTGAACTCTCCGACCTACCAGTACCTGGCCGGTCTGCCCACCGACGCGGAGGCGCTGATCAAGAAGATCTACGACGAGACGAAGGGCATGGGGCAGACCCCCGACCAGGAGGCCTTCGTGACCATCGGCGACCTGCTGCGCGAGCAGATCGCGCCGCCCGCGGTCAGTGCGGCGCTCTACCGGGCGGCGGCGAAGATCCCCGGCGTCACCACCGTCGACGATGTCGTGGACGCCTCCGGCCGGCACGGCGTCGCGGTCGCGAAGGAGGAGCCGTCCGGTGTCCGCACCGAGTGGATCTTCGATGCCAAGAGCTACGAGTTCCTGGGCGAGCGCCTGGTGGTGACCAAGGAGGGCAGCGAGTTCGGCAAGCCGGGCACGGTGGTCGGCCAGACGGCCGTCCTGGGCCGCGCCGTCGTGGACAAGGCCGGCGAGGCCTCGAAGGGCTGACCGGCGAGCAGGAAGGGGGCGGGGCCCGGCCGTGGCCGGGCCCCGCGCCTTCGCTACGGTTGCCCCCGGAACGAGGGGGTTGATCGACATGGCGAAGACGCGTGGAGCCGGTGTCGCACTGGCTGTGGCGCTGGTGGCGGCGGGTGCGGTGGCCTGCGGGCCCGGGGCGGGCGGTGCGGGGGCACAGTCGGCGGATGCCGCCACGGGTGCGGCTGCGCCTTCGGGTGCGCCCGCGGTTTCGGGTTCGGCTTCGGCGAGCGGCGGGCCGGAGGTGTTCGGGCCGGGCGGCTACCACGGGCTGACGCCGGAGATGGCCAAGGAGGCGGCACTGGCCTCCGGTGCGCTGGAGCCCGCCCCGGTGTCGCTGCTGGACGGCTGCGCGGACTTCGTCTACAAGGGCGGTCCGGCCCCGGACCAGGCCCGGATGGCCGCCGAGCAGGCGGCCGAGGCCAGGTTCAAGGAGCTCAAGGCCAGGATGGACGCGATCTCCGAGCGGGCGAAGACCGAGACGGTCCGCCCCGGTGCCTCGCCGCAGGAGCTGATCGCCGGTGCGCAGCGCACCCTGGCCGACCTCCAGGTGCTCAAGGAGGCGAACCAGGCCACCACCGACCTCGTCGCCGCGCGGGACGCGCGGACCAGGGCCCTGGCAGGCGTGGGCCGGGTCTCCTTCGGCGTGCACGGCCTGCGCGAGCTGGTCGCCCCGCCGCAGGCCCGGACGGCCGAGGGCATCGGTGTCGGGTCGACGCTGGCGGACCTCCAGCGGGCCTACCGGGACAAGGGCCTGGAGCTCGGCGCGAACGGCAGGTACCAGGTGCCGACCGCCGGCAAGCGGGTCTGGAACCTGGAGTTCACGATGGCGGGCTCGACGGTCGACGTCGTCGCGCTGATCAACCGCGGGATGGACTGCTCCTGAGCCCGGTGCGCCGGACGCCCGGGTGAACCCGGCCGCGGTCGGACGAACGGCCCCGGACCGACAACGTGTCGGTCCGGGGCCGTTCGTCCGTTCGCCGTGGCGCCGGTCAGCGTGCGGCGGCCCGTTGCAGCGCGCTGGCCAGCAGGGCCAGGTCCGTCGGGCCGTTGCCCAGTTCGCGGACGGGCCGGCGGGCCGGCGGGGCGCCGAGCTGGAGCGGGTCTATCGCGACGACCGTCGGCCGCAGCGTCGCCGTCCGGGGGATGCGGCCGCTGATCCGGGCCGTCTGGAAGGCGGTGACACCGCCGTCGGGGAGCCGGAGGTACCCGCGGCCGGGGGTGTCCTCGGCGAGGGCGGCGGCGTCGCCGAGGTGGATCAGCAGGTCGGAGTCGGCCGGGTCGTCGGTGCGCAGCGCGATCCGCAGCAGGGCGGCCTCGTCGACCTCGGTGCCGGCGGTCTCGTCCGGGCGGCCGGTGGCCACGGCGAGGTGGACGCCGAGCGGTCCGCCGCGGCGGGCGATCGCGGCCAGCGCGCGGGCGAGCGGCCGCCCGGCCGGGGAGTTCGGGGCGAGCAGGGCGTCGTAGTCGTCCACCACGACGACCAGCCGGGCGGGCACGGCGGGGGAGGGCGCGGCGGCGGGCCGGGGGCGGTCGCCGCTGCGGGGCTGGATGATCCGGGCCACGGGGGCCGGGCCGCCCGCCCCGACGACGGCGGGCACCGGGACGGCCGGCCGGTCGGCGTCCAGGCCGCGTCCGGACTCCAGGGCCCGCCCGGCGTCGAGGCGCCCGGTGTCGAGGCCGCGCTCGGAGCCCGCGCCGCGCTCCTCGTCGAGGATCCGCGCCGCGTGCCAGGAGGCGAAGTCCAGCCCGTCGAAGAGCCGCTCGCGCAGCGCCAGTTCGTCCTCCAGCGACTCGGCGGTGAGCAGCGCCTGCCGGGGGTCGGCCGCGGCGTTCACCAGAGCGGTGACGTGCGGCAGCTCGGTACAGCCGTCCAGGCCGCCGTCGCCGTCCGGGACGCGGCCCTCGACGATGGTGACGGTCAGCCGCTCGGGCCGCTCGGAGACGGCCAGCGAGGCGACCAGGGTGCGCAGCAGCTCGGTCTTGCCGGAGCCGCGCGCGCCGCCGATGAGCAGGTGCGGCCCGCCCGGGTCGGGGGAGGGCAGGGTGAGCTCGGGGTCGGCGAGGTCGAGCGTGCAGAGCTCGTCGCGGGTGGTGCCGAGCAGGGCGGTGGCGGCGCCGATGCCGCCGGCGTGGGCGTCCCAGCGGGCCGAGAGCTTCGCGGGGGTGACGGTGTCGAGCTGCAGCAGGTCGAGCAGGCGCAGGGCGTCGGGCAGCGGGCCGCGCGCGGCGGGGACGGCCTCGCGCAGGGGGGCGAGGACGCGGGCCAGCCGTTCGGCCCAGGCGTCGGAGACGGCGTCCAGCGACACCTCGTGGAGGGTCTCGCGGCCGCGGGCGACCGGCCGGTCGATGGAGAGCTGGGTGCCGACCTCGCCGGTGATCAGGGCGGTGGCGCCGAGGCCGCGAGGCAGCAGCTCGGGCTGCTCGGCGAGGCAGATCGGGAAGATGCCGACGGCGGGGCCCTGGCGCAGCAGCAGGTCGAGCGCCTGCCGGGCGGCCTCGCTGCGCGGCCGGCCGTCGACCACGACCACGGTGGCGGGGTGGCCGCCGAGGCCGGTCGGGCCGCTGAGCCGGGCGGTCAGCTCGGTGAGGCGGGCGGTGGCCTGCTCGTCGTCGAGGCCGAGCAGGAGCCGGCAGTCCTGGCCCTCGGCGGGGCGCAGGTGCGGCAGCCACAGGGCCCAGGCCCAGGTGTCGGCGCGGTCCTGGGCGGGGCGCGCCGGGTCGGCGTCGACCACGACCAGGCTGAGGCCGGTCGGCGGGTGCAGGGCGGCGAGCTGGGCGACGACGGCGCGGGCCAGGGCGTCGAGGCGCTCGCGCGGGCCGCTGAGGCCGAGGCTGCCGGCGGTCTGCAGGTCGAGGGTGACGGGGACGGCGGGCAGCACGGTGCCGGGGGAGGTGCCGGCGCCGCCGGGCCGGTCGGCGGTGCCCAGGCGCAGGGTGAGCGCGTCGGGGTGGCCGGGGCCGCGCTCCCAGAGGCGGGGGCCGGGGCCGAGGGCGTTCAGCAGCAGGGTGGCGAGGTCGGGCCAGCGTTCGCGCTGGGCGGCGGCCTGCCGGGTGCGGACGGCGGCGTGGTGGCGCTCGGCGCTGTCCTGGCCGTCCGGGGAGTCGGTGGCGCCGCGACCGAGGCGCAGCGAGAGCAGGCCGCGGCCGCGGCCGGCCGGCGGCTCGGGGGTGGCGGGCGGCTCGACCGCGGGCGGCGCGGGCCGGACGGCGGCGGGCGGGGCGAGCTGGAGGTGGCCGTGGCCGTCGGGCAGCGCCGTGCGGACGGGCGCCCCGGGGCCGCCCGCGAGGTCCGGCGGGCCGATCCGCAGGGTGGACTCGCCGATCCGCAGCAGGCCCCCGCCGTCGAGCGGGACGGCCTCCTCGGGCGGCCCGGCCGGGACGAAGCGGCCGTCGAGGGTGGTGCCGTTGGTGGAGCCGAGGTCGCGGACGGCGACCCGGCCGTCGGCGGTGAGGTGCAGTGCCAGGTGCAGCCGGGAGACGTCGGGGTCGTCCAGCGGGACGTCGGCCTCGCCGGAGCGCCCGACCCGGATCTCCCGGCCGTGCAGCCGGTGCACGCCGCCCGCGTCGGGGCCGCCGACCACGCGCAGCTCGGCGGCGGCCCGCCCGTCGTCCGGGTCGTCGGCCGTCGGGTCGGGCTCGTTGAGGCTCAGCACGGCGCCGTCGAGCAGCGGGGGGTGGCCGAGCAGGGTGTGCTCGTCCACCCGGTGCGCCCCGGCGTACAGGTGCACATGGGTGGCGGCCCGCGGGCCGCGCACGCCCACGGCGCCCGCGAGGGCGCCCGCGACGGAGCCGAGCGCGGTGCCGACGGGCGCGGTGACCAGGACGTCCACGTAGGGGATGGCGGAGCCGGCGGCTGCCGGGCCACTGCGCGGTCGGAGGACGGTCAGCCGGATCTGCATCTCGCCCGCGGTCCCTTCTGCTGGTGCTGTGGGGGTACCCCGGCCGGAGCCGGGGAGCTGGTGCCGCTGCCTCGTGCCGCTGCCGACGCCGCCGCGGGCAGCCGCGACGAGCTTGGGCCACAAGAGTGGCGACTGTCATCCTGCCATCCGTCACGGACAGTCCGCGCACGGTACCGGATTTGACGATCTTGCGATCATGGTCATGGTGGAGGCGACGGAGGGTCAGGTCAACCGCCGCCGGGCGACGGCTCGGCCCCGACCTCCGGGAAGACCCCTAGGGGACTTCCCCGGACCCGTCCGGATGCCCTCGCCGGTCGCCTCAAAAACCTGAACGGTCACCGTTAGAGTGGCCGGAACACGGGCCCGGCAGGCTCACCGCACCTGCGGAGGAGCGCCCCGCGCGGGCGGCACGGCGAGGAGTGCGACAGGTGCGGCCAGTCGGCAGCAAGTATCTGCTTGAGGAGACCCTCGGCCGGGGGGCCACCGGCACCGTCTGGCGCGGCCGGGTGCGTGCGGACGTCGCGGTGCCGGGCAGCGAGCCGGGGCAGTCGGTGGCGATCAAGGTGCTGCGCGAGGAGCTGGCAGCCGACCCGGACGTGGTGATGCGCTTCCTGCGGGAGCGCTCGCTGCTGCTGCGGCTGACCCACCCCAACATCGTCAAGGTCCGCGACCTGGTCGTCGAGGGCGAGCTGCTGGCGCTGGTGATGGACCTGATCGACGGCCCCGACCTGGCCCGCTACCTGCGCGGCAACGGCCCGTTCAGCCCGATCGCGGGCGCCCTGCTGATGGCCCAGGTCGCGGACGCGCTGGCGGCCAGCCACGCCGACGGCGTCGTCCACCGGGACCTCAAGCCGGCCAACGTCCTGCTCGCCTCCGTCCTGGTGGACGGCACCGAGCAGATGCACCCGATGCTGACCGACTTCGGCATCGCCCGGCTCGCCGACTCCCCGGGCATCACCCGCACCCACGAGTTCGTCGGCACCCCGGCGTACGTCGCGCCCGAGTCCGCCGAGGGCCGCCCGCAGACCTCCGCCGTGGACGTCTACGGCGCCGGGATCATGCTGTACGAGCTGGTCACCGGCCGGCAGCCGTTCCAGGGCGACGGCCCGCTGGCGATCCTCCAGGCGCACCTGGCCCAGGAGCCGCAGCGCCCGGCCAACCTGCCGGAGCCGCTCTGGACGGTGATCGAGCGCTGCCTGCGCAAGGACCCGGCGCAGCGGCCGAGCGCCGTCTCGCTGGCGCACGCGCTGCGGGTGGTCGCGGCGGGTGTCGGCGTGCACGCCGCCCCGGCGGCGGTCGATGCGGCGCTCGCGGTCGGAGCGCTGCTGCTGCCCGACCCGCAGCCGGCCGCCGTACCGGGCGCGGCCGCGGGCCTGCCCGGCACGCCGGGCACCGACGACCGGACCCAGGTGCTGCCGACCGGCGGCCAGGCCCCCGGGTACGACCCGGCCCAGTACGACCCGGCGGCCGCCACTCGGCTGATGGGCACCCAGCCCCCGCCGGCCCCGTACGGCGCGGCCGACCGCACCCAGGTGATGCCGCCGACCCCGCCCGGCCCGCCGGAGCCGGAGGCGCCGCACCCGTGGCAGACCCAGCTGCGGGCCGCCCGCGACCGCAACCAGCAGACCGAGATCGGCTACTTCGCCCCCGAGGACTTCGAGGCCCCGCCGGTCGCCCCGCCGCCGTACCAGGCGGGCGGCCGGGGTCGTCCGCAGGGCCCGCAGGGATACCCGCAGCAGCAGCCTCCGCAGGGCTACCAGCAGCAGCCCCCGCAGCGCGGCTACCAGCAGCAGCCCCCGCCGCCCGGCTACGCCCAGCGGCCGCCGGTGGCCCCGCCGCCGTACCAGGCCCCGCCCGGCGGCGGCCGCCCGCAGCCCCCCGGCGGCTACAACCAGCCCCCGCAGCGCGGCTACCAGCAGCAGGCGCCGCCGCCGGCGTACGGCGCGCCGCAGGGCCGCCCGGCCCAGCCGCAGGCCGGCCCGCAGGGCGGCTACCCGCCGCCGCCCGCGCCGCCCGCCGCCCAGCGCCTGGCTCGTAGACACAGCGGACGC
>NZ_JBHVUV010000052.1:0-36657 GCF_042883905.1 Kitasatospora sp. NPDC058170
CCCCGCCGCCCCCGCCCCCGGCGGGTCTGCGCGGCGCCGACGGCCCGCCGCCGCCCGCCCCGGCCGGCCCCGGCGCGCCCGCCGCCGGTCTGGCGTACGAGCGCACCCAGCTGGCCGGCGCGATCGACCTCGGCGCCCCGGGCGCGCCCGCCGACCCCGGCACCCCGCCGTCCGGCGGCCCGGCCGTCCCGCCGCCGCCCGGCCCCGGCGCACCGGCGGCCGGCTACGGCTACCCCGGTGCGGCCTCGCCGAGCGCCCCCTCCCCGGCGCCCGCCCCGCCCGCGCCCGTCCCCGGCCCGCCGCAGGGCGCCCCGGTGCCGCCCGGCGTGCCCGCGGTCGGTCCGGGCTACTTCGCGGCGCTCAGCTACCGGGGCCCGGACGGCTCCGAGCAGAAGCTGCTGCACCGCAGCGAGCCCGGCACCCCGCACCCCGAGTGGAAGATCCTCCAGGACCTGCGGCGGCTGAACGTGCCGCCGGAGCAGGTGCTGGAGCTCTACACCGAGCTGGAGTCCTGCGACCTGCCGGGCGGCTACTGCAACCGGATGATCGCCGTCTCCTGGCCGAACGTCCGGCTCACCCACACCGCCGACTACGGCCGCGACCACCACTCCCGGCAGGCCGGCATGGCCCAGCTGCTCGACCACCTGGACGAGCTGCACCAGCTGGCCTCCGGCGCCCAGCGGGTCCGCCCGTTCCGGGTGCCGCTGCCCGCCCCCGGCACCGTCCCGCCGCTGCCGCCGATCGCGCCGCAGCAGCTCGCGCAGGAGCTCGCCCAGGCCTTCGGCCCGAACGTGTTCCACTTCGAGCAGCGCGCGGTATCCCGGCAGGGCGTCCCCGAGCCGGTGGCCCAGACCCTGATGTGGGCGGGCCTGCCGCGCGAGTTCGGACCGTTCTTCTGGGCGCAGGCCCAGGAGGGTCGCCCGATCCCGACGCTCGCCGAGCTGGCCGCCGAGCGCGGCCTGCCCGGCGGACCGGACTTCGGCGGGTACCTGGTGCTCGGCAACGACTACGGCCGCCAGCTGTGTGTGCAATACGGCACAGCGCACGTGGTCGCGGTGGACGTCGACGGAACCGGCGAGCCGCCGCGCTTCGTCAACAGCGGTGTACCGGAGTTCGTCCGCGCGATGGCCCTGCTGGGCCGGATGTGGCGGCTGCGGTACGGGCTGACTCCTGATCAGGCCGGTCGCTGGACGACCGACTTCCAGGCCCAGCTCGCCGCGATCGACCCGGCGGCCCTCCAGTCCTCGGACACGTGGTGGGCCGTCCTGCTGGAGCAGTTCTGGGACGGCCTGCTGTAGCGGACCGGCACGGATCCGCGCAGGTGGAAGGGGTCGTTCCGGTGTCCGGAACGACCCCTTCGGCATGCCGTCGCGGCTCTGCCTCGTTGGGGTTTCGCCACGATCTGCGCAAAATAGGTCAAGAGGATGGGTCTACTCGTCCATTCCTCGACATGTTTCGACCCGCACTCCGTCCGAATCCGGACCCGGTCTCCGATCGGGTTCCGGATCCGTCCGTTCCGTCCGATCATGGGCTCCGCAGCCCGCGACACGAGGGGAAGAGCCCATGAGCGATGCCGTCCCCCAGTACGGCTTCACCGCTGCCCGGCGCGGTTACGCGCCCGAGCAGGTAGACCGAGCGCTCGCCGCGCTGACCGCCCAACGCGACGAGTCCTGGGAGCGGCTGAGCATTCTCGGCGCCGGGATCCGGGAGATGGAGCGGCGCCTGGAAGAGGTCCGCCAGGCCGCCGCCGACGCCCCGGAGCCGGACTACGAGGTGCTCAGCGAGCAGGCCGCCGGGCTCGCCAAGATGGCCGAGAACGAGGCCAGGGCCGTCCGGGACGCCGCCGAGCGGCATGCCGAGGACACCCGGGACGAGGTGTACGAGGCCGGGCAGGCACTGGCCCAGGCCGCGAAGGAGTACGCCGTCACCACCCGCTCCGAGGCCGACCAGGCCGCCCGGCGGACCGACGAGCGGACCAGGGCCGAGGCGGAGGCGATCCGGGCCGAGGCCGACCGGGACATCCGCACCACCCGGGACGCCGCCACCGCGCACGCCGCCAAGGTGCGGGTCGCCGCGGCGGAGGCGTCCGAGCAGGCCGAGGCCAAGCTGGCCGAGCTGCGCCGCAACGCCGACGAGGCCTTCGCGGCCGCGGAGGCGAAGGCGGACGCCGAGGACTCCGCGATCGCGGCGACCGCCGAGCGCCGGCTCAAGGAGGCCGAGCAGTACCGGGAGACGGTGCTCGGGCGGATCAAGCAGTCGGACGCCGAGGCGCAGGCCCGGGCCGACCAGCTGATCGAGCAGGCGCGGCGCGAGGCCGAGGCGGTCAACGCGGACAGCGAGCGCGAGCAGGTCGCGTTCGCGGCCCGGCAGGAGACGGTGCAGCAGCACCTCGACCACATCAAGGGCACCCTCGCCTCGCTCACCGGCGCGGCGGTGGGCGCGATCGAGCCCGTCGAGGCGGTGGCGCCGCAGGACGTGCCGCAGGACGCTCCGGAGGTGGACTCGGAGGCGGACACCGGGGAGATCGCGGTGGCCAACCTGCGCAAGGAGGTCGCCGCTGCCGCCGCCGCTGCTGGTGGCGGCGGCGCGGGTGGTGTCGCCGTCGGCGTGGTCACCGAGGCGGCGACGGCGGTGCTGCCGGTCACCCCGGCTCCCGTCGCCACTGGTCCGGTCGCCACCTCACCCCTCGCCGCCTCACCCGTGGCCACCGGGCCCGTCGCCACCGGACCGGTCACGCCCGGACCGGTGGCTCCGGCCGTACCCGTCCCGGCCTCGGCTCCGGCCCCCGCCGCGGGAGCCGGAGGCGCTGCGGGCACTGTGGGCGCTGCGGGCGCAGCCGGGGTGCCGCCGCGGCCGTCCTCGCCGCCGAGCGGTTCCTCCGCCTCCGGCGCGGGCGTTCCGGCGGCCGGTGCGGGCGTTCCGGCCGCGGCGCGGCAGCCGGAGGACGAGACCCGGATCATCCCGAAGATCGTGATCGTGGACGACGGCAGCGACTACGCCACCCCGAACACGGTGAGCTACAACAAGCGCCACTGACGGCTGAAGGCCGGCGGCCGCGACCGTTGGACGGCTCCTGGGCGGGTGCTCAGGAGCCGTCGCCCGCGAGCAGCTGCGAGAGCTTCGCGTCCTGGGCCCTGACCGCCTCCCGCTGGGCGTTCAGGGCCTGCGCGTTGTGGTCGATCTGCTGTCGCTGGTACCCGGCCAGGACGGCGAACCAGATCCCCGCCAGATTGCTCCCGGTGGTGCACTCGGCATCGGCCCGGGCCGTGGCCAGCTCGGCCGGGGTGATCTCCTGGCCGGCCCGGAACCGCTCCGGCAGGGCCGCCGGATCCGGCGCCTGGAAGCCCGCGGCGGCCATGCAGTCCGACCACGCCCTGGTCGCCGCGACCACCCGGCTGTCGCGGCCGGTCGCCCGGAGCGAGTCGTCGAAGAGCCGGCCGATCAGCTCGGTGCCGGTGGAGGGCGGCGAGCCCAGCCGCTCGGCCGCCTGCCGGTCGCAGTCGACACGGGCGGCGTCGAACGCCTCGGAGGAGGCCCCCGGGGGCGGCGCCGGCTGCCCGGGCGCGGTCCGCCGCGGCGGATGGAACCCCTGGACGGCCGCGACCTCCGGGCCCAGGTACCCCCAGGCGCCGGCCGGCAGCGCCGTCGCGTTGTCCGGGGCCTGCGCGGGCTGGAGCCCGTCGCCGTCGAACGAGGCGAATCCGGCCCGCCGCATGCAGGAGACGACCAGCGTATTCCTGACCTGAATCTCCTTCACCGCGCTCCGGTCATCGGCCTGATAAGCGGAGAGCGGTAGTCCGGTCATTCCGGCGCGCCCGGACTCCGGCGCTTTTGTGGCGGTGATTGCGGGAGGCGTCAATGCGGATTCCGACGGTCCGCTAGCGGTGTTCGAGCAGCCTGCGGCGAAAGGCGCTAAAGCGGCGGCCAGAAATATCGCGGCGAATCGGCCGAAACGGGGTGGGCGTGCCAATCCAGTGCTCCGATCCTCAAGTGCGACAAGGGTGTCCGGACCCTAGCGCATTCTGTCCACGGCCGGTCGGGCCGGGGGATCCGCTTTCCTGCTTGGCCGGAAAGAAGCTGTTCGGCGGCGGGCCGCCGTGTCAGCCTCTGGAGTCGCAAACCGTTGCCGATGGAGGGGTCCCATGATTCGCCGCACAGATCCCCGCACCGACCGTGGTCCGAGAAATACCCTGATGGGCAGGGCCGGGGTCCTCGCCGTCCTGACCGCCGCCGCGGCCGCGCTGATACCGGCGGCCGATGCCAATGCCGTGAACCGGGTCGACTGCGGAAACCGCAGCGATTACGCGAAGGTGTACAACTACGGCTACAGCAGCAGACTCTGCTTTGCCAATGACGGCTGGATGTCGGTCCGCGTCTACAACGTGGACCGCATCGACGCCGGGAACAACCGGGTCGTCACCTATCTCGGCGGCGGCCTCGGCTCCTGGACGGTCTTCAACTGGGAGCAGTACGACTTCAACGGCAACCAGGGGTACGAGGTGATGATGTACGACATCAACCTCTCCCGCTGGTAGCCGGGCACTTCCCGCGCTTCGCGGTGCCGGGCGGGTGCGGACGCCCGGCATCGCGTTCCGAAGGGTTGGCGAGGGGTTTGCGGGAGCCTGCGGGAGTGTGCGGGGGATTGCTGGGGTTTGCGGTGGTTTGCGGGGGTTTGCGGGGGTTACAGCACCTCCACCGTGGCGCCCGAGAGCCGGCGGCGGCAGTCCAGGACGTACCGGGCGTGCGTGGTGACGGACTCGTGGTCGAAGTCGTCGTGGTCGGCGAGCAGCACCACCGCGTCCGCGGCCGCCAGCTCCTCGGGGGTCGCCTCCACCCGGCGGACGGCGGCGAACGGATCGTCGTGCCGGTCCTGCTCGGCGGCGGGCCGGCCGGGGACCACCGGCTCGGGGACGTGCACCCCGACCACCACGTGCGGGTCGGCGGCCCGGACCTCGGCGCCCATCCGGGTCAGCAGTTCGGCGACCCGGGCGGCCGGGGTCTCCCGGGCGTCGCCGGTGTCCTTCTCGTACGCGAGCCCGAGCAGCAGCACTCGCGAGCCGTTCACCGGGCGCTGCCGGTCGCTCAGCGCCGCCGCCAGCCGCCGCACCACGTAGTCGGGCATGTGGCTGTTCACGTCGTTGGCCAGCTCCACGAACCGGAACGACCGGCCGAGCGCGCGCTCGACCCGCCAGGGCAGGGAGGAGGGGTCGAGCGGTAGGCAGTGGCCGCCCACGCCCGGCCCCGGGGTGAAGCGCAAGTAGTCGAACGGCTTGGTCGAGGCGGCGTCGATCGCCTCCCAGACGTCGATGCCGAGGTCGTGCGCGAACATCGCCAGCTCGTTGACCAGCGCGGTGTTCACATGCCGGAAGGTGTTCTCCAGCAGCTTGGTCAGCTCGGCCTCCTTGCAGGAGGACACCGGGACCGTCCGCTCGACCAGCCGCCCGTAGAAGCCCTCGACCGCGGCCAGCGCGGCCGGATCGATGCCGGACACCACCTTCGGGGTGTTCTCCAGCCGCCAGGTCGGGTTGCCCGGGTCGATCCGCTCGGGGCTGTAGCCGAGGTGGAAGTCCCGGCCGGCGGTCAGCCCGGAACCCTCCTCCAGCACCGGCGCGAGCAGTTCCTCGGTGGTCCCCGGGTAGGTGGTCGACTCCAGCACCACCGTCGCCCCCGGCCGCAGGTGCCGGGAGAGCAGTCGGGCGGAGGCCTCGATGGGCGACAGGTCGGGCACCCCGTCGCGCAGCGGCGTCGGCACGGTGATCACGGCGATGTCGAAGCCCGCCACGTCACCCGGCTCGGCGGACGGCAGATAGGTCCCGTTCTCCAGCAGCGGCCGCAGCCGCTCGGCGGGGATGTCCCCGACGTAGGGCTCGCCGGCCGCCAGCCGCTCGATCCTGCGCTCGTCCACGTCGTAGCCGACCACCTGGTGGCCGACCTCGGCTGCACGGACCGCCAGTGGCAGTCCCACGCGGCCCTGACCTGCGATGACAACGCGCATGACGAAGAACCCCCTCCACCGCGACGCCCACCAGGTCCCCTCCGGGACGCCCCCGTACGGTCTTCACCACAGGGTAGGGAGCGGCGCCGGGACGCGCGGCTTTTCGGCGAAGAGGTCGGCAGGGAGGGCGCCGGGGAGGCGGCCGGGGCCGCAGGGGAGGGGCCCACAGGGGGAGGGGCCGAGGGAAGGAATGGGGACGGGCGCGGAGGACGGTCGGGCGCGCAGACGAAGGAGGCCGAGACCCGTGGCGCCCCCCAGGAAGGGGCGCCACGGTTCCCGGCGCTTGGGCGGGCGCCCCCACCCAGGGTCGCCCGGCCTCGCACTCCCGACCCCCATCGGGTGTGCGACTGTGCCCATCCGCAGCCATCCCCCACGGTTGGGTGCGGCGGGCACATTCACTATGGTGCGCGATCTCCATGGACGGCCAGTGACAGGAGTATGTCCAGTTCGTGGCAGATCGCGGAGCCCCTGCCGCCCGCGTGGGGGACAGGTCCTTCGTCCGCGCATCGGCCCCGCCGGGCCCGTGCGCCGCGTGGCCGTCGGCGCCGCGGCGTACGCTTGAGACCCCCGGCCGCTCGGCGTGCCGGGCCGTTCGCGTTGCCCTGGCGGGCCTTCGCCGCCCGGGGGCAGCACCAGCCACGGGACGAAGAAGAGACTCCAGATGAGCCTGACCGGACTGCTCGATGTCGTCGCGCGGGACGCGGCCCTCGCCGAGGCGATCGAGGCCGCGACCGCCACCGCCGCCGGTGGCCGCCGCCACCTGGACCTGGTCGGCCCGCCCGCCGCCCGGCCGTTCGCCATCGCCGCGCTGGCCCGCGCGCTCGCCGGGCAGGCGGCCGGCGAGCGCGGCCGCCCGGTGCTGGCGGTCACGGCGACCGGCCGGGAGGCGGAGGACCTCGCCGCCTCGCTGCGCTCGCTGCTGCCGGCGGACTCGGTCGCCGAGTACCCGGCCTGGGAGACCCTTCCGCACGAGCGGCTCTCGCCGCGCTCGGACACGGTCGGCCGCCGGCTGGCCGTGCTGCGCCGGATCGTGCACCCGCGGGCGGACGACCCGGCGGCGGGCCCGGTCCAGGTGGTCGTGGCACCGGTCCGCTCGGTGCTCCAGCCGCAGGTGAAGGGGCTGGCCGAGCTGGAGCCGGTGGCCGTCCGGCGGGGTGAGTCGCACGACCTGGAGGCGGTGGCCCGCCGGCTGGCCGCGGCCGCCTACGCTCGCGTCGAACTGGTCGAGAAGCGTGGCGAGTTCGCGGTGCGCGGCGGCATCCTGGACGTCTTCCCGCCGACCGAGGAGCACCCGCTGCGGGTGGAGTTCTGGGGCGACGACGTCGAGGAGATCCGCTACTTCAAGGTGGCCGACCAGCGCTCGCTGGAGATCGCCGAGCACGGGCTGTGGGCGCCGCCCTGTCGTGAACTGCTGCTGACCGACGAGGTCCGGGCCCGGGCCGCCGAACTGGCGGCCGAGCACCCGGGGCTGGCCGAGATCCTGGACAAGATCGCCGAGGGCATCGCGGTCGAGGGCATGGAGTCGCTGGCGCCCGTCCTGGTGGACGACATGGAGCTGCTGCTGGACGTGCTGCCGCTCGGCTCGGTCACCGTGGTCTGCGACCCCGAGCGGGTCCGCACCCGGGCCGCCGATCTGGTGGCGACCAGCCAGGAGTTCCTGCACGCCTCCTGGGTGGCGGCCGCCTCCGGTGGGGACCGGCCGATCGACCTGGAGGCGATCGACGTCTCCGCCGCCTCGCTCCGCTCGCTCGCCGACGTCCGGGAGCGCGCCGCCGAGATCGGGCTGCCCTGGTGGTCGGTCAGCCCGTTCGCCACCAGCGAGTCCTCGGTGCACGAGGTGCTGGAGTTCGACGCCAACACCCTGACGCTGGGCATGCACGCCGTCGAGGCCTACCGGGGCGACACCGCGCGGGCGATCGCCGACGCCAAGGAGCGGCTGGCCGCCGACTGGCGGGTCGTCATGGTGACGGAGGGCCACGGACCGGCCTCGCGGCTGGCCGAGGTGCTCGGCAACGAGGGCATCCCGGCCCGTCTCGTCGCCGACCTCGCCGAGGCGCCGACCCGGGACGTCGTCTACGTCTCCTGCGGCTCGATCGAGCATGGCTTCGTGGACGAGGCGCTGAAGCTGACCGTCATCACCGAGACCGACCTGTCCGGCCAGAAGTCCTCCACCAAGGACATGCGGCGGATGCCGTCCCGGCGCCGCAACGCGATCGACCCGCTGGCGCTGGCCGCCGGCGACTACGTGGTCCACGAGGCGCACGGCGTCGGCAAGTACGTCGAGATGGTGCAGCGCACCGTGCAGGGCGCGACCCGCGAGTACCTGGTGCTGGAGTACGCGCCCGCCAAGCGGGGCCACCCCGGTGACCGGCTGTTCGTGCCGACCGACCAGCTGGACCAGGTCACCAAGTACGTCGGCGGCGAGGCCCCGACGCTGCACCGGCTCGGCGGCGCGGACTGGGCGAAGACCAAGCAGCGGGCCAAGAAGGCGGTCAAGGAGATCGCCGCCGACCTGATCAAGCTGTACTCGGCCCGGATGGCCGCCCCCGGCCACACCTTCGGCCCGGACACCCCGTGGCAGCGCGAGCTGGAGGACGCCTTCCCCTACGCGGAGACGCCCGACCAGCTGACCACGATCGCCGAGGTCAAGTCGGACATGGAGAAGTCCGTCCCGATGGACCGGCTGATCTGCGGCGACGTCGGCTACGGCAAGACCGAGATCGCGGTGCGGGCGGCGTTCAAGGCGGTGCAGGACGGCAAGCAGGTGGCCGTCCTGGTGCCGACCACGCTTCTGGTGCAGCAGCACTTCTCGACCTTCGCCGAGCGGTATGCCAACTTCCCGGTGACGGTGAAGGCGCTGTCCCGGTTCCAGTCCGACAGCGAGGCGAAGGCCGTGCTGGAGGGCCTCTTCGAGGGCTCGGTGGATGTCGTCATCGGCACCCACCGGCTGTTCTCCTCGGAGACCCGTTTCAAGGACCTGGGCCTGGTCATCGTCGACGAGGAGCAGCGGTTCGGCGTCGAGCACAAGGAGCAGCTGAAGAAGCTGCGGGCCAACGTCGACGTGCTGACCATGTCGGCGACGCCGATCCCGCGCACCCTGGAGATGGCTGTCACCGGCATCCGCGAGATGTCCACCATCACCACCCCGCCGGAGGAGCGCCACCCGGTGCTGACGTTCGTCGGACCGTACGACGAGAAGCAGATCTCGGCCGCGATCCGGCGTGAACTCCTGCGCGAGGGCCAGGTGTTCTACATCCACAACCGGGTGGAGTCGATCGACAAGGCGGCGGCCCGGCTGAAGGACCTCGTCCCCGAGGCGCGGATCGCCACCGCGCACGGGCAGATGGGGGAGACCGCGCTGGAGAAGGTGGTCGTCGACTTCTGGGAGAAGGAGTTCGACGTCCTGGTGTCGACCACGATCGTGGAGTCGGGCATCGACATCTCCAACGCCAACACCCTGATCGTCGAGCGCGGTGACACCTTCGGCCTCTCCCAGCTGCACCAGCTGCGCGGCCGGGTCGGCCGTGGGCGCGAGCGCGGGTACGCCTACATGCTGTACCCGCCGGAGAAGCCGCTGACGGAGACGGCGCACGAGCGGCTCGCCACCATCGCCCAGCACACCGAGATGGGTGCCGGTATGTACGTGGCGATGAAGGACCTGGAGATCCGCGGCGCGGGCAACCTGCTCGGCGGTGAGCAGTCCGGACACATCGCCGGTGTCGGGTTCGACCTCTACATGCGGATGGTCGGCGAGGCGGTGGCCGAGTTCCGCGAATCGCTGGCCAACGGTGGCGGTGCGCCCGAGGAGGAGCCGCTGGAGGTGAAGATCGAGCTTCCGGTGGACGCCCACGTCCCGCACGACTACGCGCCGGGCGAGCGGCTGCGGCTGCAGGCGTACCGCTCGATCGCGGCGGTGAACTCGGAGGAGGACATCACCCAGGTCCGGGACGAACTCGTCGACCGCTACGGCAAGTTGCCCGAGGCGGTGGAGAACCTGCTGCTGGTGGCGGCGCTGCGGCTGTACGCCCGGCGGTGCGGTATCTCGGACATCACGCTGCAGGGGTCCAACGTCCGGTTCGGGCCGGTGGACCTGCGCGAGTCGCAGCAGCTGCGGCTGAACCGGCTCTACCCTCGCAGCCAGGTGAAGGCCACCACCCAGCAGCTGCTGGTGCCCCGGCCGAGCACCGGCCGGATCGGCGGCAAGCCGCTGGTCGGGCGTGAACTGCTCGGCTGGTCGCGGGAGTTCCTGTCGGCGATGTTCGACGATCTGGCGGGGGCGAAGAAGTAGCGGGGGCTGGATCCTGCGGGTTCTCGTGGGGCTGGTTCCCGCGAGGGTGGTTCTCGTGGGGCTGGTTCTCGTGAGGGGCGGGCTCCGGTCGAGCCCCGGGCTCCTCCCGGGCGAGCGGCGGTCTCAGGCGACGGTGCCTGAGACCGCTGTTTTGCGTGCGGGTGCGGGTGCGGGTGCGGGTGGTGCCGGTGCCGGTGCGGGTGCGGGTGGTGCGGGTGGTGTCGGCTGTGAACGGAGCCGTCAGCCGATCTTCCACTGGCCGACCTGCTTGGCGAAGCCGTTGTCCAGGGCGAACTGCACCTTGTCGAGCTTGGCGTCGGTCGGGATCTCGAAGGTGACGAAGCCCTTGCCCGTCTCGCCGGCGGCGATGTTGGTGGGCGTCTGGAAGGTCGGGCCGGCCTTGGTCTCGGCGAGGCTCGGCCCGTACGACTGGCCCTGGGTGTCGACCACCTTGGCGCTGCTCCACGGCATCTCGCTGTAGGCCTGCGTGCCGGTGGCCTTGATCTGGAACTGGACGGCGACGTAGCGCTTGCCGGCCTCCGGCTTGAGGTACTCGTTCGAGCTCTCGGCCGGGTCGACCACCTTCACCGTGGTGATGTCGGCGGTGATGCCCTTGTCCATGCCCTTGAGCGCGATGGTGTCGCCCAGCTTGGCCGCCGCCTTGGGGGCGTCCGCGGGCTTGCTCTCGGCGGGCTTGCTCTCCGCGGGCGTGGCGGCGGCGCCTGCCGCGCTGCCTGCGGCGGCGGTCTGCTTGGGCTCCGTGGCGACGGTGGTGCCGGCGGTCGAGCTGCAGGCGGTCGCGGAGAGCGTGACCAGCGCGGCGCCCAGCAGCAGGGCGGCGGTGCGGCGGCGGGTGGTGGTGGCGGCGGACATGGGGTTCTCCGGCTTCTCGGGCTTGCTGCCCGGTCTCGGTGCGGCCGTTCGGTGCGGCCTCGATGAGAGAATCACATCATTGACTGTGAACCATGTCAACACTGATTCGGGAAACGTCTCTGTTCACGTGTGAACGGGGATGGGGGGCGTGCTGGCTATGCTGTGTGATCACACTCGCCCGTGCGTCGAAGGAGCCCCATGCCGGACCGTCCCGAGGTGACCGCCGTCGAGATCGCCCGGCTGGCCGGGGTGGGACGGGCCGCCGTCAGCAACTGGCGCCGCCGCCACCCGGACTTCCCGCGCCCGGTCGGCGGCACCGACAGCAGCCCGACCTTCGCGCTCGCCGATGTGGAGGCCTGGCTTCGCGGACAGGGCAAGATCGCCGAGCTGCCGCTGCTGGAGCGGACCTGGCGACTGGTCGAGACCCTGCGCGACCCCGCCGGCCACCCGGCGGCGCCGCTGCTCCAGGCCGGCGCCGTCCTGCTGCTGCTGCACCGCGAGCCGGACCGCTGGCCCGCGCTCACCGCCGAACCCGACACCCGTCTCGCCACCGCACTGCCCCGGGCACTGTCCGGCGTGGCGGTGCAGACCCTCGGGGTGGAGGGCGCCGCCGCACTCCAGCTGTCCGGCCTGCTCGGCAGCACCCAGCTGGACCTGGCCCGCCTGCTCGCCGAACTGGCCGCGGGCGTCGGCGCCGCGGGCGCGTACGAGCAACTGCTCACCCGGTACGCCGAGGCCAACACCCGACAGCTCAGCCCCACCCCGCCCGAGGCCGCCGAACTGCTCGCCGCGGTGGCCGGCGTCCCCGCCACGGTGCTCGACCCGGCCGCCGGCCTCGGGGCGGTGCTGCTCGCCCTCCCGCCGACGACCGGCCGCTACGGGCAGGACGCCGACCCGGTGACCAGCGCGCTCGCCCTGCTCCGGCTCGCCCTGCACACGCCCGCCACCGACCCCGGACCGCTCCCGCTCGACCTGCGCGGCGGCGACTCGCTGCGCGCCGACGCCTACTCCGGCCGCACCTTCGAGGCTGTGCTCTGCCAGCCGCCGTACAACGAACGGGACTGGGGGCACGACCAGTTGCAGTTCGACCCCCGCTGGCCGGGCGGCCAGGTGCCGCCGCGCGGGGAGTCCGAACTCGCCTGGGTGCTGCACTGTCTGGCCCGCACCGGTCCCGGCGGGCTCGCCGCCCTCCTGCTGCCGCCCGCCGTCGCCGGCCGCCGGGCCGGGCGCCGGGTCCGCGCCGAACTGCTGCGCTCCGGCGCGCTGCGCGCCGTGATCGCGCTGCCGGCCGGAGCCGCGCCGCCGTACGGGGTGCCGCTGCACCTGTGGGTGCTGCGCGCGCCCCGGCCGGGGGAGGATTTCCGGCAGGTCCTGCTGCTCGACGCGTCCTCCTCGCCCGGCGCCTCGTCCGGTTTCCCGGCCGGCTCCTCGACCGGTTTCCTGACCGGGTTCTCGCCGGTCGCCCCTTCTGTGGCCTCGTCCGGCGAGGGTGGGCGCGACCGGGTCGACTGGCCCGAACTGCGCCGGACCGTCCTGGACGCCTGGCGCGCCTTCGACCTCGCCGCGCGCGAGGGCCTGCCGTTGCCGGACGACCGGCCCGGCGTGCACCGGGCGATGGCCGCGATCGACCTGCTCGACGACGAGACCGACCTCTCGCCCGCCCGCCACGTCCCGCCCGCCGGAGCGGTCGGCGGGGCCGCCGAACTCGCCCACCTGGGCGGCCGGTTGACGGAGCTGCTGGCGGGGTTGGCCGCGCCCGGAAGCCTGCTGCCGGAGCCGTCCGCGGTGGTCCCGCCGACCACGGCGGTGGCCCCGGTCATCACCGTGGGGGAGCTGGTCCGCAGCGGCGTGTTGGAGGTGTACTCGTCGGGCTCCGGGGCGGCTACGGGTGCTGGTGCTGGTGTCGGTGCTGACGCCGGTGTCGGCCCGGGTGCGGCCGTTCTGACGGATCAGGACCTGATCGCCGGGGGCGCGCCGAGCGGGGCTCCCGATTCGGGCGGTTCCACCGGTCCGGCGGCCGGCATCCGGACCCGGCCCGGCGATGTCCTGGTCCCGGCGCTGGGCGGCGGCGTGGCCCGGGTCGTCCAGGCCGACGGCCCGCTCGCGGGCGCTGCCCTCGGCCGCCAGCTGCACCTGTTGCGGCCTGACCTCGAAGCGGTCGACCCGGAGTTCCTGGCCGGCCAGCTCCGCTCCACAGCGAGCACCCGACGGGCCGCCAGCCACGCCACCACCACCGCGCGCCTCGACATCCGCCGGGTCGAGCTGCCCCGCCTCCCGATCGCCGACCAGCGCCGGCTCGGCACGGCCTTCGCCCGGATCGCCGCCTTCGACGCGACCCTCCAACAGGCCGCCGCACTCGGACACGGCCTCGCGCAGTCCCTCACCGACGGCCTCGCCACAGGGGCCCTTCCCCTTCCCGAGGCGCACCCCCGGGCCTGACCTCGCGCTGCCCGCCCGGCCTGGCGTGTCCGGCCTGCCCCGGCCTGGTCGTCCGACCCTGTTCGGTGCGGCGCGTCCGCCCTGCCCGGCCTGGTGCGTCCGGGTTGCCCCGCCCGCCGGCATCTGGCGGGCGGGGCAGGGCGGACAGAGCGGACAAATATGTAGACCGGTCGACCTATTTACCCTCTGTAGACCGGTCCACATAATCCCCAGGCGGCTCCTGTGCCCTGTGGACCACGCGGTAGCAAATATGTAGACCGGTCCAGCGATTCCGCCTCTGTAGACCGGTCGGCATATTCCGCTTCCATCTCGACCGGTCTACATATTCCATTCCCGTCAGCGGAAGCCCGGCGGCTCCATCCGGACAGCCGTCGGCCGGGAACGTGGCCCCGGGAGGCCATCCTCCCGGAGGGAAGCCCTCCGGCGTGTCGGCCTCGGGCGGTACGGTGTGCGGGGTTCCTCCGTACTCCGGCAGACCGCCGTTCTCACCCGCTCAGGAGCGCACATGTCAGGGCAGTACCCCGGGCAGTTCGGACCGCCGCCCGGTGGCGCGGTCCCTGGTGGCGCCTTCCCCGGCGGGATACCGGACGCGATGCAGCCGACCGCCCCGATGCCCATGGCCGGTCACTACCCGCAGCCCGGCCCCATGCCCGCCGCCGCCCCGCCGCTGCGCCCGGGGATGGCCGCGGGCCCGTACGGCGTGCTCGGCAAGGTGTTGTGTGCCGTCACCCCGGTGGTGACGGTCGGTCTGCTCGGCATGATCCCCTCGTTGCTGCTGGCGATCCGGCGGCGGCGCTGGTTCGACATCCTGGGCGCGGTGGTGTTCGCCGGACTGTTCCTCACCTACCTGGTCGGCGCCGGGGTGGCGGGAAACGACAAGAGCGCGCACGGCGCGGACACCGCGGGCATGACGGCGATGCTGCTGATGTGGTTCGGCGCCCCGCTGCACTACCTGCTGATGGACAGTCGAGCCCTCTGGAACGCCGCCCGCCCGCAGCCGACCGTGCTGCCCACGCCGCCCGGGTACTACCCGCCGCCCGCCTCGCCCTACGCGCAGACCGCCCCCGTCATGCCGTACGCCCCGCCGCCCGGCTATGCCACCCCCGCCCCGGTGTCCATGCCCAACACGGCCCCGACCCCCGCCCCCGCGCCGCCCGCCGCAGCCCCCGCCGCGCCGCCCGCGGCCTCCGACGACCTGCGCGAGTTGGGCGAACTGCTGCGCCGCCAGGCCCGCGAGGGCCGGCCGTGACCGCCGGCCGCCAGGGCGCCGGACCGCTCGCGTCCGGACCGCTCGGCGCCGGATCGACCGGCGCCGGATCGACCGGCGCCCGGGTGATCGGCGGCCGCTACCGCCTGGCCGAGAAGATCGGCCATGGCGGCATGGGCCAGGTCTGGGGCGGCTACGACGAGCGGCTCGACCGCCCCGTCGCCGTCAAGCTGCTCCGCCCCGACCTCCTCCTGCCCGCGGACGAGAGCCCCGAGCGCGGCAGTCGAGGCGACGAGCTGCGCCGCCGTTTCCTGCGGGAGTGCCGGATCACCGCCGCCCTGGACCACCCCGGCCTGGTCACCGTCTTCGACGCCGGGGAGGACGGCGGCGAGCTGTACCTGGTCATGCAGCGCGTCCCCGGCCTCAGCCTCGCCGATCTGATCGCCGAGGACTCGCCCCTGCCGGTCGAGCGCGCGGTCGCCGTCGCGGCCCAGCTCTGCGGCGCCCTCGCCGCCGTACACGCCGTACCCGTGGTCCACCGCGACCTGAAGCCCAGCAACGTGATGGTTCGCGACGACGGCCGGACGGTCCTGCTCGACCTCGGCATCGCCACCGCCCTCGACACCGACGCGACCCGCCTCACCCTCACGGGTGTTCCGATCGGCAGCCCCGCCTACATGGCGCCCGAGCAGGCCCTCGCCGCGACCGCCGACCCTCGCAGCGACCTCTACGCCCTCGGCTGTCTGCTGCACGAGATGCTCGCGGGGGAGGAGCCGTTCCGCGCGCCCACCGCCCTCGGTGTGCTGCGCCGACACGTCGACGAGCCGCCGACGCCCCTGCGCGAGCTGCGTCCCGAGGTCCCCGCGGCTCTCGAACGGCTGGTCCTGGACCTGCTCGCCAAGCAGCCGGCCGAGCGCCCGGCCGACGCGCAGGAGGTCTACGGGCGGTTGCTTCCGTTGCTCCCGCTCGCGGAGGCGGCCCCGCAACCCCGGTACGGCCCGCTGCCCGACCCCGCCCGCCCGTACCGCCACCCGCACCAGCCGCAGCCCCGGCCGCTGGACACCGCGCTCCCCGTACCGATCCCGGTCCCGGTCCCGGCGCCGGTGCCGATGCCCGCGTCTGCATCGACGCCCGCGCCCGCGATGGTCCGGCAGCCCGTGGTCCACCCCGCGCCGGCGGCTGCGCGGGTGGAGCCGCAGCCCCTGCTGATGACGGCCGTTCCGACGGCTCCGCCGACCTCCGCCCCCGCGCCCTCCGCCCCCGTCACTGCGTCCTCCGCCCCGGATCTGGCGGCGGCCTGCGCCCGGCTCTCCGACCTCGTCGACGCCGGGCGCCACGCCGAGGTGCTCGACCTCGCCTCCCGGCTGCTGCCCCGCGCCCAGGCCGAACTCGGCGACGGAGCACCGCTCGTCCGCACCATCCGGACCATCTACGCGCGCACGCTGCTCCAGGAGCGCCGCTACCGGAACGCGCTCCCCGAGTACCGGATCCTCGCGATCACCGCCGACGGAGGCCCGCACGGGCCGCAGGGACTGGAACACCGCTACCGTGCCGCGGACTGCCTGGAACAGCTCGGCCACGGCGCGGAGGCCCTCGCCGAGTACCGGGCACTGCTCGCCGCCCACACCGCGCGCCTCGACGCGGGGTCGGAGGCCGATGCGGAGCGGGCGCTCGACCTGCGTGAGCGGATCGGTCTGCTGCTCGCGGCGGGCGGCGACGCCGAGGGCGCCTGGCAGTGGCTGCTGCAGCTCCTCTTCGACCGGGAGCGCCGCGACGGCCCCCACCACCAGGCCGTGCGCCGTCTGCGGCAGAGCCTGGACCACCTGCAGCCGCACCGCACCACCAACAACCCCCAGCCGCCCGACCCCCGCGCCACCCCCTGGCCGGTCGGCAACCCCTACGCCCCCGGCTCCTGACCCGCTCACCCTGCTCCGGGCCCGACCAGCGCACGGCCCGACCAGCGCACGGCCCGCCCTGTGCACCGCTCGTGCTGTTCACCGCTCGCCGTGCACAGGACGTCGGACCCGCCGACTTCCTGTGCGGTGCGGCGGTGCGGGGCATGACTTTCGGCAGATTCGTCCGTTCCCGCCTCTCCGTACTGTCGTCACCGTGCTTATGAACGGACGGCAGTGGGTCGACGGCGGGTTGCTGGCGGTGGCGTCGGCGGCGATCGGGTTGTGCCTGGTCGACATCTGGTGGGTGCTGGCGGCGATCGCGGCGGCGTTCCTGGCAGGTCGGCGGATGGAGCGGGCCCGGTCGGCGCTGGTGGTGCTGACCGGGATGGTCGTCGGCGGCGTGGCGGCGGCGGTGCTGGTACCCGAGTGGATGGTGCCGGGGACGTCGTTCGTGTCCCTGACGGTCTGCGCCGGAATGGGGCCGTGGATGGTGGGTCGGTTCTGGCGGCAGTCGCAGGAGTTGGTGCGGGCCGGCTGGGAACGGGCCGAGCGGCTGGAGCGCGAGCAGCAGCTGGTGGCGGAGCAGGCCCGGCTGCGCGAGCGGGCCCGGATCGCGCAGGACATGCACGACGCTCTCGGCCACGACCTGAGCCTGATCGCCCTGCGGGCCGGTGCGCTGAAGCTGGCGCCCGACCTGGCGCCGCCGCATCGGGAGGCGGCCCAGGAGATCCGGGCGGGCGTGGCGGCGGCCGTGGAGCGTCTGGGCGAGGTGATCGGAATCCTGCGGGACGAGCGGGACGAGGCGGCGGCCCGTCCGGCCGACACAGGCATCCCCCCTCTGGTCGAGGAGGCGGTCGCGGCCGGTCTGGATGTCCGGCTGACCGTCACCGGGGAGCCGGGCGGCCTGCCGCGCGCGGCCGAACACGCCGCGTTCCGGGTCGTCCAGGAGGCGCTGACCAACGCGGCCAAGCACGCTCCGCGGGCGCCCGTCACGGTCCGGCTGGCCTACACGGCGGACGGCGCCCGCATTCGGGTGGCCAACGGCCCGTCACCGACGGGGCTGCCGGCGGCTCTGCCGGGCGGAGGCGGCCGAGGGCTGATCGGCCTGGCCGAACGGGTCAGGCTGGCGGGCGGCACCTTCGGCCACGGGGCCCGAGCCGCCGACGGCGGTTTCGAGGTCTCCGCGTATCTCCCGGGTTCCGGCGCCGGCGTCGACGCCTGCGCCGAACCGGCCCCCGCGCCCGCCACAGTGTCACCGGCTCGCGAACTGCACCGCGCCCGCCGCCGGGTGGGCCGGATGATGGCAGCGGTCGTCCTGGTGCCACTGGTCACCGCTTTGGTGCTGACCGCCGTTCTGCGCGGATGGACGATCTACACCACCGGCCGCGCCGTGCTGGACCCGGCGGACTACGCCTCGCTGCGAGTAGGCCAGGACCGGGCCGCAGTGCAGCGATTTCTGCCGGAACGTCAGTTTCCGTACCATCCATCGGAGGAGAACCCGCCGCCCCCGGGAGAAGGAGTGACGTGCGAGTACTACGCGATCACGGCCGAACCGTTCAACAACGACCGCTCCGGGGATGCGTATCGGCTCTGCTTCCAGGGGGATGTGCTGATCTCCCTGGACGCTCTGATCTCGTGACCGCCGGATGAGCGGCCAGGAGCGGGCCGAGGGTGCGACACGGATTCGGGTGGTGATCGCCGACGACGAACCGATGGTGCGGGCCGGCGTGCGCGCGGTGCTCGCCACCGACCCGGGCATCGAGATCGTCGCGGAGGCCGGGGACGGCCGCGCGGCCGTCGACCTGGTCCTGCGCCACCGGCCGGACGTCGTCGTGCTGGACATCAGGATGCCCGGTACCGACGGCATCGCCGCGGCCGCCGAGATCCGCCGGACCGGCGCCGCCACCGGGATCGTCATGCTGACCACCTTCGGCGAGGACGACTACATCCTGCGGGCACTCGGCGGCGGCGCCAACGGGTTCCTGATCAAGTCCGGCGAACCCGAGGAGCTGATCGCCGGGGTACGGGCGGTCGCGGACGGTGCCGCCTACCTGTCACCCAAGGTGGCCGCCCGGGTGGTCGCCCATCTGGCCGCCGGTGGGGCGGGCGGGCCGGCCGACCGCAGGACCGCCGCCCGGGACCAGGTGGCCGCGCTGACCACCCGGGAACGCGACGTGCTGGCGCTGGTCGCCGCCGGGCTGTCCAACGGCCAGATCGCCCGCCGGATCGGCGTGGTGGAGGGCACCGTGAAGGCTCATGTGAGCTCCATCCTGGCCCGGCTCGGGGTGGCCAACCGGGCGGCCGCCGCCGTGCTCGCACACGAGGCCGGACTGACCGCCGGCGGCACCTGCGCGGGCGGCCCGCGCGACTGACGGGGCCAGTAGCAGCGGGCCGAGGACCGGCACGCCGCTCAGCGCTCCCACGATCCCGGTGCCGAGCGGGAGCAAGGCGATGACCACGGCCGCCGTGACGGTGGCGCCGAGCACGGCCCCGGCCAGCACGTCGTGCGGGTAGTGCACCCCGGCCGCCACCCGCAGGGCGGCCGTGGCGCCGCCCACCGGGAGGATCAGCAACGCCCAGCGCGGACGCAGCAGTACCAGACCGCCGGCCAGGGCGGCGGCCAGGGTCGCGTGGTTGCTGGGGAAGGACCAGTCGCCGGGTGGCGGGCACTCGGCGACGGCGGGGACACCGGACAGCGCCCGGCAGGGGCGTTCCTCGTCGACGACGAGTTTCAGCACCTCGCTCGCCCCGTACGCGAGCACCGTGCCGAGACCGGTCAGCAGGACGCCCGCGACCGGCCCGGCCGAGCGCCGGCCCCGGGCGGTCCACCAGCAGAGCGCCAGTAGGAGGCCCAGCACCAGCAGCCCGGCCTCGGTGGCGGGCTCCATCAGCGAGCCCAGCCAGCGCGGCGCGTCGGCGACGCCGCCGACGACCCACCGGTAGCCCTCGGCGGAGACCCCGCCGACCACCCGCGCCGGGGCGCCCTCCGCACCGTCGGGTGGTCGTGCGGGGGCCAGCCACCCGACCACCCCGGTACCCGCCCCGAGCAGCGCCACCGCCCCCGCCGACCGCGCGCCGGTGCCCAGGCGGCCCTGTTGCCTTCTGCCCGCTGTCCTGTCCCTGTTCGTCATGGTCACCGACCGTAGGAGCGGGCGGGGGCGGCGACCCGACCCGAAAGACAGACCGGGACCTGGACGATCGTCAGGGTTGACGCCACCCGGATGGCCGCCGTGCGCCACCGCCGCGAGTGACCCGTTCGGGCCACGGTCCGCGCGCCGGGTGCCCGGCCGCCCTACTCTCGGGTGAGCGCCCGGCCGGGGGCCACCGTCACCCGGGAGACCAGTCATGCACCGTCGGACCGCCGTCGTCGGCGTCCTGCTCGCCGCCTCGGTCCTGACCGCGTGCGGGGGCGACGGACTGACGGCCGGAACGGCGGTGGTGCTCGACGGTCGGCGGATTCCGATCGGCGCGGTCGAGGCCAGGGTGTCCCAGCTGCGGGACGGGACGGGCGGAGCCTCGACCGACGCCCGCGAGCAGCCGGACGCGCCGGCACGGCAGGCCGTGACGGACCTGGTGCTCGACGCGGTGGTCGCGCGGGCACTCTCCGACCGGCGGCTGACCGTCACCGGCGCCGAGGTCGCGGCCGCCCGCGCGGCGGAGCAGGAGAGGTTCGGCGGCGCCGGACAGCTCAGCCGCGCGCTGGCCGGGGAAGGCGTGCCGGAGGGGGCGATCGACGCCTACTACCGCCGACAGCTGGGCCTCCGCCGCCTCGCCGCGGCGGCCGGCCAGGACGCCACCACTCCGGCGGGGGACGCGGTCGTCCGCCGGGCCCTGGCCGACGCGGCCATCGCCCTGCACCTGCGCGTCAACCCCCGCTACGGCACCTGGGACCCGGAGCACGTCGCCCTGCTCCCGGACAACCCGCCCTGGCTGACTCCGCCGGGCTGACTCCCGCCCGGGCGAGGAATATCTCGACCGGTCTACAGAGTCCGAGGAGACGGGCGAAATCTGTCGACCGGTCTATAGAGCAGCAAAATCAGTAGACCGGTCCATAGAGGATAAGTCAGTAGACCGGTCTACATATTTTGGTTGCCGCCCGCCGCCCGCCGCCCGCCGCCCGCCGCTGCCGAGCCGTCCCGCCGCCGTCGCCCCCCACCGAGCAGACCCGGGCCGACCCGAGCCGACCCCCAGCGAAACCCGAGCCGACCCGACCCGAGCGAAGCCGGGCCCAGGCCGCGCCGGCCGGTGCGGGATGCCGGCAGGACCGCACGAACCCCGCCGCCCCGCCCACCCGCCGGACGCAGCGGAGCAGGACCGTCAAAACCCCCGCGCAGGGCGCCGCCCGGGCCGGGTAGGTTCGGAGCGTGACGAATCTTTCGGGCGCGAAGCTGATCCTGCTCACCACCACCCACCGGGTGGCTCCCGGGCTGCTGGCATGGCCCGCCTGGGAGGCGTTGCGGGCGGCCGGCCGGGTGCTGGCGGGGGATGCCGAGCACCCCCAGCTGGCGGCGGTGCGGCAGGCCGGGGTCGAGGTGGAGATCGTGGCGCCCGGTTCCGCGCCGGCGCTCGCCCGGCTGTTGACCGGAGGGTCCCCGGAGGTAGGTCCCGTGGTCTGGCTGGGCAGTCCGGACGGCGACCCCGGGCTCACCGACGCGCTGGCGCGGCTCGCGGTCGAGCACGCGGGCGAGGTGCCGGAGATCGAGGTGCTGCCCGGTTCGTACGACCTGCCCGGCGCGCGCCTGATCGACCTGGCCTCCGTCATGGACCGGCTGCGCGCGCCCGGCGGCTGCCCCTGGGACGCCGAGCAGACCCACGCCAGTCTGGTGAAGTACCTGGTCGAGGAGGCGTACGAGCTGGTCGAGGCGATCGAGGAGGGGGACCGCGGCACCCTGCGCGAGGAGCTGGGGGACGTCCTGCTCCAGGTCTTCTTCCACTCCCGGATCGCCGAGGAGCACCCCACCGACCCCTTCTCCGTCGACGACGTGGCCGGCGACATCGTGGAGAAGCTGATGTACCGCCACCCGCACGTGTTCGGCGACGTCGAGGCGGAGGGCGCCGCCGAGGTGGAGGCGAACTGGGAGCAGCTGAAGGCCGCCGAGAAGTCCGATCGCGAGTCGGTGCTGGACGGGGTCCCGGCGGGGCTGCCGTCGCTGGCGTACGCGGCGAAGCTGGTCTCGCGGGTGCGCCGGTCGGGCTTCACGGGCGTCCCGGACGAGGAGTACGTGCTGCCCGCCGCGCTCACGGCGGAGTCGGCGGGCAGGCTGCTGCTCGCGGTGGCGCAGCGCGCGCACGACGCCGACGTGGACGTGGACGCCGCGCTGCGCGCAGCAGCCCGCGGCTACCGGGACGCGGTCCGGGTGGCCGAGGGCCTCAAGCCCTGAGAAGCGCTGTGAGAAGCACCCTGAGACACACCTGAACACGCCCTGGGGTGCTCCCTCGGCGCAGGTCACGCCCTGAGGGCGCACCCCAGGGCGTGACCGGGCAGGGACTAGACGGCGGCCCGGTCCTCGACCGACCGGCGCTGCTGCGGCACGACCTGGCCGATGACCTCGCCGATCGCCTCGCCGACCAGGGCGACCAGCTCGACGAGCCGCTCCAGGTCGAGGTGGGCGGGCAGGTCGGCGAGGGAGATGATCCGCTCGCCTTCGGGCCCGGCCACGCAGAACAGGTCGATCGGGCCGAGGTGCTTCTCGGCGGTGTCGACCAGGGCGGCGACGTCGCTCGGGCGCCGGATGTCGGCGGACACGCCGACGACCGGGCAGCCCGGCCGGTCGAGCTCGGTGGCGAGGTCCTCCGCGATGCCGACCCGCTGGTCGGCGATGAGCGCCCCGGCGGTGCCGGCGGCGGTGAAGCGGCGGGCGAGGTCGGCACCCGACCCGCCTTCCAGTACGGCGATGACCACGACCGCCCCGGTTACCCGCATGCTGGGCTCCTCCCTGGTGGGCGACTCCGCACCGGCGCCCACGATTTCCGTCGGAGGATCGTAGGCAGGTCCTGACCCTCCGCAACAGGGATTACCCCTCAGGTGACCAGGCTCACGCCTCACGATCGTCGATCATCCACCGGATACGGTCGTCGCATGCCAGTTCAGCCCGATTCCGACCAGCCGAGCGGGGGCCGGCCGAGCCAGGCCCAGCCGAGCCCGTCGGCGCCCGTCTCCCCGGCCCCCGCCTGCCCGGTCTCCGCTTCCCCCAGCTCGGACGCCCCCAGCTCGGACGCCCCCACCTCGGAGCCCCCCACCTCGGAGCCCCCCACCTCGGAGACCTCTATCTCCGATGCTTCCGAGGCCGCCACCTCCGAGGCCGCCACCTCCGACACTCCCCGCCCCCCGCTCTTCACGTGGGAGTTCGCCGCCGACCCGTACCCGGCGTACGCATGGCTGCGCGAGCACGCGCCGGTGCACCGCACCACCCTGCCGAGCGGGGTGGATGCCTGGCTGGTGACCAGGTACGTCGACGCCCGGCAGGCCCTCGCCGACAGCCGGCTCTCCAAGAACCCCGCCCACCACAGCGGGCAGGCGCACCGCACCGGACGGGTCGGCATCCCGGGCGAGCGCCAGGCCGATCTGATGACCCACCTGCTGAACATCGACCCGCCGGACCACACCCGGCTGCGCCGCCTGGTGTCGAAGGCGTTCACGCCGCGCCGGGTCGCCGAGTTCGAGCCCCGGGTGCAACAGCTCACCGACCGGCTGATCGACGGCTTCGCGCAGCGCGGCTCGGCGGACCTGATCCACGAGTTCGCCTTCCCGCTGCCGATCTACGCGATCTGCGACCTGCTCGGCGTGCCGCCCGAGGACCAGGACGACTTCCGGGACTGGGCCGGGATGATGATCCGCCACGGCGGGGGCCCGCGCGGCGGGGTGGCGCGTGCGGTCAAGCGGATGCGGGCGTACCTGGCGGACCTGATCCACCGCAAGCGGGCGGACCTCGGCGACGACCTGATCTCCGGCCTGATCCGCGCCAGCGACCACGGTGAGCACCTGACCGAGAACGAGGCCGCGGCGATGTGCTTCGTGCTCCTGTTCGCCGGCTTCGAGACGACCATCAACCTCATCGGCAACGGCATGTACGCGCTGTTCCGGAACCCGGACCAGCGGGCGCTGCTGCAGGGGTCGATCGCCCGCGGCGAGACCGGCCTGCTGGATACCGGTATCGAGGAACTGCTGCGCTACGACGGGCCGGTGGAGCTGGCGACCTGGCGCTTCGCGACCAGCCCGCTGACCATCGGCGGGGTGGAGATCCCGGTCGGCGACCCGGTGCTGGTGGTGCTCGCGGCGGCGGACCGGGACCCGGCGCGGTTCGCCGACGAGAACACCCTCGACCTGGCCCGCGCCGACAACCCGCACCTGGGCTTCGGCCACGGCATCCATTACTGCATCGGCGCCCCGCTGGCCCGGCTGGAGGGACGCGCCGCACTGTCCACCCTGTTCACCCGGCTGCCCGATCTGCGGCTCGCCGAAAGCCCGGAGAACCTGCGCTGGCGGGGTGGTCTGATCATGCGGGGGCTTCGCGAACTGCCGGTGGAATTCACACCGGAGATCCCGGTCGACGCATCGGCCGACACGCCGTCCGAAACCCCGTCCGAAACCCGGTCCGAGACCTCGACGCGCTGACGGGGAGTCGCCAGTACGCCTGCGTGGCCGATCTGAACCGCCATCAATCCGGACATACCGGCTCCGTTGGTAGGCGATCGGCCACGCGTCGTAATTTCCATGTGATATCTGCGATATGAGCTTGTGATTGATGTGAGGATCTGTCTACTCTCCCTGGAGTTCGCAGCTGCGGACCTCGTGTGCGGAACGCCGAATCCTGCCCGCCGCATCACGGGAAACCGACCAGACCCTTGGGCAGGGGCGGGGGACCCAGGTTTAGCGCCGTTCCCCACGGCTTGGGGTGAAGCCGCCCGCGCGGGCTGACAGCCTTCCGCGCGACGCGGCCGGGCCACCTCCCGGTCCGAACCCGACAGCTCACCTCGCAGGCGTGCGGAGAGGGACACCTTCATGCTGTTCGTTGGAACTGGCCGTCACCGTCGTCGCACCCAGACCGAGAAGGCCATCGCCGTCGCGGGCGTGGCGGGCGTCGGACTCGCGTTGCCGCTCCTCTCCGCCACCGGCGCCTCGGCGGCCCCCGTCTCCACCTGGGACGCGGTCGCGCAGTGCGAGAGCGGTGGCAACTGGAGCATCAACACCGGTAACGGCTTCTACGGCGGCCTGCAGTTCACCCCCAGCACCTGGAAGGCGTACGGCGGCGGCTCCTACGCCCCGCAGGCCAACCAGGCCAGCAAGGCCCAGCAGATCTCCGTGGCCGAGAAGGTCCTCGCCTCGCAGGGCCCGGGCGCCTGGCCCGTCTGCTCGCAGAAGGCCGGTCTGAGCAAGGGTGGCGCGCCCGCCTCGGTCGACACCTCGACGGACGCCGGCCCCGCCGCCCCGAAGCCGGTTCAGAAGCCTGCCGCCCAGCAGCCGGTGGCCCCCAAGCCGGTCCAGAAGCCGGCCGCCCAGAAGCCCGCAGCCCAGCAGCCGGTGCAGCAGTACACCCAGGCCCCCGGCCCCTCCGGCCAGTCCGGCTGGGACGCCGACGCCAAGGTGTTCTGGTACCAGAACAACGGCGCCTGGTACTGGACCAGCCACCAGAGCGTCTACCAGCAGTACGCCGGCCAGGCCGGGCACCAGGGCGGGAACCAGGGCGCCCGCCCGGCGGCCGCCCCCGCCGCCCAGGCCGCCGCGCCGAGGAGCGGTCACGGCTACACCGTCCAGTCCGGCGACACGCTGTCCACCATCGCCGCCGGTCAGAACCTCTCCGGCGGCTGGCAGGCCCTGTACGACGGCAACCGCGGCACCGTCGGCGGCGACCCGGACCTGATCGTCCCCGGCCAGGTGCTCACCCTCGGCTGACCCCCGCACCCCGGCCGGCCGCACCCGCACCCGCGGTAGTACTCGCACCCGCGGCAGCGCAACCGCCGGCGCTGCGGCCGCGAATGCCGCAAGCGCGAACGCGGCGTCACGAAGGGGGCCGGGTTCGGCCCCCTTCGTCCGCCTCTGGGTGCATCCCATGGGGCAACCAGGTGAACTACCGGTGGGTAGCCAGGCCACACGCTGAGACGGGACCGAGGCCGACGTGGCCCTGGGAGCCCGTGCGGTTAGGCTCTGGTTCGTAACGACTCCGCAATCGTCCCGCCGACAGCACCACCGTCAGCCGGACCCCTGCTTCCGCTAGGAGATGCCTCGTGCCGTCCATCGATGTCGTCGTAGCCCGTGAGATTCTCGACTCGCGTGGCAACCCCACGGTCGAGGTCGAGGTCGGCCTCGACGACGGCAGCACCGGCCGTGCCGCTGTCCCGTCGGGTGCCTCCACCGGGGCCTTCGAGGCCCTGGAGCTCCGCGACGGTGACAAGAACCGCTACTTCGGCAAGGGCGTGGAGAAGGCCGTCCTGGCCGTCATCGAGCAGATCGGCCCGGAGCTGGTGGGCTACGACGCCACCGAGCAGCGCCTGATCGACCAGGCCATGCTCGACCTGGACGCCACCCCGGACAAGTCCTCGCTCGGCGCCAACGCCATCCTGGGCGTCTCGCTGGCCGTCGCGCACGCCGCCTCCGAGGCCAGCGACCTGCCGCTGTTCCGCTACCTGGGCGGCCCGAACGCGCACGTCCTGCCCGTCCCGATGATGAACATCCTCAACGGCGGCTCGCACGCGGACTCCAACGTCGACATCCAGGAGTTCATGATCGCCCCGATCGGCGCGGAGTCCTTCTCCGAGGCCGTCCGCTGGGGCGTCGAGGTCTACCACACGCTCAAGGGCGTGCTGAAGGAGCGCGGCCTGTCCACCGGCCTCGGCGACGAGGGCGGCTTCGCGCCGAACCTGGACAGCAACCGCGAGGCCCTGGACCTCATCACCGAGGCCATCAAGAAGGCCGGCTACGTGCCCGGCAAGGACATCGCGCTCGCCCTGGACGTCGCCGCCTCCGAGTTCTACAAGGACGGCGCCTACCAGTTCGAGGGCAAGGCGATCTCCGCCGCCGAGCTCATCGAGTACTACGCCGAGCTGGTCGCCGCGTACCCGCTGGTCTCCATCGAGGACCCGCTGGACGAGTCGGACTGGGACGGCTGGAAGGCCATGACCGTCAAGCTGGGCGACAAGGTCCAGCTGGTCGGCGACGACCTGTTCGTCACCAACCCGGCCCGCCTGGCCAAGGGCATCGAGACCGGCACCGCCAACGCGCTGCTGGTGAAGGTGAACCAGATCGGTTCGCTGACCGAGACCCTGGACGCCGTCGAGCTGGCCCAGCGCAACGGCTACCGCTGCATGATGTCGCACCGCTCCGGCGAGACCGAGGACGTCACCATCGCCGACCTGGCCGTCGCGACCAACTGCGGCCAGATCAAGACCGGTGCCCCGGCCCGCTCCGAGCGCGTCGCCAAGTACAACCAGCTGCTGCGCATCGAGGAGATCCTCGACGACGCCGCCGAGTACGCCGGCCGCGGCGCCTTCCCGCGCTTCAAGCACGAGGGCTGAGCCCGAGCGCTCGGCACGACGGCCGAGCCCGTCCGGTAGCGCACGCCTGACCGGTGCCCCGCCGTTCACCCCGTAGGGTGGACGGCGGGGCACCGTCGCGACCAGGAGGGGATACGGGAGATGGCAGGCTGGAGGATCCCGGGCTTGGCAGCCCGGCCTCGCTTCACGAGCCGGGCGACCGTCCTCGTCCTGGTGCTCTGCTCGCTGGTGGCGATCCTGGCCTACCCGACGCGGCAGTTCATCTCCCAGCGTTCCGAGATCTCCGCCCAGCGGGCGAAGGCCGAGCACGCCAAGCAGCAGGTCGAGCAGCTGCGCCGGGACAAGGCCCGCTGGCAGGACCCGGAGTACGTCAAGGCGCAGGCCCGCGCCCGGCTGCACTACGCGATGCCGGGGGAGACCCCGTACATCTCGGTGTCCCCGGCCGGCCAGGGCGCCGCCGGCTCCTCCGCGCCCGACGGCCCGCCCGCCGCCAACCCCTCCGCCCCCGGCGCGTCCGGCTCGACCGGCTCGACCGGGCCGGTGAAGGCCGCCAAGCCCTGGTACGCGAGCGTCTGGGACTCGGTGGACGCCGCCGACACCGCCGCCCTCGCCCCACCCGCCCCAACAGTCCCCGCCCCCGCCTCTGCTGGAGACAGCTCCCCCCATGACCACTGAGAACCACCCCAACGTCTCCGACACCGACGTCGCGGCCATCGCCGCGCAGCTCGGCCGTGTCCCGCGCGGCCTGCGCGGGGTGGCGCACCGCTGCCCCTGCGGCAACCCGGACGTCGTGGAGACGGCCCCCCGGCTCGCGGACGGCACGCCGTTCCCGACCCTGTACTACCTGACCTGCCCCAAGGCCGCCTCGCTGATCGGCACCCTGGAGGCGGACGGCGTGATGAAGGAGCAGACCGCCCGGCTCGCCGAGGATCCCGAGCTGGCCGCCGCCTACCAGAAGGCGCACGAGGACTACATCGCCCGGCGCGACGCCATCGAGGTGCTGGAGGGCTTCCCGAGCGCCGGCGGCATGCCGGACCGGGTGAAGTGCCTGCACGTGCTGGTCGGCCACTCGCTGGCGGCCGGCGAGGGCGTCAACCCGCTCGGCGACGAGGCGATCGGCATGCTGGAGGACTGGTGGGCCAAGGGCCCCTGCGTCTCCGCGGCCGAGGTCGAGGCCGCCGGTGAGCGGGTGGCGCGCAACCGCGCCAAGGCGCAGGACCACGAGGCGGTCATCGCCGCCAAGCAGCAGAAGTCCGCCGAGCGCGCCGCCAGGAAGCGCGCCGCGGCCGAGGGTGCCGACGCCGAGGGCTCCGCGGCCGAGGGCGCTGAGGAGGCCGGCGAATGAGCATGACCCGCGTCGCCGCGATCGACTGCGGCACCAACTCGATCCGCCTGCTGGTCGCCGACCTGGACCCGGAGACCGGGGAGATCACCGACCTCGACCGCCGGATGGTCATCAACCGGCTCGGCCAGGGCGTGGACCGGACCGGCCGGCTGCACCCGGACGCGCTGGCCCGCACCTTCGCGGCCTGCCGAGAGTACGCCGAGGTGATCGCCGCCCACGGGGTCGGCCCGGACCGGATCCGCTTCGTCGCCACCAGCGCCTCCCGGGACGCCGAGAACAGCGAGGAGTACGCCCAGGGCGTGCACGACGTCCTCGGCGTCCGCCCCGAGGTGGTCAGCGGCGAGGAGGAGGCCCACCTCTCTTTCGTCGGGGCCACCAAGGAGCTCACCGGCGGTCAGTTCCCGGCGCCCTATCTCGTCTTCGACCTCGGTGGCGGTTCCACCGAGTTCGTGCTCGGGACGCAGGACGTCCAGGCGGCCCGCTCGGTGGACATCGGCTGCGTCCGGCTGACCGAGCGCCACTTCGGCGGCGCCGAGCTGCCCACGCCGGAGCAGGTCGACGAGGCCCGGGCGCACATCCGGGCCGAGCTGGACAAGGCCGAGCAGGCCGTCCCGCTGACCGGCGCGGCCACCCTGGTGGGTCTCGCCGGGACGGTCACCACGGTCTCCGCGATCGCCCAGGACCTGCCCGCGTACGACTCCGAGGCGATCCACCACTCGCGGATCAGCCGGGAGCGGGTGGCCGCGATCGCCGCCGAGCTGCTCGGCGCCACCCACGCCCAGCGGGCGGCCATCCCGTCGATGCACCCGGGCCGGGTGGACGTGATCGCGGCCGGTGCGCTGGAGCTGCTGGAGATCATGGAGCGGACGGGCGCCGCCGAGCTGGTGGTCAGCGAGCACGACATCCTCGACGGCATCGCCTGGAGCATCGCCTCCTGAACCGCGGACCGGCCGGGCCGCCCGCCCCGGGGCCTCCCGGCCGGTCGGCGCGGTCCATCCGGCCGGTACCGCCGGTACGGCCTCCCCGCCGCGTGCGGGCCTTACGTTTTCGGCCCCGGAGCCCTGTTCAGGGGCCCGGGGCCGCGCCGCGCCCGGGGTCCCGCGGGAAAGTTCGTGAATTTCTTCACATGACGATCGGGTCATTCGTCGTCCCTGGCGGTCCGCTACGTCCGAAATGTGGGACCGAAGGCCTGTTCGGCGTGCCGACCGCTGGATCGCAGGTGACGCCCCCCTGCAGGTTTGAAAATCGAAATCACATGCGGGAACCCAGGCCTGGTACGGATCGTTGCTGCTCAGCCGGGTCATTTGTACCCGGGTACCCGCCGGGCGCCCCGGTGGTCGGAGGGTCGGCGCCTGCCACCCCGAAAAGGGGCCGCGTAGTGTAGCACGGGGTGTCCAGGAGCTTGTGACCGGCCTCACGAAGGCTGCTCCGGACGGTGCTGGATACTTTCGGATATGAGCACCACGGAGCGTCCTCGCATCCTCATTGTCGGCGGTGGTTACGTCGGCCTGTATGCCGCGATGCGCATCCTCAAGAAGATGCGCTACGGGGAGGCGACCGTCACGGTCGTCGACCCGCGGTCGTACATGACGTACCTGCCCTTCCTCCCCGAGGCGGCCGGCGGCAACGTCGCGCCCCGCAACCTCGTCGCCCCGCTGCGCAGCGCCCTTAAGAAGGCGGAGGTGCTCACCGGTGCGGTCACCGGTGTGGACCACGCCCGCAAGGTCGCCACGATCCAGCCGGCGGCCGGCGACTCGTACGAGCTGCCCTTCGAGTACCTGGTCGTCGCGACCGGCTCGGTCTCCCGCACCTTCCCGATCCCGGGTCTGGCGGAGCACGGCATCGGCATGAAGACGGTCGAGGAGGCCATCAGCCTCCGCAACCACGTCATGGCGCAGCTGGACAAGGCCGAGTCCACCACCGACGAGGCGGTCCGCCGCAAGGCGCTGACCTTCGTCGTCGTCGGCGGCGGCTTCGCCGGCGTCGAGACGATCGCCGAGATCGAGGACATGGCGCGCGACGCCGCCAAGATCTACCGGACCGTCAGCCGCGACGACATGCGCTTCATCCTGGTGGAGGCGGCCAACCGCATCCTCCCAGAGATGGGCCCGGACCTCGGTCTGTGGACCAAGGAGAAGCTCGAAGAGCGCAACATCGAGATCTACATCGAGACCTCGATGGACTCCTGCGTCGACCAGCACGTCGTGCTGAAGAACGGCGTCGAGGCCGACGCCTCCACCATCGTGTGGACGGCGGGCGTGAAGCCGAACCCGGTGCTGGCCAACTTCGGTCTGCCGCTGGGCCCGCGCGGCCACGTCGACACCGCGCCGACCCTGCAGGTCCAGGGCTTTGACTACGTCTGGTCCGCCGGTGACAACGCGCAGGTCCCGGACCTCGCCGCCGGTGAGGGCGCCTGGTGCCCGCCGAACGCGCAGCACGCCGTCCGGCAGGCCGCCGTCCTCGGCGACAACGTGATCTCCGGCATGCGCGGCTTCCCGCAGCAGGAGTACAAGCACAAGAACCTGGGTGCGGTCGCCGGTCTCGGCCTGCACAAGGGCGTGGCGATCCTCTTCGGCAAGTACAAGCTGAAGGGCCGTCCGGCCTGGTGGTTCCACCGCCTGTACCACGGCGCCATGGTCCCGACCATGAACCGCAAGGTCCGCGTGTTCACCGACTGGACCCTGGCGGTCTTCCTGAAGCGCGAGGCCGTCGGCCTGGCCCAGATGGAGAAGCCGTTCGAGGCGTTCCAGGAGGCTGCGGCGCCCGCGCCGAAGCCCGTCGAGGCCGCCAAGCCGGCCGCCGACAAGGAACTCGCCACCAGCAAGTAAGCGACTGAGATCCCGGTGTGGGAGCACCGGGAAATGAGTCGGAGGCCCTCCGCCCGGCAGCGTCGCCGGACCACGACCTCCGTGGTGCTCAGCCGGCCGTGCGACCGGGCGGAGTACAGAAGTACGGGAAGTCCCCCACCGAACCCTCCGGTGGGGGACTTCCCGTTTGTGCGGACTGCTTGTGTGGACTGCCTGTGCGGGGCATCTGCCCGGGCCCGTCGAACGGACCGCCGCCCGGGCCGCCCGAGTGGCGGCCCGGGCGGCCCGGGTGGTCGATCGGCCGGTCAGTCGGTCAGTCGGTCTTGATGCTCTCCAGGATGTCGAGCTTGGAGGCCCGGCGGGCCGGCCAGATCGCGGCGACCAGGCCGACCAGGCCGGCCAGGGCGAGGAAGAGCAGCAGCTGACCGAAGGGCAGCACGGTGGTCAGACCGGCCATGCTGGACTTCAGGGTGCCGTTGATCGCCCAGGCGATGAAGCAGCCGAGCAGCAGGCCGATGCCGGCGCCGAAGACCGAGATCACCACGGACTCCAGACGGACCATCCGCTTGATGCCGCCGCGGTCCAGACCGATCGCCCGCAGCATCCCGATCTCGCGCTTGCGCTCGAAGACCGACATCGCCAGCGTGTTGACCACACCGAGGATCGCGACGATCACCGACATCGCCAGCAGGCCGTACATCATGTTCAGGGCGAAGGTGATGATCTGGCTGAAGTCGTCCCGGACGTCCTGCTTGGACTTGATCTCGATGACCGGGTTGGCGCCGGTGGCGTCCTTGAGGGCCTGCTTCAGCGAGCCGGTGGCGCCGTCGGCGCCCTTGACCAGGATGTCGCTGATGTACGGCTCGGGGTCGTGCTTGGCGATCTCCGCGTTGGCCATCATGACCGGGCCGAGCATCTCGCTCGCCTCGTAGACGCCGCCGACGGTGACCTGGCCGGTGCTCTCGTCCGGGTACGTCACCGTCATGGTGGACCCGGCGGTGACGTTGTTCTTCTTGGCGACGTTCGCGTCGACCAGGATCTGGCCCTTGCCGAACCCGGCGGTGGAGCCGCTGGTCAGCTCGACCGCGACGACCTTGTCGAAGGTGTCGGCGTTCAGGCCGGTGATCGACTTCGGGGTGCCGTTCAGCTCCCAGTAGACGGTGGTGAGCGGCGAGGAGGCCGTCACCCCGGGAGCCTTGGCGATCTCGGCCGGGACCTTCGCCGAGAGGCCCATGTGGTTGGCGGCCGAGATCACGTAGTCGGCCTTCATCGCGCTGGTGACGGCCTTGTCGAGCGCGCCGCCGACCGAGGCGCCGATCACCGTGAGGCCGGAGACCAGGGTCAGGCCGATGGTGAGCGCGGCGGCGGTGGAGGCGGTGCGGCGCGGGTTGCGGACCGCGTTGCGCCGGGCGAGCTTGCCGGGGGTGCCGGCCAGCCTGGCGAGCACCGGGCCGAGCAGGGCGATCACCGGGCGGGAGAGCAGCGGCAGCAGGACGAAGACGCTGACCAGCGTGAGGAAGGCGCCGAGGGCGACCGGCATCCGGCCGTCCCCGTTGCCCGTGGAGGCGCCGAAGGCGATCAGGGCGACGCCGCCGGCGGCACCGAGCGAGCCGATCGCGTTGCGGACCACCAGGCTCTTCTGACTGCTCGGCTGGTCGCCGCTGCTCATCGCGGCCACCGGGGCGATCCGGGCGGCGCGCAGGGCGGGCAGCAGGGCGGAGAGGACTGTCACCAGGACGCCGACCACCAGGGTGACCACCACGGTGAGCGGCTTGATCACCAGCGAGCCGGAGGGCATGTCACTGCCCAGCGCGCCGATCAGGGACTGCATCCCGGCGCCGATCCCGACACCGGCCACCAGACCGGCCACGGCGGAGCCCATCCCGATCGCCAGGGCCTCGATCAGCACGGACAGGGTGACCTGCTTGCGGCTGGCGCCGATCGCCCGCAGCAGTGCGAGCTCCTTGGTGCGCTGGGCGACCAGCATGGTGAAGGTGTTGGCGATGATGAAGATGCCGACGAAGAGCGAGATCCCGGCGAAGGCGAGCAGCATGGTGCGCATGCCGTCGGTGCCGCTGGCGATCATCTTCTGGTCGTCGGCCTTGAGCTGCTGACCGGTCTCGACGTGGATCTGCTGACCGGTCGGGAGCTTCTGCTGGGCCTGGGCGAGCAGGGCGTCCTCGGTGGTGCCGGGCTTGGCGGTGAGCACGATGCTGCTGTAGCGGCCGGGCTCCAGCAGCAGCTGCTGGGCGGTGCCGCGGTCGAACAGGGTGAGCGTGCCGCCGGTGTTGACCACCGGGTCGTCGGTGGTGAAGATGCCGGTCAGCCGGGCCTCGACGACCGGGCCGTTGGAGGCGACCCGGACGGTGTCGCCGACCTTGTAGCCGCCCTTGTCGGCGGTCTTGCGGTCGAGCGCGATCTCCTTGGCCGTCTTCGGGCCCTGGCCCTCGGCCATCGGGTAGCGGGCGTCCCTGCCGTCCGGGCCCGGGGCGAAGTTGGCGCCCTTGGCGGTCCAGGCCTGGCCGATCAGGTCGCCGCTCCGGTCGGCGACGCCGGTGAAGCCGCTGACCACGCCTCGGGCGCCCGCCGTGCCGGGCAGCGCGGCGAGCTGCTGGACGGTGGCGTCGGTCAGGGTGGCCGTGCTCTTCTCGCTCTTCTCCCGGGCGCTCGCGCCGGAGCCGGCGGCCCGGTCGACGATCTGCACCGAGACGTCGGAGTAGCTCTTGGAGTTGCTGTCCTCCATGGCCTTGCCGAAGGTGTCGGAGAAGATCATGGTGCCCGCCACGAAGGCGGTGCCCAGCATGACGGCCAGAGCCGTCATCAGGAGTCGGCCCTTGTGGGCCAGCACATTGCGCAGTGCGGTGCGGTACATGGGGTGTCCTGGGTTTCGAGGAGGGACGGGCTGCTACCGGTGGAGCGTCAGCTCGTCCGGCCCTTGGCGTCGAAGCGGCGCATGCGGTCCAGGACGGTGTCCGCGGTGGGGTTGGTGAGCTCGTCGACGATGCGGCCGTCGGCGAGGAAGACGACGCGGTCCGCGTAGGCGGCGGCGACGGGGTCGTGGGTGACCATGACGACGGTCTGGCCGAGCTCGCGCACGGAGTTGCGCAGGAAGGAGAGGATCTCGGCGCCGGAGCGGGAGTCGAGGTTTCCGGTCGGCTCGTCGGCGAAGATGATGTCGGGCTTTCCGGCGAGGGCGCGGGCGCAGGCGACACGCTGCTGCTGGCCGCCGGAGAGCTGGCTGGGGCGGTGCGAGAGGCGGCCGGAGAGGCCGACGGTGTCCACGACGCGGTCGAGCCAGGGCTTGTCGGCCTTGCGACCGGCGATGTCCATCGGGAGGGTGATGTTCTCCAGGGCGGTCAGCGTGGGGAGCAGGTTGAAGGCCTGGAAGATGAAGCCGATGTGGTCCCGGCGCAGCTGGGTGAGCTGCTTGTCCTTGAGGCCGACCAGCTCGGTGTCGCCGATGGTGGAGGAGCCGGAGGTGACGGTGTCCAGGCCGGCCATGCAGTGCATGAGGGTGGACTTGCCGGAGCCGGAGGGGCCCATGATGGCGGTGAACTCGCCCTGGGGGAAGGTCACGCTGACGTTGTCCAGGGCGACGACCCGGGTCTCCCCCTCCCCGTAGACCTTGTTGAGGCCGGTGGCGCGGGCGGCCGCCCGGCCGGTGCGGACGGCGGTTGCGGTCGACGTGGTCACGGGGGTGCTCCTTGTGTCGCGGACTGGGGGAGGGCTGCCGAAGGGCGGCTGGACGACCGGATCCCGAGGGCTTCCGGCGGTATCCCCATACTCCGCTACGTGATCATGGTTATTCGTCGCTCCGCCGGACGGTTGGCGGGACCGCCGCTGGGCGTACGCCCTGATGGAGGCCTCATCCTCCGGTATGACACGGACCCTGAGCGGAGGCCGTTGGCCGGAACGCACGCCTCCGGTGGCCAAATCACGGACTGTTCGTCAGATGGCAAGGAAACATGACAACTTCCCTGGCCGGGAACATGCGAAAGGGGGAGGCGGGCGACTAGGCTCAGGGGTGGCCCGCCCCGGAGCGGCTTACCTCCGGCCGGCGGCGGTGCCGGTCCGCAGCGCGCCCGGATGGTGGAACGCAGACACGGGCAGCTTAAAACTGCTTGGCCGTGAGGCCGTGCCGGTTCGAGTCCGGCTCCGGGCACCACTCGAGGCGGGGGCGCCGCACGGCGCCCCCGCCGGGCGTCCCGGTAGATCCTCCTCGCGGCGTATCCCGATTTTTTTGCCAAGCCATTACCCTTGTGCTTCGGGCGGCGCCAGTGCTGCCACGGAGGGAATGAGCAATGAGAAGCAGCAACCCGGTCTTCTCGCGGGAGGGATCCTTCACCCGCGAGCCCGGCTACGCGGGTTTCGGCACCACGCAGACCCCGCCGGCCGGGAGCCCGTACGCGACCCAGCCCAACGGGCCGGGCGGTCAGTACGGCAACAACCCCTACGGCAACAACCCGTACGCGGACAGCCAGTACGCCCAGCAGCCGCAGGGGCAGGGGCCGCTGACCGACGAGCAGCTCGTCGAGATGTACCGGGCACCGTCGGCCGGTCCGCTGGCGACGGGTCGGATGACGCTCGACGACGTCGTCGCGCGCACCGCCATGACGCTGCTCACCCTGGTCGCGGCCGGCGCGGTGTCCTGGTTCGCGCTGCCGCCCGAGAACTACGGCTACGCGACCGGTGCCTCGCTGATCGCCTTCGTGGTCGGTCTGTTCATCACGTTCAAGCCGAACGTCAGCCCGCCGATGATCCTCGTGTACGCGGGCCTGCAGGGCTTCGCGCTCGGCGCCCTGACGCACGTCCTCAACATCATCTGGCCGGGCATCGCGATCCAGGCGGTGCTGGGCACGGCGGCGGTCTTCGCGGCGATGCTGATCGCCTACAAGTCCGGCCGGATCCGGGTGACCGCCCGCTACCAGCGGATCGGCATCGCGATCGGCATGGGCTTCGCGATCCTGATGCTGGTCAACGTGCTCGCGGGGGTGTTCGGCTCCGGCCTGAACCTCTGGCAGGGCCCGCTGGGCGTCGTGGTCGGCCTGGTCGGTGTCGCCATCGGCGCCTTCTACCTCTCGCTGGACTTCAGCGAGATCGAGCGGGCCATCGCCGAGGGCGCCCCGCAGAAGGAGGCCTGGCGGGCCGCCTTCGGGCTGACCCTGTCGCTGGTCTGGATCTACATCGAGATGCTGCGGCTGATCGCGAGCCTGCGCGGCGACGACTAGTGCCGCGTCAGGCAACTTTTGCCCGTCAAGGAGCGGCGTCCGGTGCGTGCTATCGGCGTGCCGGCCGGAAGTCCTCGTACTGGACGTAC
>NZ_JBHVUV010000053.1:0-32090 GCF_042883905.1 Kitasatospora sp. NPDC058170
CGGACCGGAAACGGTCCGGCGGCCGCCGTTCGTTCAGGCGGGTGGCGTATGTTGGGCCCCTACTCACCGGTAACCCCCGCAGTGAAGGGCAGGCCACCCCCATGACCACGGCGACCCGCAGCGAGTTCGACCAGGGCATCGCACTCACCCCGCACCCGGACGAGCCCGGCCGCTACGACGGCGACCTGGGCACCGGCTGGCAGATCGGCGGCGGGGTGAACGGCGGACTGCTGCTCGCGATGGCCGGCCACGCGCTCTCCCTGGAGCACGGCGACCACCCCGACCCGGTCTCGATCAGCGGCTACTACCTCTCGGCCTCCCGCCCCGGCCCGGCCACCGTCCGCACCGAGGTGCTGCGCACCGGCCGCGGGCTGTCCACCGGCACCGCCTCGCTCAGTCAGGACGGCGTGGAGCGGCTGCGGGTGGTCGCCAGCCACGGCGACCTCGCCACCGCCGACGGCGAGGTGCGCACCAGCGCGACCCCGCCGCAGCTGCCGCCGCCGGACCAGTGCATCGGCATGGAGCACGCCCCCCGCCAGCTGATCGAGCAGGCCGCCCTGCTGGAGCGCTTCGACCTCAGACTCGACCCGGCCACCGTCGGCTGGGCGCTCGGGCAGCCGTCCGGAAACGGGCGGATCCAGGGCTGGTTCAAGCTCGCCGACGGCCGCGACCCCGACCCGCTGCTGCTCCTGCTGGTCGCCGACGCGCTGCCGCCCGTGACCTTCGACCTCGGGATGCCCGGCTGGGCGCCCACCATCGAGCTGACCGTCCACCTGCGGGCCAGGCCGGTGCCCGGCTGGCTGCGCGTGACGCACGCCACCCGCAACCTGGCCGGCGGCTACTTCGAGGAGGACGCCGAGGTCTGGGACGAGTCCGGGCGCCTGGTCGCGCAGTCCCGCCAGCTGGCCCGGGTGCCGCGCCAGGCCTGACCCGGGGGGCGTGCGGGGCCCGACCCGGGGACGGCGTGGGGCCCGACCCGGGGCCTGGTGGGACCGGGCCCGCGCGACCGACACGCGCGGCTCACCGTCGGTTACATTCCTGTGACACGCCGTACGTGTGCGCCACGCGGGGCTGGGGAGGACAACGGTCAGCGGCACCCCTGCCGCCGACCGCCATCCGCCCCCAGGAGCCCTCGATGAGCCGCAACGGCCGCGCCCGCCGCACCACCGACTGCACCGCCGCCGCAGGCCCCCGCCCCCGGGCGCGGTCGCTGCACGAGCGGCGCCGGGCCGACCGCGGTGAGCAGGCCTTCGTCATCGGCATCCTGACCAGCGAGGCCGACTTCGAGCACGCCCGGGCCTGGCAGCTGTCCGACGCCCCCGACTACGACCGGTACCTGCAGGACACCGCCGAGCTGCTCACCGAGGCGCGGCGGCGCTTCCGCACGGTCCGGGCCCGGATGTTCCACCCGCAGGACTTCGCGGAGTTCTGCCTGCTGCACGGGGTCGATCCGGCCGAGCCGGCCGCCCGCGACCGCTACCTGGTCAACCCCCCGCTGCAGACCCAGCTGCTCGCCTACCAGGGCGAGGAGCTGACCGGGGACTTCCTCCCGCGGCTGACCCGGGCCCGGGAGAACGGGCTGACGCTGCGCCACGCCGACCTGCTGCTCGACGGCGGCCTCTACGCGGAGGGCCCGGGCGCGGGCGCCGCGGCGGACGGCACGGGGTCGGGCGGCGCGGAGGGCGCGGACGCGGGCAGCGGCCCGGTGCAGGCGCGGTCGGTCCGGGAGGCCTACCAGCGTGGCGCCGAGATCTTCCGCCGGATGCTGGTCGGGGCCGGCTGCGGGGTCTACGAGCTGCGCCTGGCGGTGGACGCGCCGGGCGGGCGGCTGTCCGCCACCGCGCGGGTGCTGCAGTGGGAGGACGGCGTCGTCCGGATCAACGACGAGGACCTGGAGCTGCTCTGCGCGGTGCTCTGCGCCGGTCTGGCCCGGGAGCTGCCCGGGGTGGCGGTGCTGCACGGCTCGCAGGGCTCCGCGGCGGCCTGCGGGGAGTACCGGCCGACCGCGTGGGCCTGGGCGAGCGGCGGTCAGGACTGGGCGCCGACCGCGGCCGCGGTGCGGCTGGACGGGGTGCCGGCGGAGCCGGGCTTCAGCCTCGGCACGGTCTGCTGAGCCCCGCGGTGGAGAAGCGCGACGGCGCGGCCCCGGCGGAAAGCCGGGGACCGCGCCGTGACGTTTCTGCATGCCCTGCAAGGACCGCCTTCGGATATCCGTTGAAGCGTTCCCGCTGGTGGCGCCGGTGGGGCGAGCCGTCAGCTCGCCTCCTCCTCGCGCACCGCACGGCGCGCGTCGGGGTTCAGCACGCCCCAGGAGATCAGCTGCTCGGTCAGGATCGACGGCGACTGGTCGTAGATCACGGCCAGCGTGCGGAGGTCGTCCTGGCGGATCGAGAGCACCTTGCCGTTGTAGTCGCCGCGCTGGCTCTGGATGGTCGCCGCGTAGCGCTGCAGCGGGCCGGCCTTCTCGGAGGGGACCTGGGTCAGTCTCTCCAGGTCCAGCACCAGGCGCGGCGGCGGCTCGGCAGCACCGCCGGGCGTGCCGCCGGGCAGCAGCTCCTGCACCGGGACGCCGTAGAACTCCGCCAGCTCGGCCAGCCGCTGCACGGTGACCGCACGGTCGCCGCGCTCGTACGAGCCGACGACGACTGCCTTCCAGCGCCCCTGGGACTTCTCCTCGACACCATGCAGGGAGAGCCCCTGCTGAGTGCGGATCGCTCGGAGCTTGCCTCCGAGTTGCTTCGCGTAGTCGCTGGACATTGATCTCCCCGGACGAGATTGCTTCGCGTTCAGTGGTGGGTCACGGGCGATTGCCGACGTCGTTACCGGTGGGTTCGACGCCAGTCTCGTAACTCACTGTGAGGTTACGTAGAGTGAGGTAGTTGCGTCAAGCCGAATGGGGCAGTCGTGCGAATGGCCCGCATCGGGGGCGCGTCGCAGGCGTTAACCCGGTGAAGCGGAATGGTGGAGGTCCATTTGCCGTCGGCCGCGCTGGTAGCATGGCCGGAGCCCGCGCCGCGTCGGCGGGGGCGATCCCAGACATCCTTTAAGGCCCGTCCAGTGAGGCGGGGAAGGAGGTCCGCTTCGGCATGACCACACACCACGAATCGACGCCGCGGCCGCCGCACCAGGTGCTGGACGGTACGGACATCACCCGGGTGATCACCCGGATAGCGCACGAGATCGTCGAGCGCGCCAAGGGCGCGGAGGACGTCGTGCTGCTCGGCATCCACACCAGGGGCGTCCACCTGGCCCGCCGCCTGCACGCCAGGCTGGCCCAGATCACCGGCACCGAGATCCCGCTCGGCACCCTGGACATCACCATGTACCGGGACGACCTGCGGCTGAAGCCGGCGCGCGCCCTGGAGCACACCGAGATCCCGTCCGGCGGCATCGACGGCAAGCTCGTCATCCTCGTCGACGACGTGCTGTTCTCCGGTCGCACCATCCGCGCCGCGCTCGACGCGCTCAACGACATCGGCCGCCCGCGCGCCGTCCAGCTCGCCGTCCTGGTCGACCGCGGCCACCGCGAGCTGCCGATCCGCGCCGACTACGTGGGCAAGAACCTCCCCACCTCGCTGCGCGAGGCCGTGCAGGTCCGCCTCGCCGACACCGACGGCGTGGACGCCGTCCTGGTCGGCGACCGCGACTACACCGCCCGCTCCTCGCAGGCCCTGGCCTCCCAGTCGTCCGAACCGCACCTCCCGGAGTAACCCGCGTGAAGCGCCACCTCGTCTCCGCCGCCGATCTCACCCGCGACGACGCGCTGCTGATCCTGGACACCGCCGAGGAGCTCGCCCAGCTCTCCGGACGGGCCGTCAAGAAGCTGCCCACGCTCCGTGGCCGCACCGTCGTCAACCTCTTCTTCGAGGACTCCACCCGCACCAAGACCTCCTTCGAGGTCGCCGAGAAGCGGCTCTCCGCCGACGTCATCAACTTCTCCGCCAAGGGCTCCTCCGTCTCCAAGGGCGAAAGCCTCAAGGACACCGCGCTCACCCTGCAGGCCATGGGCGCCGACGCGGTCGTCATCCGGCACCACGCCTCCGGCGCGCCGGCCCGCCTCGCCCAGTCCGACTGGCTGCACGGCAGCGTCATCAACGCCGGTGACGGCACCCACGAGCACCCCACCCAGGCGCTGCTCGACGCCTTCACCATGCGCCGCCACCTCAACCCGGGGGCCGGCCACGACCTCGCGGGCCGCCGGGTGACGATCGTCGGCGACGTCCTGCACAGCCGGGTCGCCCGCTCCAACGTGCACCTGCTCACCACGCTCGGCGCCCAGGTCACCTTCGTCGCCCCGCCGACGCTCGTCCCGATCGGCATCGAGAACTGGCCCTGCGAGGTCAGCTACGACCTGGAGCGCGTGCTCCCCAAGACGGACGCGCTGATGATGCTGCGGGTGCAGCGCGAGCGGATGAACGCCGCGTTCTTCCCGACCGAGCGCGAGTACAGCCGCCGCTACGGCCTGGACGGCCCGCGGATGGCGCAGCTGCCCGAGCACGCCATCGTGATGCACCCCGGCCCGATGGTCCGCGGGATGGAGATCACCGCCGAGGTCGCCGACTCACCGCGCTGCACGGTGGTCGAGCAGGTCGCCAACGGCGTCTCCGTCCGGATGGCCGTCCTGTACCTGCTGCTCGGCGGAGCCACCCTCGCCGACGCCCCCCGCACCGACTCCAGCGAGACCGCCCAGTGAACGAGCGAAGCGAGCGAACCGACACCATGGTCACCTACCTGATCCGCAACGCCCAGATCCTCGGCGGCGACCCGCAGGACCTCCACCTCGCCGACGGCGTCATCACGGCGATCGGCACCGGCCTCGACGTCGAGGCGGACATCGACATCGACGCCACCGGCCTGATCGTCCTGCCCGGCCTGGTCGACCTGCACACCCACCTGCGCGAGCCCGGCCGCGAGGACGCCGAGACGGTGTTCACCGGCACCCAGGCCGCCGCCAAGGGCGGCTTCACGGCCGTCCACGCGATGGCCAACACCTTCCCCGTGGCCGACACCGCCGGCGTGGTCGAGCAGGTCTGGCGGCTCGGCCAGGAGTCCGGCTACTGCGACGTGCAGCCGGTCGGCGCCGTCACCGTCGGCCTGGAGGGCAAGAAGCTCGCCGAGCTGGGCGCCATGCACGAGTCCGCCGCCGGCGTGCGGGTCTTCTCCGACGACGGCAAGTGCGTCGACGACGCGGTCATCATGCGCCGCGCGCTGGAGTACGTGAAGGCCTTCGACGGCGTCGTCGCCCAGCACGCCCAGGAGCCGCGGCTCACCGAGGGCGCCCAGATGAACGAGGGCCAGGTCTCCGGCGAGCTCGGGCTCGGCGGCTGGCCGGCCGTCGCCGAGGAGGCGATCATCGCCCGCGACGTGCTGCTCGCCGCGCACGTCGGCTCGCGCCTGCACATCTGCCACGTCTCCACGGCGGGCTCGGTGGAGATCGTCCGCTGGGCCAAGGCCAAGGGCTGGGACGTCACCGCCGAGGTCACCCCGCACCACCTGCTGCTCACCGACGAGCTGGTCCGCTCCTACGACCCGGTGTACAAGGTCAACCCGCCGCTGCGCACCGCCGAGGACGTCCAGGCGCTGCGCAAGGCGCTCGCCGACGGCACCATCGACGCCGTCGCGACCGACCACGCGCCGCACCCGGCCGAGGACAAGGACTGCGAGTGGGCCGTCGCCGCGATGGGCATGGTCGGCCTGGAGACCGCGCTGTCGGTCGTCCAGCAGACCATGGTCGACACCGGCCTGCTGAACTGGGAGGGCGTCGCCGACCGGATGTCGCACCGCCCGGCCCGGATCGGCCGGCTGGCCGGCCACGGACGGCCCATCTCGGTCGGTGAGCCTGCCAACCTGGTGCTGTTCGATCCCGCGTACCGTGGTGCCGTGAACCCCGACAGCTTCGCCACCCGCAGCCGCAACACCCCCTACCGGGGCCTCGACCTGCCCGGACGGGTGCACGCCACCTTCCTGCGCGGCACCGCCACCGTGCTGGCCGGCGAGCTGGCCGAGCAGGGCGGGCTCGCATGAGTCCCGTCCTCCTCGCCCAGGAGCAGGCCAGGGTCGCCAACTGGCCCGGGTACATCGGCTGGGCGGTCGGCCTGATGCTGGTGATCGGCCTGGTCTACTGGCTGATGCGGCAGGGCTGGAACTGGCGGCGCACCCTGCAGTCCGGCATGCCGGCGCTGCCCGCCGTGCCGGCCGGCGCCGGCCGGACCATCCTGGAGACCAGCGGCCGGTACCACGGCAGCACCACCGCCGGGAACTGGCTGGACCGGGTCGTCGCGCACGGCCTGGGCACCCGCAGCCGCGCCGACCTGACCCTCGGCGAGGACGGCCTGCTGGTCCGGCGCCCCGGTGACGTCGACTTCTGGATCCCCGCCGGACACCTGACCGGTGCCCGGACGGACTCCGGGATCGCCGGCAAGGTCGTCCCGGCCGGGCTGCTCGTCGTCACCTGGACGCTCCCCCAGCCTCCGGCCGGGGGGACCGACACGAGCACCGAGCTGGACTCCGGGTTCCGGTTCGACCACCCCGACGAGCACGCCGCCTGGGTCGAGGCGATCGCTCAACTCGCAACACGTACGACGACGAAGACGGAAGAGGCCGCTCGATGACCGCACCTGCCCCCACCACGCAGCGCCAACGGCGGGAGCGCACGCCCTTGAGCCGGCCCGCCGCCGTGCTCGTCCTGGAGGACGGTCGGGCCTTCCACGGCCAGGCCTACGGCGCGATCGGCGAGACCTTCGGCGAGGCGGTCTTCAACACCGGCATGTCCGGCTACCAGGAGACCCTCACCGACCCGTCGTACCACCGCCAGGTGGTCGTGATGACCGCCCCGCAGATCGGCAACACCGGCTGGAACGACGAGGACGACGAGTCCAAGCAGATCTGGGTCGCCGGGTACGTCGTGCGCGACCCCGCCCGGGTCGCCTCCAACTGGCGCTCGCGCCGCTCGCTGGACGAGGAGCTGGTCGCCCAGGGCGTCGTCGGCATCAGCGGCATCGACACCCGGGCCCTCACCCGGCACCTGCGCGAGCGCGGCGCCATGCGCTGCGGCATCTTCTCCGGCGAGGCGCTGGCCGACCAGGCCGCACTGCTCGCCAAGGTGCAGCAGGCGCCCGAGATGAAGGGCGCCGACCTGTGCGCCGAGGTCGCCACCACCGCGCCCTACGTGGTGCCCGCCGTCGGTGAGAAGAGGTTCACCGTCGCGGCGCTGGACCTCGGCATCAAGGCGATGACCCCGCAGCGGATGGCCGAGCGCGGCATCGAGGTGCACGTGCTGCCCGCCAACTCGACGATCGAGGAGGTGTACGCGGTCGCCCCCGACGGCGTCTTCTTCTCCAACGGCCCGGGCGACCCGGCCACCGCCGACCACCAGGTCGCCGTGGCGCAGGGCGTGCTGGAGCGCAGGACCCCGTTCTTCGGGATCTGCTTCGGCAACCAGATCCTCGGCCGCGCGCTGGGCTTCGGCACCTACAAGCTCAAGTACGGCCACCGCGGCATCAACCAGCCGGTGCAGGACCGCACCACCGGCAAGGTCGAGGTCACCGCGCACAACCACGGCTTCGCCGTGAACGCACCGCTCGACAAGGTCAGCGACACGCCCTACGGCCGCGTCGAGGTCTCCCACGTCTGCCTCAACGACGACGTGGTCGAGGGCCTCCAGGCGCTCGACGTGCCCGCCTTCAGCGTGCAGTACCACCCCGAAGCGGCAGCCGGCCCGCACGACGCGGCCTACCTCTTCGACCGTTTCGTGAAGCTCATGGAGGGCCAGCGTGCCTAAGCGCACCGACATCAAGTCCGTCCTGGTCATCGGCTCTGGCCCGATCGTGATCGGCCAGGCCGCCGAGTTCGACTACTCCGGCACGCAGGCCTGCCGGGTGCTCAAGGCCGAGGGCCTGCGGGTCATCCTGGTCAACTCCAACCCGGCCACGATCATGACCGACCCGGAGATCGCCGACGCCACCTACGTCGAGCCGATCACCCCGGAGTTCGTCGAGAAGATCATCGCCAAGGAGCGCCCGGACGCGCTGCTGCCCACCCTCGGCGGCCAGACCGCGCTCAACACCGCGATCTCGCTGGACGCCAACGGCGTGCTCGCCAAGTACAACGTCGAGCTGATCGGCGCCAAGGTCGACTCGATCCACAAGGGCGAGGACCGCGAGCTCTTCAAGGGCGTCGTCGAGGCCGTCAACGCCAAGATCGGGCACGGCGAGTCCGCCCGCTCGGTCATCTGCCACACCATGGACGAGGTGCTGGCCGGGGTCGACACCCTGGGCGGCTACCCGGTCGTCGTCCGGCCCTCCTTCACCATGGGCGGCGCCGGCTCCGGGTTCGCCCACAACGAGGAGGACCTGCGCCGCATCGCCGGCCAGGGCCTGACCCTCTCGCCGACCACCGAGGTGCTCCTGGAGGAGTCCATCCTCGGCTGGAAGGAGTACGAGCTGGAGCTGATGCGCGACAAGAACGACAACGTCGTGGTCGTCTGCTCCATCGAGAACTTCGACCCGATGGGCGTGCACACCGGTGACTCGATCACCGTCGCCCCGGCGATGACGCTCACCGACCGCGAGTACCAGATCCTGCGCGACATCGGCATCGCCGTCATCCGCGAGGTCGGCGTCGACACCGGCGGCTGCAACATCCAGTTCGCGGTCGACCCCGTGGACGGCCGGGTCATCGTGATCGAGATGAACCCGCGCGTCTCGCGCTCCTCGGCGCTCGCCTCCAAGGCCACCGGCTTCCCGATCGCCAAGATCGCGGCCAAGCTCGCGGTGGGCTACACCCTGGACGAGATCCCCAACGACATCACCGAGAAGACGCCGGCCTCGTTCGAGCCGACCCTCGACTACGTCGTGGTGAAGGTCCCGCGGTTCGCGTTCGAGAAGTTCCCGAGCGCCGACGCCACGCTGACCACCACCATGAAGTCGGTCGGCGAGGCCATGGCCATGGGCCGCAACTTCCCCGAGGCGCTGAACAAGGCGCTGCGCTCGCTGGAGAAGAAGGGCTCCCAGTTCACCTGGGTCGGCCCGGTCGGCGACAAGGCCGCGCTGCTGGAGAAGGCCGTCGTCCCCACCGACGGCCGGATCAACACCGTCATGGAGGCCATCCGGGCCGGCGCCACCCCGGAGGAGGTGTTCGAGTACACCCGGATCGACCCGTGGTTCGTCGACCAGCTCTTCCTGCTGGACGAGATCGCCGGCGAGCTGGCCGAGGCCGCCGAGCTCACCCCCGAGCTGCTGCGCCACGCCAAGCGGCACGGCTTCTCCGACCAGCAGGTCGGCGAGATCCGCGGCCTGCGCGCCGACGTGGTCCGCGAGGTCCGGCACGCCCTCGGCATCCGCCCGGTGTTCAAGACCGTCGACACCTGCGCCGCCGAGTTCGCCGCCAAGACCCCGTACTTCTACTCGTCCTACGACGAGGAGAGCGAGGTCGCCCCGCGCACCAAGCCCGCCGTGATCATCCTCGGCTCCGGTCCGAACCGCATCGGCCAGGGCATCGAGTTCGACTACTCCTGCGTCCACGCCTCCTTCGCGCTGGCCGACGCCGGGTACGAGACCGTGATGGTCAACTGCAACCCGGAGACCGTCTCCACCGACTACGACACCTCCGACCGGCTCTACTTCGAGCCGCTCACCCTGGAGGACGTCCTGGAGATCGTCCACGCCGAGCGCCAGGCCGGACCGCTGGCGGGCGTCATCGTCCAGCTCGGTGGCCAGACCCCGCTCGGCCTGGCCCAGGCGCTCAAGGACAACGGCGTGCCGATCGTCGGCACCCAGCCCGAGGCGATCGACCTCGCCGAGGAGCGCGGCGCCTTCGGCCGCGTGCTGCGCGACGCCGGCCTGCCGGCCCCCAAGCACGGCACCGCCTTCTCCTTCGAGGAGGCCAAGGCGATCGCCGACGAGATCGGCTACCCCGTGCTGGCCCGCCCGTCCTACGTGCTCGGCGGCCGCGGCATGGAGATCGTCTACGACGAGGCCTCGCTCGCCTCCTACCTGGAGCGGCACGCCGGCCTGATCTCCGAGCACCCGGTGCTGATCGACCGCTTCCTCGACGACGCGGTGGAGATCGACGTCGACGCGATCTACGACGGCACCGAGCTCTACCTCGGCGGCGTCATGGAGCACATCGAGGAGGCCGGCATCCACTCCGGCGACTCCGCCTGCGCCCTGCCCCCGATCACCCTCGGCGGCTACGACATCAAGCGGCTGCGCGCCTCGACCGAGGCGATCGCCCGCGGCGTCGGCGTCCGCGGCCTGATCAACATCCAGTTCGCGCTCTCCGGCGACATCCTCTACGTGCTGGAGGCCAACCCGCGCGCCTCCCGCACCGTGCCGTTCACCTCCAAGGCGACGGCCGTGCCGCTGGCCAAGGCCGCCGCCCGGGTCTCGCTCGGTGCCACCATCGCCGAGCTGCGCGCCGAGGGCCTGCTCCCGGCCGAGGGCGACGGCGGCACCCTGCCCGCCGACTGCCCGATCTCCGTCAAGGAGGCCGTGATGCCGTGGAGCCGCTTCCGCGACATCTACGGCCGCGGCGTGGACACCGTGCTCGGCCCGGAGATGCGCTCCACCGGCGAGGTCATGGGCATCGACAAGGTCTTCGGCACGGCGTACGCCAAGTCGCAGGCCGGTGCCTACGGCGCGCTGCCGACCAAGGGCAAGGTCTTCGTCTCCGTCGCCAACCGCGACAAGCGCAACCTGGTCTTCCCGGCCCGCGCCCTGGTCAGCCTCGGCTTCGAGGTGCTCGCCACCTCCGGCACCGCCGAGGTGCTCCAGCGCGGCGGCATCCCCGCCACCGTGGTGCGCAAGCACAGCGAGGGCGAGGGTCCCAACGGCGAGAAGACCATCGTCCAGCTGATCCACGACGGTGAGGTCGACCTCATCATCAACACGCCGTACGGCACCGGCGGCCGCCTCGACGGCTACGAGATCCGCACCGCCGCCGTCGCCCGCGCCGTGCCCTGCCTGACCACCGTCCAGGCCATGGGCGCCGCCGTCCAGGGCATCGACGCGCTGCTGCGCGACGAGGTCGGGGTCATGTCGCTCCAGGAGCACGCCGAGCTGATCAACGCCGGCCGCGCCAAGTAGCACCACCCGAGTGGGGGGCACCGAACCGCCGGGTGCCCCCCACTTCCATGCCCCCGCCCGTCGCCGCCCCCATCCTTCTTCCGACGGACTTCGCCCGCTCCTTCGTTGGGACTCGCCGTGTACAAACTCCTGTTCGATCTCGTCTTCAAGAAGATGGACCCCGAGAAGGCCCACCACCTCGCCTTCTTCTGGATCCGGCTGGCCTCCTCGGTGCCCGGCCTGCGCTCCCTGGCCCGCCTGGTCCTCGCCCCGCGCGACCGCGCGCTGCGCACCACCGCCCTCGGCCTGGACCTGCCCGGCCCGTTCGGCCTGGCCGCCGGCTTCGACAAGAACGGCGTCGGCATCGACGGCCTGTCGATGCTCGGCTTCGACTACGTCGAGATCGGCACCATCACCGGCGAGGCCCAGCCCGGCAACCCCGAACCGCGGCTGTTCCGCCTGGTCGAGGACCGCGCGCTGATCAACCGGATGGGCTTCAACAACCAGGGCTCGGCCCGGGTCGCCGCCCGGCTCGCGGCCCGCCCGCACACCAGCTCCACCCCCGTGGTGGGCATCAACATCGGCAAGACCAAGGTGGTCGAGGAGGCCGACGCGATCGCGGACTACGTGAAGTCCACCGAGCGCCTCGCCAAGTACGCCGACTACCTGGTCGTCAACGTCAGCTCGCCCAACACCCCCGGGCTGCGCAACCTCCAGGCCGTCTCGCACCTCGGCCCGCTGCTGGCCGCCGTCCGCGAGGCCGCCGACCGCTCCACCGCGCACCACGTGCCGCTGCTGGTCAAGATCGCCCCCGACCTGGCCGACGAGGACGTCGACGCCGTCGCCGACCTCGCCCTGGAGCTGGGCCTGGACGGCATCATCGCCACCAACACCACGATCGGCCGCGAGGGCCTGCGCGAGAGCGCCGCCCGGATCGAGGAGATCGGCATGGGCGGCCTCTCCGGCGCCCCGCTCAAGGCCCGCGCGCTGGAGGTGCTGCAGCGCCTGCGCGCCCGCACCGGGGGCCGGCTGACGCTGGTCTCGGTCGGCGGCGTCGAGACCGCCGAGGACGCCTGGCAGCGGATCATCCACGGGGCCGACCTGGTCCAGGGCTACAGCGCCTTCGTCTACGAGGGCCCGTTCTGGTGCCGCCGCATCCACAAGGGCCTCTCCGCCAAGGTCCGGGCCGGCGGCTTCCGCGACCTGGCGGCCGCCGTGGGCAGCGCCAAGGCCTCCTGAACCCCCTGTGCGAGCGTGTCGTCGCTCACGACCGCTCCACCGCCCACGACTGCTCCGCCGCTCGCGGCCGCTCCGCCGCCCACGACTACTCCGCCGACCGTCCCGGAAAGGACGTCATGACCCTCGCCCCCTTCGGTGCCCGTCTGCGCCACGCCCTCGACACCCGCGGCCAGCTGTGCGTCGGCATCGACCCGCACGCCTCCCTGCTCGCCGCCTGGGGACTGGAGGACTCCGTGGCGGGCCTGGAGACCTTCAGCCGCACCGTGGTCGAGGCGCTGGCCGACCGGGTGGCCGTGCTCAAGCCGCAGGCCGCCTTCTTCGAGCGCTTCGGCAGCCGGGGCGTCGCCGTCCTGGAGAAGTCCGTCGAGGAGGCCCGCGCGGCCGGCGCCCTCGTCCTGATGGACGCCAAGCGCGGCGACATCGGCTCCACCATGGCCGCCTACGCCGAGGCCTTCCTCTCCCCGGCCAGCCCGCTGTTCTCGGACGCCGTGACCGTCAGCCCCTACCTGGGCTTCGGCTCGCTGCGCCCGGCGCTCGACCTGGCGGCGGCCAACGGCGCGGGCGTCTTCGCGCTGGCGCTCACCTCCAACCCGGAGGGCGCCGAGGTGCAGCGCGCCCGTGGCGCGGACGGCGAGTCGGTGGCCGCCTCGGTGCTGCGGCAGCTGGCCGCCGAGAACGCCGGCGCCGAGCCGCTCGGCTCCTTCGGCGCGGTGGTCGGCGCGACCCTCGCGGACGCGGGTGCGGACCTGGCGATCAACGGCCCGCTGCTGGCCCCCGGGATCGGCGCCCAGGGCGCGACCATGGCGGACCTGCCCCGGGTGTTCGGCGCCTCGGTGCGCAACGTGGTGCCGAGCGTCAGCCGGGACGTGCTCAGGCACGGACCGTCGCTGCCGGCCCTGCGGGAGGCCGCGCAGCGCTTCGTCGACGAGTACGCGGACGCCGTGAAGTGACCCCGTGACCCTGCGCAGTGGCGCGGCGGGGTGGCGCGGTCCCTGACGGCTTGACGTGAGCGCCGTCACATCGCCCCTTCGAAAGGACCCGAATCAGGGTCGTTTTGCCCGGTAAAGTCCTGGTCGGCCTTGGCTGACCAGGACTTTTCGTGTTCTTTTCCTGACGTGGCGCCGCAATCCGGGTAGTGTCCGGCGATAGGTCGTCGAAGAGCCGCGATTCCCGTTGCTCTCGCAGGTCAGAGCCATTGGGTTCCCCTGCGGCCGGCGCCCTGGGAACCAAACCAGTCATAGCTCAATCCCTTCCTTCCACACCCTGAGGTGAACGGCGTGGCTCTTCCGCCCCTTACCCCTGAACAGCGCACAGCCGCGCTCGCCAAGGCCGCCGAGGCTCGCCGGGAGCGCGCCGAGGTCAAGAACCGGCTCAAGCACTCCGGCGCCTCCCTGCACGAGGTGATCAAGGCCGGCAAGGCCGACAACGACGTGATCGGCAAGATGAAGGTCTCGGCACTGCTGGAGTCCCTGCCGGGCGTCGGCAAGGTCCGTGCCAAGCAGATCATGGAGCGCCTCGGCATCAGTGAGAGCCGCCGGGTCCGCGGCCTCGGTACGAACCAGATCGCCTCCCTGGAGCGGGAGTTCGGCGGCGGTGCCGCCTGACCGTGCCCCGTGGTCCCGGGATCGTCCGCGATCCGGGATAATCGGTGCATGAGTGAGCGTCCGCGGCTGACCGTGCTCTCCGGCCCTTCGGGCGTCGGCAAGAGCACGGTCGTCGCTCATATGAGGAAGCAGCACCCCGAGGTCTGGCTCTCGGTGTCGGCGACGACCCGCCACCCGAGGCCCGGCGAGCAGAACGGGGTCCAGTACCACTTCGTCGACAACGACGAGTTCGACAAGCTGATCGCCAACGGTGAACTGCTGGAGTGGGCCGTGTTCGCGGGAAACCGCTACGGCACGCCCCGCTCGGCGGTGCTGGAGAAGCTGGAGCGCGGCGAGCCCGTCCTGCTGGAGATCGACCTGCAGGGCGCGCGTCAGGTGCGCGAGTCGATGCCCGAGGCGCAGCTGGTGTTCCTGGCTCCGCCGAGCTGGGACGAGCTGGTCCGCCGGCTCACCGGCCGGGGCACCGAGGCGCAGGACGTGATCGAAAAGCGTCTGGAGGCCGCCACGGTCGAGCTCGCCGCCGAAACGGAGTTCGACACGACCCTTGTCAACACCTCCGTCGAACAGGTAGCGGCCGAACTGCTAGCCTTGCTCGGTGTAGCCTGACCTGTCTGTCTTTTCCACCCTTTCGGAAGGTTTTCGCGTGTCCTCTTCTATGACCGCGCCCGAGGGCATCATCAACCCGCCGATCGACGAGCTGCTTGAGGCCACCGACTCCAAGTACAGCCTCGTGATCTACGCCGCCAAGCGCGCGCGTCAGATCAACGCGTACTACTCGCAGCTGGGTGAGGGCCTGCTGGAGTACGTCGGTCCGCTGGTCGACACCCACGTGCACGAGAAGCCGCTGTCGATCGCGCTGCGCGAGATCAACGCGGGCATGCTGACCGCCGAGGCGATCGAGGGGGCCTGAGCCAGTTCCGGTGGACCCGGGCCGGCTCCGGTGGGCGTTCGAGGCCTTGACGGGCCTCGGTGAACCCCGGCCGACCTCGGTTGACCTCAGTGGACCGAGGCTTCGGTAGAGCTTTTTTCGGTAGAGCTTCGAAGGGCCCGGCGGAATCGTTTCCGCCGGGCCCTTCGGCATGCCCGGAGGCTGTGCGGTCCACCACAGTGCGGGCGATCACCGCGGGGTCGTAGGGTGAGCCGAGTTCCATGAGCCGGAGGAAAGCGGAGGAAAGCGGGAAAATGAGCGCGACTTCGGACCGGACGGACGCCCCGCGCGTCGTCCTCGGCGTCAGCGGCGGCATCGCCGCCTACAAGGCCTGCGAGCTGCTGCGCCGGTTCACCGAGTCCGGCCACCAGGTCACCGTGGTGCCGACGGCCGCCGCACTGCACTTCGTCGGCGAGGCCACCTGGGCCGCGCTCTCCGGCCGCCCGGCCGCCACCGAGACCTGGGACCGCGTCCACGAGGTGCCGCACGTGCGGATCGGCCAGCAGGCCGACCTGGTCGTGGTCGCGCCCGCCACCGCGGACCTGATGGCCAAGGCCGCCCACGGGCTGGCCGACGACCTGCTCACCAACACCCTGCTCACCGCACGCTGCCCGGTCGTCCTGGCGCCCGCGATGCACACCGAGATGTGGGAGCACCCGGCGACCCGGGAGAACGTCGCCACGCTGCGGCGGCGCGGCACCATCGTGCTGGAGCCGGCCGTCGGGCGGCTGACCGGCGTCGACACCGGCAAGGGCCGGCTGCCCGACCCGGGCGCGATCTTCGACGCCTGCCGGGCGGTGCTGCGCCGGGGCGGGGCCGGCGACGACCTGGCGGGCCGGCACGTGGTGGTCTCGGCCGGCGGCACCCGTGAGCCGCTGGACCCGGTGCGCTTCCTCGGCAACCGCTCCTCCGGCAAGCAGGGCTACGCGCTGGCCGTCACGGCCGCCGCCCGGGGGGCCAGGGTGACGCTGGTCTCGGCCAACGCGGAGCTGCCCGACCCGGCCGGGGTCGACGTGGTGCACGTCTCGACGGCGCTGCAGCTGCGCGAGGCCGCGCTGAAGGCGGCGGCGGACGCGGACGCGGTGGTGATGGCGGCGGCGGTGGCCGACTTCCGGCCCGCCGAGTACGCCACCGGCAAGATCAAGAAGGTCGAGGGGGTCGAGCCGGCGCCGGTCGCACTGGTCCGCAACCCGGACGTGCTGGCCGAGCTCTCCGCCCGTCGTCCCCGTTCGGGCCAACTGGTCGTGGGTTTCGCGGCGGAGACCGACGACGTGCTCGCCAACGGCCGAGCCAAGCTCGCCCGCAAGGGTTGCGACCTGCTGGTCGTCAACGAGGTCGGCAACGGCAAGGCCTTCGGTACGGACGTCAACGAGGCCGTGGTTCTGGGCTCGGACGGCAGTGAGACACCCGTTCCGGTGGGTCCCAAGGAAGCCCTTGCCGATGTGGTCTGGGATTTGATCGGGAAGCGTCTCCCGCCGATCACCGGGTGATCGGAATCGAGTGATTCTCGAGTCTCTCTTTATGGAAGCGGGTGACGGTTGCCGGTAGGTGCCCGTTAGAATCCAGGAATCAAGTCTTTCCGGATGTCCCCGGTTCGCCGGGGGCCTTCAGTCAGCAGCCGCTGCAACCCCAGGGAGCGCTGTGTCTCGCCGCCTGTTCACCTCGGAATCCGTGACCGAGGGACACCCCGACAAGATCGCTGACCAGATCAGCGACACCATCCTTGACGCTCTCCTCCGGGAGGACCCGACGTCCCGGGTCGCCGTGGAGACGCTCATCACGACCGGCCAGGTGCACGTGGCCGGCGAGGTGACCACCAAGGCGTACGCGCCGATCGCCCAGCTCGTCCGGGACAAGATCCTGGAGATCGGCTACGACAGCTCCAAGAAGGGCTTCGACGGCGCCTCCTGTGGCGTGTCGGTGTCCATCGGTGCCCAGTCGCCCGACATCGCGCAGGGCGTCGACACCGCGTACGAGGCCCGGGTCGAGGGTGACGAGGACGACCTGGACAAGCAGGGTGCCGGCGACCAGGGCCTGATGTTCGGCTACGCGTCGGACGAGACGCCCGAGCTGATGCCGCTGCCGATCACCCTCGCGCACCGCCTCTCGCGCCGCCTCTCCGAGGTCCGCAAGAACGGGACCATCCCGTACCTGCGCCCCGACGGCAAGACCCAGGTCACCATCGAGTACGACGGTGACAAGGCCGTCCGCCTCGACACCGTGGTCGTCTCCTCGCAGCACGCGAGCGACATCGACCTCGACTCGCTGCTCACCCCGGACATCCGCGAGTTCGTCGTGGAGCCGGAGCTGAAGGCGCTGGCCGAGCAGGGCATCAAGCTGGTGACCGAGGGCTACCGCCTGCTGGTCAACCCGACCGGCCGCTTCGAGATCGGTGGCCCGATGGGTGATGCCGGCCTCACCGGCCGCAAGATCATCATCGACACCTACGGCGGCATGGCCCGCCACGGCGGCGGTGCCTTCTCCGGCAAGGACCCGTCCAAGGTGGACCGCTCGGCCGCGTACGCGATGCGCTGGGTGGCGAAGAACATCGTCGCCGCCGGCCTCGCCCGCCGCGCCGAGGTGCAGGTCGCGTACGCGATCGGCAAGGCCGAGCCGGTCGGCCTGTTCGTGGAGACCTTCGGCACCGAGACCGTGCCGGTCCTCTCGATCCAGAAGGCCGTCACCGAGGTGTTCGACCTCCGCCCGGCCGCGATCATCCGCGACCTGGACCTGCTGCGTCCGATCTACTCGCAGACCGCCGCGTACGGCCACTTCGGCCGTGAGCTGCCGGACTTCACCTGGGAGCGGACCGACCGGGTCGAGCTGCTGAAGAAGGCCGTGCAGGACTGACCCCGGTCGTCCTCCGGTCGTTTTTCGGTCGTCCTCCGCTCGTCCTTCGATGTGAGAACGACCTGTTCGGACCGCAGGCGGCGGTCGCCCCGTACCCGGGGTGGCCGCCGCCTGCGGCGTTGTGTCGACGGGGTCCGTTGGCGGGCCCTGTCGGTGGGACCTGGTAGTACTGGGAGCGATGAGCAGCACGCAGGGGAGTGACGAGGGCGGGGCGCCGGAACAGCTGGCGTTCATCCGGGAGACGGTCCGCCGGGCGAAGCCCCGTACCTGGCGCGGTGCCAAGCGGGCCGAGCACCTGCCGGTGGCCCGGGTGGTGGTGGACAAGGGCCTGCTGACCATCGACAAGTTCTTCGACTACGAGGTGCCCGCCGCGATGGCGCAGGACGCCCGGCCCGGCGCCCGGGTGCGGGTGCGTTTCGGGGCGCGCGTGGTCAAGGGCCAGCGCGAGGGCGGGGAACTGCACGACGGGTTCATCGTCGAGCGGCTGGAGAAGAGCGACTTCCCCGGGCCGCTGGCGCCGCTCGCCCAGGTGCTCTCGCCCGAGCCGGTGCTCACCCCGCAGCTGCTGCGGCTCTGCCGGACGGTCGCCGACCGGTACGCGGGCACCCTGGCGGACGTCCTGCAGCTCGCCGTGCCGCCCCGGCACGCCAAGGCGGAGGCCGAGCCCTCGCCCGAACCGCTGCCGGCGCCCGAGGCCCCGTCGCCGGGCGGCTGGTCGCGCTACCCCGCCGGAGCGGAGTTCCTGGCCTCGCTGGCCGGCGGCGGCTCGCCGCGCGCCGTCTGGTCGGCGCTGCCCGGGCCCGGCTGGCCGTACGAGATCGCGCGCGCCGTCGCCGCGACGCTGGCGAGCGGGCGCGGCGCGCTGGTCGTGCTGCCCGACGGCCGGACGACGGCTCGGGTCGACCGGGCGCTCACCGAGCTGCTCGGGGAGGGACGGCACGCCACCCTGGCGGCCGACCTCGGACCGCAGGAACGCTACCGGCGCTGGCTGACGGTGAGCCGGGGCTCGGTCCGGGCCGCCATCGGCACCCGCGCCACCATGTTCGCGCCGGTCCGGGACCTCGGGCTGGTCGTCGTCTGGTCGGACGGTGACAGCAGCCACAGCGACCCGCGCGCCCCGCACCCGCACGTGCGCGAGGTCGCGCTGCTGCGCGCGGCCGAGGAGGGCGCGGGCGTGCTGCTCGGCGGGCACGCGGTGACGGTGGAGGGCGCCCAGCTGGTGAACACGGGCTGGGCGCGGCCGCTGGCCGCCGAACGGGAGACCGTGCGGCAGGTGGCACCCCGGGTCCGGACCGTCACCGAGCTGGACCAGCACCGGGACGCGGCCGCGCAGGCCGCCCGGCTGCCCTCGGTGGCCTGGGAGGTCGCCCGGGACGCCCTGGCCGCCGGCGGGCCGGTGCTGATCCAGGTGCCCCGGCGCGGGTACGTGCCCCGGCTCGCGTGCGGGCGCTGCCGGACCCCGGCGCGCTGCCGCCGGTGCGAGGGCCCGCTGGAGTCGGCGGCCGCCGATGCGCCGCTGCGGTGCGGGTGGTGCGGGGAGGCGGAGGCGGACTGGCACTGCCAGGAGTGCGGCTCGTTCCGGCTGCGGGCCCAGGTGGTCGGCGCACGGCGCACGGCGGAGGAGCTGGGCAAGGCGTTCCCGCGGATCCCGGTGCGGACCTCGGGGCGGGACGCGGTGCTGGCCACCGTGCCCGCCGAACCGTCACTGGTGATCTCCACGCCGGGTGCCGAGCCGGTGGTCGAGGGCGGCAGCGGGTATGCGGCCGCGCTGCTGCTGGACGGCTGGGCGCTGCTGGGGCGGCCCGACCTGCGGGCGGGGGAGGAGACGCTGCGGCTCTGGCTGACGGCGGCCGCGCTGGTGCGGCCGGCGGTGGAGGGCGGCGCGGTGGTGGTGGTCGCCGATCCGGGTGCGCGGCCGGTGCAGGCGCTGGTGCGGTGGGATCCGCTGGGGCACGCCGGGCTGGAGCTGGACGAGCGGGCGCAGCTGCACTTCCCGCCGGTGTCGCGGATGGCCTCGGTGGCGGGGAGCCCGGCGGCGGTGGCCGACCTGCTGGGGCTGGTGCGGCTGCCGGCCGAGGCGGATGTGCTGGGACCGGTGCCGGCTCCGGCGCTGCGGGGGGAGGAGCAGGAACGGGCGCTGCTGCGGGTGCCGCCCGGGCAGGGGTCGGCGCTGGCGGCGGCGCTGAAGGCGGCGCAGATCGCGCGGATCGCCCTGCGGACGCCGGATCCGGTGAAGGTGCGGATCGATCCGCTGGACATCGGGTGAGGTGGGGCCCGGTGGGGTGGGCTTGGGTCGGGCGGGCTTGGGCGGGGTGAGCCGAGGTGGGGTGGGTTCGGGCGGGGTGAGCCGAGGTGGCGTGGGTTCGGGCGGGGTGAGCCGAGGTGGGGCGGCTGCGGGTGATCGGTCCTCGGTCCTCGGTCGGTGAAGCGACCGAGGACCGGTCACCCGTCGGGGCCCGTCGGCTCAGCCCCGCAGCGGGACGCCCGTGCGGTCCAGGCCGGCCCGGTCGAGGGCGCTGCGGTCCAGCGCGCTGCGGTCCAGGCCGCCCTGCCGGGCCGCCGGGACGGTGGCGGCCAGGCCGGTCGGGGCCGGGCCGGCAACCGGGTTGTGGCCGGGCGTGTGGCCGGATGTGTGGCCGGGCGTGTGGCCCGCCAGCTCCTCGGAGCGGTCCGGCCGGCTCGGCCCGGGCACACCCGGGACACCTCCCGCCGGGACCCCGCCCGCGGCCAGCAGCTCGCTGGTCGGCCTCCGCATCCCGTACCGCCGGTGCACCGCCTGCTTGGTGACCCCGAGGGCCGAGCCCACCGAGTCCCACGAGAAGCCCAGTGCCCGGTCGAACTCGACCGCCGCCGCCACCAGCGTCTCCACGCTCTCGCGCAGCTCCTGCGCCAGGCGCACCGTCGGGGCGGGCGCCCGCCCGTACACCACGAATCCGGCCGAGGTGCTGGGCCGGCGGGGTCGGTAGACGTTGCCCAGTTGGGCGGTGAGCGTCCGCAGCGCGTCGACCTGCCGCCTCACCCGCTCGATGTCCCGCACCAGCAGGTGCAGGCTCGCCCGCGCCCGGGCGTCGTGGTTGATCTGCTCGGCCATGGCTTACGTGCCACCTTCCGTACGGTTCAGCTCGGCCGGAGCGCCGTGTCCCGTGCGCCCCGGCCCCGGTCAATCTCACTTGACCAACGCCGGACCGGGGGCCGGGGTCACGCAGCGGGCCCACTCGGGATATGCCAGATGCCCGGGCGCGACCGAAAGGGACCGGTCGGGATTGCATAGACTTGCCGATGGCCAGCCGATGCCGAGCAGCCCGCGACCCCCGACGGACAGGAGCCCGAACCCCGTGGCGATCCAGCCGATCCGCATCTTCGGAGACCCCGTCCTGCGGGCCACCGCGAAGCCGGTGACCACCTTCGACAAGGAGCTGCGCAACCTCGTCAAGGACCTCACCGACACCATGCTCGACGCCCCCGGCGCCGGCCTGGCGGCACCTCAACTCGGTATCTCCCTGCGGGTGTTCACCTATCACGTGGGCGGCGTCACCGGGCACCTGATCAACCCGGACCTGGCGCTGACGGACGAGGAGCAGGACGGCCCCGAGGGCTGCCTCTCGCTGCCCGGCCTGCGCTACGACACCAAGCGCGCCTACGGCGTGGTGGCCAAGGGCTTCAACATGCACGGAGACCCGGTGACCATCGAGGGCACCGAACTGCTCGCCCGCTGCATCCAGCACGAGACCGACCACCTCGACGGCATCATCTTCATCGACCGCCTCGACCGCGAGCAGCGCAAGGCCGCGCTGAAGGCGATCCGCGAGACGGACTGGGCCGGCGGCCCCGCCCCGGTCGTCAAGATCTCCCCGCACGGTACTTTCGGCGCAGCGCGCTGACCCGCCCGACCTCTCGAACATCCCTCAGCAGAAAGGCACTTGATGCGTCTCGTCTTCGCCGGCACCCCCGAGGTCGCCGTCCCCGCCCTGGAGGCCCTGCTCGCCTCCGACCGGCACGAGGTCGTCGCGGTGGTCACCCGCCCCGACGCCCCCGCCGGCCGCGGCCGCAAGCTGGTCGCCAGCCCCGTCGCCCAGCGCGCCGAGGAGGCCGGGATCGAGATTCTCAAGCCCGCGAAGCCCAGCGACCCCGAGTTCGTCGCCCGGCTCACCGAACTCGCCCCCGACTGCTGCCCGGTGGTCGCGTACGGCGCGCTGCTGCGCCCCGGGACGCTGGAGATCCCCAAGCACGGCTGGGTCAACCTGCACTTCTCGCTGCTCCCCGCCTGGCGCGGCGCCGCCCCCGTCCAGCACGCGGTGCTGGCCGGCGACGAGGTCACCGGCGCGTCCACCTTCCTGATCGAGCAGGGTCTCGACTCCGGCCCGGTGTACGGCATCCTCACCGAGGAGATCCGCCCGACCGACACCAGCGGCGAACTGCTCACCCGGCTCTCCCACGCCGGCGCGCGCCTGCTCACCGCCACCATGGACGGCATCGCCGACGGCAGCCTGCACGCCGTCGCGCAGCCCTCCGAGGGCATCACGCTCGCACCGAAGATCAGTGTCGAGGACGCCCGCATCGACTGGACCCACCCCGCCCTGCGGGTCGACCGCGTGGTGCGCGGCTGCGCCCCCGCGCCGGGTGCGTGGACCGTGTTCCGCGGCGAGCGGCTGAAGGTCTCCGGCGCGGTCAAGCTGCTGACGGACGCGAGCGAGCTCGCGCCCGGTGAGCTGGCCGTCGGCAAGAACAGCGTCCGGGTCGGTACCGGCAGCCACGAGATCGAGCTGGGCGAGGTCCAGCCGCAGGGCAAGAAGCCGATGCGTGCGGCGGACTGGGCCCGCGGGGCCCGGATCGAGTCCGGCGAGCGGTTCGAGGGCTGACCGGGCCGTTTCGAGGGCTGATCCGGCCGCGCGGTTCCGGCGCCTGAGGGCGGCCGGGCCGGGGCTACCCGGGTCCGAGGGCTTCCTTGGGCTGAGGGCCGGCCGGTCCGGGCCCGGCGGCTGACGCCCGGATTTAGCGTTACTGTTCGATTGATAACCCCCGTAGCACGTTGAGGCACTCCATGACCACGCCCACCACCGGCTCCGGCGCCCAGCGCGCCCCCCGTCCGCACCGCCGTCCGAAGAAGGACCCGGCCCGGATCGTCGCCTTCCGCGCCCTGCGCGCCGTCGACGAGCGCGACGCCTACGCCAACCTGATCCTGCCCTCGCTGCTCCGCGAGGCCGAGCAGAAGGGCATGGACCGGCGCGACGCCGCCCTCGCCACCGAGCTCGTCTACGGCACCCTCCGGCTCCAGGGCACCTACGACGCGATCATCGCCGCCTGCATCGACCGCCCGCTGGGCAAGGTCGACCCGCCGGTTCTGGACGTCCTCTCGCTCGGCGCCCACCAGCTGCTCACCACCCGCATCCCCACCCACGCCGCCGTCTCGGCCACCGTCGAACTGGCCCGGGTGGTGCTCGGCGACGGCAAGGCGAAGTTCGTCAACGCCGTGCTGCGCCGGATCAGCGCCCACGACCTGGACGAGTGGATCGCGAAGGTCGCCCCGCCGTACGAGAAGGACGCCGAGGACCACCTCGCCGTCGTCCACTCGCACCCCCGCTGGGTGGTATCCGCGCTCTGGGACTCGCTCGGCCGCTGGCAGCCGGACGCCTCCGGGCGCACCGCCCTGGAGGAGCTGCTGCGCGCCGACAACGAGCGCCCCGAGGTCACCCTGGTGGCCCGCCCCGGTCGCGCCACCGTCGGCGAGCTGGCCGACGTGCTCCCCGAGGCCGAGCCCGGCCGCTGGTCCCCGTTCGCGCTGCGGCTCGCCGAGGGCGGCGACCCGGGCGCGCTGGCGGCCGTGCAGGAGAACCGGGCCGGCGTCCAGGACGAGGGCAGCCAGCTCGTCGCGCTCGCCCTCGCGGCAGCGCCGCTGGACGGCCCCGACCGGCTCTGGCTGGACGGCTGCGCCGGCCCCGGCGGCAAGGCGGCCCTGCTCGCCGCCCTCGCCGCCGAGCGCGGCGCCGCCCTGGTGGCCAGCGAGAAGCAGCCGCACCGGGCCCGGCTCGTCGCACGGGCGCTCGAGGGCAACCCCGGCCCGTACACCGTGATCGCCGCCGACGGAACCCGGCCCGCCTGGCGGTCCGGCGGCTTCGACCGCGTCCTCGTCGACGTGCCCTGCTCCGGCCTGGGCGCACTGCGCCGCCGCCCCGAGGCCCGCTGGCGCCGCCGTCCGCAGGACGTCGCCGCGTTCGGCCCGCTCCAGCGCGACCTGCTCCGCTCGGCCGTCGAGGCCACCCGGATCGGCGGCGTCGTCGGCTACGCCACCTGCTCGCCGCACCTCGCCGAGACCCGCGCCGTCGTGGACGACGTCCTGCGGGCCGAGGGCGGCCGGCTCGAGTGGATCGACGCCCGCCCGCTCCTCCCCGGAGTCCCGGCGCTCGGCGACGGGCCGGACGTCCAGCTCTGGCCGCACCTGCACGGCACGGACGCGATGTACCTGGCGCTGCTGCGCCGTACGGCCTGACCGGTCCGACCGGTTCGGCCGGTCCGACCGGTCCGTACGGCCTGGCCGGTTCGGCCGGTTCGGCCGGGGCCGCGGTGTCCGAGTGGGCCCTCGTCATGGGAAGTCGGCCGGTCCGACGTCCCATGACGAGGGCCGTCGTATGACGGGGGCTGCCGCGTGGCGAGGGCGGCCGGTTGTGCTCGCGGCCGTCAGGGGTGCCGGTACGGGGTGGTCGCGGTGACAGGCGGATAATTCGCGTGCGGTGGTGGCCGGTCGCGGATGAGACTGCGGAGATGGACGAGGAAGAGCGCGGGGGTTCGGCGCCGCTGATGTCGAGTGAGCTGCTGGGCTTCCCCACCGGTGCCCGGGTGTTGATCGTCAACTGTGACGACTTCGGCATGGATGAGGACGTCAATGCGGCGGTGATCGACTCCATCGAGCGGGGGATCGGCAGTTCGTGCAGCCTGATGGTGCCGTGCCCGGCCGCGCAGCACGCGATGGGTCTGCTGCGGCGGCGGCCGGAGATCCCGTTCGGGGTCCATCTCACCCTGGTCTGCGAGACGCCCGCGCTGAGCCGGGCGCCGTCGGCGCCGAGGCGGCTGGTGCCCTCGCTGCTCGACGCGGCGGGGCGGCTGTTCGAGCCGACGCCGGCCGGACGCGCCGAACTGCTCGCCCGGGCCAGGATCGAGGAGGTCGAGGTGGAGTTCCGCGCCCAGATCGACACGGTGGCCGACGCCGGGCTCGCACCGACCCACCTGGACTTCCACTGCCTGGCCGACGGTGGACGCGCGGACATCCTCGACCTCACCGTGGCGCTGGCCGCCGAGTACGGGCTCGCGGTCCGGGTCTGGCTCGAACCCGGCCTGCGGAGCATGCGGCGGCGGAGCCTGCCGGTGGTCGACCACGCCTTCCTGGACAGCTTCTCACTCGACCTCGACGGCAAGCAGGACCGCTACGCCCGCCTGCTGCGCGAGCTGCCGGCCGGGCTCAGCGAGTGGGCCGTGCACCCGAGCCTCGGGGGAGCGCGCTCGCGGGCGACGGACGGCGGGTGGCGGGTGCGGCGGAGCGACTACGAGTTCCTGGTCTCGGAGGACGCACGGGAGTTGGTGCGGCAGGAGGGCGTCGTGGTGACCGACTACCGGGCCGTTCAGCGGGTCTGGCGCGGACAGGCGGGCGGGGTCACCGGGTGGGGTGGTGCCCGTCGCCGGTGATGGCCGTGCCGATGTGCTGGGCGGCGATGGACCGGGTGCCGATGGCGTTGATCGAGATCGAGGGCTTCGGCTGGGCGGTGACCAACGCGGCGATCTCGGCGAGCAGTTCGGTGTCCTCGCGCAGGGCCCGCTTGATCTGCTGGCGCAGGGCGGCGGCCGCGTCCGGGTCCTCGGTGTCGGTGGCGGCCTCCTCGACCGCCAGGGCCAGCGCCGACTGCTCGGCCGCGGAGCCGCGGCGCCAGACGCGCTGCAGCAGTCGGCGGCCGAGGTTGGCGGTGGCGTCGACGGCCGAGTCCTCGGCCCGGGTCAGGACGGCGGTGCCGTAGGCGCTGACGGCCGCCGACAGGTACGGGCCGGCCTCGGTCATCAGTGTGGCGATCTCGGTGCTCAAGCGGTCCACCCCGGTGGGAAGTTGACGAGTGTTCGGCGTCCATTGTGGCACCCGGGGCGGACTGGTGGCGACGAACCGGCTCGACGCGGGCGGGGGTTCCTCCTTTGGGTCTGCCGAGGAAACGGTCTGCCGATGCGGGCACGGCCGTGCCGCAGGTGCGGCCTCGTTCGGGTGTGGTCTCGTGCGGGTGTGCCGGGAGGGGCGGCGGGACTCCTCAGCGGCACGGCTGTCGGCGCCCGGGCCGCCAGCGGCGGGGCTGGGACGGCTTGTCTTCTGCCGTGCGAGGGCGGCGGCGAGGTTGTCGCGGGTGGCGAGGGTTTGGGGGTGGGTGGGGCCGAGGGTCTGTTCGCGTTGGGCGAGGGTGGTTTCGTAGAGGGGGATGGCGCGGTCGAGGTCGCCTGCTGCTGCGTAGGCGTAGGCGAGGTTGTCGCGGGTGGCGAGGGTTTGGGGGTGGGTGGGGCCGAGGAACTGCTCGCTCTGAGTGAGGTTGATTTCACAGAGGGTGGTGGCGAGGCCGAGGTGCCCTGCTTCCTTGTACGCGGCGGCGAGGTTGTTGCGGCTCATCAGGGTGTCCGGGTGGGTGTGGCCGAGGACCTCCTCGCTCTGGGTGAGGGTGGTCTCGTAGAGGGCGATGGCGCGGTCGAGGTCCCCGGCGTCCTGGTAGACGTAGGCGAGGTTGTTGCGGCTCATCAGGGTGTCCGGGTGGGTGTGGCCGAGGACCTGCTCGCGTTGGGCGAGGGTGGCTTCATGGAGGGGGGTGGCGCGGTCGAGGTCGCCTGCTGCTGTGTAGGCGTAGGCGAGGTTGTTGCGGCTGGTGAGGGTTTGGGGGTGGGTGGGGCCGAGGGTCTGTTCGCGTTGGGCGAGGGTGGTCTTGTAGAGGGGGATGGCGCGGTCGAGGTCCCCCGCGTCGTCGTAGGCGGCCGCGAGGTTGTTGCGGCTGGTGAGGGTTTGGGGGTGGGTGGGGCCGAGGACCTGCTCGCGTTGGGCGAGGGTGGTTTCGTAGAGGGGGATGGCGCGGTCGAGGTCGCCTGCGGACGCGTATGCGCCGGCGAGGTTGTTGCGGCTGAGCAGGGTGTCGGGGTGGGTGTGGCCGAGGACCCGCTCGCACTGGGCGAGGGTGGTTTCGTAGAGGGGGATGGCGCGGTCGAGGTCGCCTGCTGCCGCATAGGCGTAGGCGAGGTTGTTGCGGCTGGTGAGGGTGTCGGGGTGGGTGTGGCCGAGGACCTGTTCGCTCTGGGTGAGGGTGGCTTCCTGGAGGGGGAGCGCCCGGCCGAGGTGGCCTGCCGACCGGTAGGCGGCGGCGAGGTTGTTGCGAGCGGCGAGCGTGTCGGGATGGGTGTCGCCCAGGTGCTGTTCGCAGCTGGTGAGGCGGACCTCCCGGAGCGGGATGGTGCGGGCGTCGTGGCCTTGGCTGAGGAGGTACTGGGCGGCGGTGAGGTAGTGCCGGGTGACGGGGTGGTCGTGGTGGTCGGGTGGGGTGGTGGCGGCGAGGGCGGTGAGGTGGGGGATGTGTTGGTCCCAGGCGGGGGCCGGTCCGCGTTCGGGGGGCTCGGGGAGGGCGTCGAGGGCTTGGGCGAGGGTGTGTTCGGCTTCGGTGCGGCCGGGGTGGTCGGGTTGGTCGCGGAGGACAGTCTGGACGAGGCGGTGGATGCCGACGGTGTCGCGGGTGAGGGTGATCATGCTGTAGGTGCGGAGGATGCCGAGGGCTTCGGCGAGTTCCTCCTCGGTGCCGAGGTGGCGGAGAAGAGCGAGCGGGATGTCGTCGGGGGCGAGCCAGGCAAGCGTGTCGAGGACGGTGATCGGGAGGGGGCCGTGCTCTTCCAGCGCCGCGAGGGTGTGGGTCCAGATACGGGTGATGGTGCGTTCGGGGTCGATGCCGTCGGCGGCCTTGGCGAGCTTGGTACCCAGGGTGCGTCGGTAGGTGTCGAGGGTGACGGTGGGGTGTTGGGCGAGGTAGGCGCCGGCCTGGTCGAGGGCGAGGGGGAGGTGGCCGAGGTCGGCCGCCAGCAGGCGAGCGTGGTGGAGGTCGTGCGGGCTCGGGGTGGCGCCATTCAGCGCGCGATCGCAGAGGAAGGCGGCGGCCTCCTCGGAGCCGAGGGTGCCGAGCGAGCGGGTGGGAAAGCCGTGTGGCCAGCCGGTAGCGCGGCGGGTGGTGACGACGTGGTGGCCGCTCGTGAGGGCGCCGAGGTAGGAGTGCAGGTCGCGGGGGTCTTCGGCGTTGTCGAAGATGAGGAGCCAACCCGGGTGCCAGTGCAGCCAGTTGGTCGCCCACATTGCGCGAGCCTGTTCGGATGCCTGGCTCGCCCAGGAGGGGTGGAGCCGCATGGTGAGTGCGGCGAGGGACTGCTCGATGCGGGCGGGGGATTCGGCGTTGATCCACCAGACGAGGGTGTAGTCGTCCCGGTGGTGGTGGGCGTAGCGCAGGGCGAGGGTGCTCTTGCCGATGCCGCCGAGGCCGTGGACCGCCGGCGCCTGGGTGACGGCGGTGCCGCCGTTGGAGTCCAGGACGCGGTGAAGCCAGGAGAGTTCGTTGTCGCGTCCGACGCAGGTTGGTGGCGGGGCGAGGTTGCCGGTGCGGGGTGGGGCTTGAATGTCCCGGGCGGCGTTGAGGACTTCGGCGGGCAGCACGATGTGGGTGTCGCCGGTGGACACGTTGCCGATGCTGTGGGCCGCGGTGGACCGGTCGCCCGAGGCGGTGATCGGCTGGTGCGGCTCGATCACGGGGCAGCAGCCGTGGTACTGGCCTGGGTAGCGATCAACAGGTCCACCTTGGTGGGGAGTCAGCCGATGGGTGGCGGCCATTCTCTCACCGGGACGGGCGAGTAGGGCAGCGCCGTAGGGTGCTACGCCGGGTGGCCGGGGCGGCGCTCGTCTCGTTGGGTGAGGGTGCGGAGGAGCCTTGTGTGGGTGGTCAGGGTGTCGGGGTGGGTGGGGCCGAGGATCTGTGTGCGTTGGGTGAGGGTGGTTTCGAGGAGGGGGACGGCGCGGTCGAGGTCGCCGGCGAACGTGTAGGCGCTGGCCAGGCTGGCGCGGCTGGCCAGGGTTTGCGGGTGGGCGTCCCCGAGCGCCCGTTCGGTCTGGGCGAGGTTGTCCTCGAAGAGGGGGATGGCGCGGTCGAGGTCGCCCGCCGTCGCGTAGGCGCTGGCGAGGTGGTTGCGGCTGCTCAGGGTGTCGGGGTGGCTGGGGCCGAGGACCTGTTCGCGTTGGGCGAGGGTGGACTCGCACAGGGCGATGGCGCGGTCGAGCAGGCCGGCCGACGCGTAGGTGAACGCGAGGTTGTGGCAGGTGAGGAGCGTGTCGGGGTGGGCGTCGCCGAGGACCTGGCGCTGGTGGGCGAGGGTGGTCTCGAAGAGGGGAATGGCCCGGTGGGAGTCGCCGGCCGACTCGTGGATGTAGGCGAGCAGGCCGCGGCTGCTCAGGGTGTGGGGATGGCTCGGGCCGAGGGTCTGTTCGCGCTGGGTGAGGGTCTGCTCGGCCAGGGGGACCGCGCGTCCGAGGTCGCCGACCGCGTGGTAGACGGTGGCGAGGTTGTTGCGGCTGATGAGCGTGTCGGGATGGGTGGGGCCGAGGACCTGCTCCCGGATCGCGAGGGTGGTCTCCTGGAGGGGGACGGCCCGGCCCGGGTGGCCTGCTGACTGGTAGGCGTTGGCGAGGTTGTTGCGGCTGCTCAGGGTGTCGGCGTGGGTGGGGCCGAGGACCTGTTCGCACTGGGCGAGTGCGGTCTCGTGCAGGGGGATGGCGCGGTCGAGGTCGCCCGCCTCCTGGTAGGCCGCGGCGAGGTTGCTGCGGGTGGCGAGCGTGTCGGGGTGGGTGTCCCCCAGGGTCTCCTCGCGGTGGGCGAGGTCGGCCTCGCGGAGCGCGATGGTGCGGGCGTCGTGACCTTGCCGCCAGAGGTACTGGGCCGCGGTGTTGTAGTGCCGGGCGGCGGGGTTCGGGCGGTGGCCGGGTGGGGTGGTGGCGGCGAGGGCGATGAGGTGGGGGATCAGGGGGTCCCAGGCCGAGCCGGTCGCGGGGGCGGTGTCGAGGGCCCGGCCGAGGGCCTGTTCGGCCGCCTGGCGCCCGGGGTGGTCGGGCTGGTCGCGCAGGACGGTCTGGACGAGGCGGTGGATGCCGACGGTGTCGCGGGTGAGGCTGATCATGCTGTAGGCGCGGAGGACCGCCAGGGCTTCGCGGATGTCGTCCTCGTCCTCGTCGAGCTGGTCGAGGAGGGTGAGGGGGATGTCGTCGGGGGCGAACCAGGCGAGGGTGTCGAGGACGGTGACGGCGAGCGGGTTGCGCGTCCGGAGCGTGGTGAGGGTGTGGGCCCAGATGGTGGCGATGGTGCGTTCGGGGTCGATGCCGTCGGCGGCCCTGGCGAGCTTGGTCGCGAGGGTGCGGCGGTAGGCGTCGATGCTGGTGGGGACTTGGGCGAGGTACGCGCCGGCCTGGTCGAGGGCGAGCGGGAGGTGGCCGAGGTCGGCGGCGAGCAGGCGGGCGTCGTGGAGGTCGCGCGGGGTCGGCTCGGTGTCCTCGAAGGCGTAGGAGCAGAGGAGTTGGGCGGCGTCGTCGGGGGCGAGGGTGCCGAGGGGCAGGGTGGGGACTGTCCTGGGCCAGCCGGTGGCGCGGCGGGTGGTGATGAGGTGGTGGCCGCCGGCGAGGGCGCCGGTGTAGGGGAGCAGGTCCCGCGGGTCTTCGGCGTTGTCGAAGACGAGCAGCCAACCCGGGTGCCACTGGAGCCAGTTGGTTGCCCAGGCGGTGCGGGACTGCTCGGCTGCCCGGCCGGCCCAGGAGGGGTGGAGGAAGAGCGCGAGGGCGGCCAGGGACTGCTCGATCCGGGCCGGGGACTCGGCGTTGATCCACCAGGTGAGGGCGTAGGTGTGGCGGTGCCGGTGGGCGTAGTGCAGGGCGAGCGTGCTCTTGCCGACGCCACCGAGTCCGTGGAGGGCGGGGGCCTGGGTGACGGCGGTGCCGCCATCGGTGGCCAGCGTCCGCTGGAGCCAGGCGAGTTCGTCCTCCCGGCCGAGGCAGACCGGGGCCGGGGCGAGGTTGGCGGCGCCGGGCGGGGCCTCGATGGTGCGGGCCGTGTTGAAGGCCTCGGCGGGCAGCACGATGTCGCCGGTGATGTCGCCGGTGATCGCGGTGGTGATGTGCTGTGCGGTGATGGAGCGCGGGCCCGGGACGGCGTCCGGGCGGTCGTCGGCTGTCAAAGGACCCACCTTGGAAGGAGGTTGGACGGATTCCGGCCGCCATTGTCGCACCGGGGTGGGGGCCGGGCGTGGTGGGGTGGGGCGCGGTGGGGGCTGTCCGGGGCTGGGGCCGGCTGGGGTGGGCCGGGTCAGCCGGGGGTCCTGCGGTGGCCGGATCGGTCGGCATCGGCCAGCCGGAGGGCGACGGCGAGGTTGTTCCGGCTGTGGAGTGTGCCCGGGTGGGTGGGTCCGAGGGTCTGTTCGCGCTGGGTGAGGGTGGTTTCGAGGAGGGGGATGGCGCGTTCGAGGTCGCCGGCCGACCGGTAGGCGAGGGCGAGGTTGCTGCGGCTGACGAGGGTGTCCGGGTGGGTGGGTCCGAGGGTCTGTTCGCGCTGGGTGAGGGTGGTTTCGAAGAGGGGGATGGCACGGTCGAGGTCGCCGGCCGACCGGTAGGCGAAGGCGAGGTTGTTGCGGCTTCGGAGAGTGCCGGGGTCGGTGGGGCCGAGGACCTCCTCGCGTTGGGCGAGGGTGGCGGTGTGGAGCCGGATGGCGCGTTCGAGGTCGCCGGCCGACCGGTAGGCGGTGGCCAGGTTGTTGCGGCTGACGAGGGTGTGGGGGTGGGAGTGGCCGAGGACCACTTCGCGTTGGGCGACGGTGGTTTCGAGGAGGGGGATGGCGCGTTCGAGGTCGCCCGCCGACCGGTAGGCGGCGGCCAGGTTGTTGCGGCCGGTCAGGGTGTGGGGGTGGGTGGGGCCGAGGACCTTCTCGAAATTCACGAGGTTGGCTTCGTAGAGGGGGATGGCACGGTCCAGCTCGCCGGCCGACCTGTGGGCGAGGGCGAGGTCGTTGCGGCTGGTCAGGGTGAGGGGGTGGGTGTCGCCCAGGAGCCGCTCGTAGGTGGTGAGGCGGACCTGCCGTAGCGGGATGGTGCGTGCCTTGTGGCCCTGGCGGTCGAGGAGTTGGGCTGCGGTGAGGTAGTGCCGGGTGACGGGGTGGTCGTGGTGGTCGGGTGGGGTGGTGGCGGCGAGGGCGGTGAGATGGGGGATGTGTTGGTCCCAGGCGGGGGCCGGGCCGTGTCCGGGGGGTTCGGGGAGCGCGTCGAGGGCCTGGGCGAGGGCGAGTTCGGCCTCGGTGCGGCCGGGGTGGTCGGCTTGACCGCGCAGGACGGTCTGG
>NZ_JBHVUV010000054.1:0-31072 GCF_042883905.1 Kitasatospora sp. NPDC058170
GCCTGCGGCTTATGCAGCGCCTGGCGGCGCTGCAGCGGGCCTGACGGCCCGCCAGGGCTGGGGGGTGCCGGCTGCGCCGTCACCGTGCGTGGTGCTGTTCCCGGGGCTGCGCCCCGGGGCCCGGCTGCGCCGGGCGGGGGTGGGCGGGTGGCGGGGGGCGATTCGCCGGTGGCGAATCGGCTTGTGGGTGGCGGCCCCTGGCGGGGCCTCAATTCGGGGGTGGCTGGTGTGAGTGCGGCACGGGCCTGCGGCCCGCCTTGGGGCCTGTTCCGGCCTGCGGCCGGGGGTGTGACGGGCCGTGCGTTTTGGGTGTGATCAGGCCGGGCCTGACGGCCCGTCCGGCCAGCGTTCACGATGTCGCACGAATTGCCGGTAGAGGGGCCTCCCCTGCGGGGCGGCCGGTGGCGTTGACGATGTGGCGTGAATTGCGGGTAGAGGGCCATTCCCCTGGAATCCGGAGGAGCCTCGTTCACGATATTCGACGAATTGCGGGTAGCGGCCACTGGCCCGGTTCGGGGCACCGCGGGGACGGAGCGCTGCCGGGTTCTGTCCCCGGGGGCAGTCTGCTGGGACTCCCCGGGGGACGGTGCGGTGCCCTGGCGGGCCCCATGCGGGGCGGCGGGCCGGGGGGAGGGGTGGCGGCAGAGGCCGGGTGGCGGCTCGGGCTCGGGGTTCGGCGGCGGGCGGCGGGGCGCTCCGCACGGCGCCGGGCCGATCGCGGGCACCGGGAGCTCGCCCGGGGCGCGGGGCCGGCTGTCAGGGCACCGTGCGCACGGGGCACCGCATCGGGGCCCGCCCGGCCCCGGCCCCGCACAAGAACGACCGCTCCCGCCGCCCCACCCTGCGCAACCCGCCCCCTGATCCACCCCCCGGCAACCGGCCCCGACGGCCCCCCGCCCGGGGCGCAGCGGGCGGAACAGGGTGGCTTCCGATCACGGGCACAGCGGTCGGCGGGGCGAGGACGTACAGGGATGCAAGAGCTGTCACGAACTCCGCCCCCCGGCGCGGGGCGCAGCGGGCGGAGCAGGCACCACGCTCCCCGGGGAGAGGGTGCGGGGGCGGGGCGCAGCCTGACACCGCAGCCTCGCCCCGGGCGGGGGCGGCCTGGCGGCCGGGGGCGGGGTATCGGCCTGCGGCTGGCACGGCGGGGGCTGGTGGCCCCGTGGAGGCAGTGGGCGGGGACGGCCGGTGCCCCGGGAGGGCGGGTGCGGTCGGTGCCCTGGCGGGCCCCGTGCGGGGCAGCAGACCCGGGAAGGCGGCGCCCTGACGGGGCCGTGCGGGAAGGAACAGCCGCAGGGACAGCAGGAGAGGCGCTGCGGCCGGGCGGGGCACCGGGCGGATCCTGATCGGGGCACGGCAGCGGGCCGGTGAGGGCGGCGGCCTCCGGTCGTAACGTTACGTTACGCACTATCTCGCTGCACCGATCTACCACCGCAGCACTCCCCCGGACGGCCGACACCGCACCTCGCGGGCGCCACGCCGGGATTCGCCCGGCCCGGGAACACCCCCCCTCGATGCCAGCCACCCCTGCCCGCGGCCGCGGAACAGCCATGTCCGCACACGCTGCGCCCCCGGCCCTGCCCTGCGCAAGCCCCGCCGCCCCGCGGAACCCACACCCTGATCCGCACCCGGGGACCGGCGCCGGCCGACAGCCCCCGGTCCGGGGCGCAGCGGCCGGACCGGGGGCAGAAGGCCGGCGGAACGGGGCCGAGGCGGTACCCGGATACAAGAGCTGCCACGGACTTCGGGTCCCCGGTCCGGGGCGCAGCACGCGGACCAGGCACGACACCGTGAAGGGGAGGGGTCGGGCACGGGGCGGGGCAGGGCGCAGCCGGACACCGCCCCCTGCCCTCGCAGGGGGGCCTGGCGGCCGTGGTGGGGGTGGCGGCCTGCGGCCGCCACGGCGGGTGGCGGGGGTGCCGGGCCTGGCGGCCCGGCGGGGTGCGGGTGCGGGCACCGGGCCTACGGCCCCGTGGCCGGGGCGGGGCGGGGCAGGGGGCGGTGGCCTGCGGCCCCCTGTCTAGGACGGTGTTTCTTGGCCCCGGGGTGACGGCTGCAAGTGACCCCACCGAGGAACGGTTTGAGTTGGCCCCACCAGACGGTCGGCGCGGTGTGCAGAACGCAGCGGTCGTCACCGGCCGGCATGGTAGGTCTGACCCCTGGGCTACTCTCTGGTCGGTCGGCGGCGGTGGGCGGCGCCATCTTGAGCTGCGGGGACTTCCCGCCGGTTGGAGGCCAGATGAGGACCGTGGGCGATTTCGTTCCCCTGCTCGGGGCCCCCGTTCGGCAGGACGAAGGGCATCTGATCAAGGAGATCGCCGCGTCCTGGTCGGTCACCTTGCCCGAGGACTTCATCGCGATCGCCGGCGCGTACGGCGACGCGGTCATCTCGGACTACATCTACTTCTGCGGGGCCCGGACGCTTCGCAGCTACGCCGACCGCATGGGCCGGAAACTGGAGGCGTCTCGGACGGTTCCGCACCTCGTGCTGCCGTCTCCGGGCGGGGCTCTGGTCTGGGGGAACACGATCGAGGGCGATCAGCTGTTCCTCGTTCCCCGCGAGGGCGGGTCCTGGACGGTCTCGGCGTTTCGCCGCGGCTGGGCGGACTGGCACGACACCGACCTGGGCTTCAGCGACTGGTTCCACCTGGCGCTGACCGGCCAGACGGCCACGGACTGGCTGCCGGAGTGGGAGCCGCTTCCGCACCCCCTGGAGTTCGACGGCGAGTGACAGAAGCGTCGAGCGGGCGACCAGCGGTGAGCACTCGTTTGGAGTAGTGCGGGATTGACCGGGCTCCGGCAACAACGTCACGCTGTGTGAGTTCGTGGTGTTACGGCCGTGTCAGGAGGCCGAGGATTTGCAGCGCGTCGAGTTGTTCGAGCGGATTCGCCGTGACCGGAGGCTGGAGAACGCCTCGGTCCGGGAGTTGGCCCGCCGTTACTCGGTTCACCGCAGGGTGGTCCGCCAGGCCTTGGAAAGCGCATTGCCTCCGAAGCGGAAAGATCCGGTGACCCGCCGCTCCGCGCTGGACCCGGCCAAGGGCTGGATCGACGAGATGCTGCGGGCGGACCTGACGGCGCCGCCGAAGCAGCGGCACACCAATCGGCGGATCCTGGCCCGGCTGCGGGACGAGTACGGGTTCACCGCGGTCGCCTACAGCACGCTCAACGACTACCTGCGGGTCCGTCGGCCGCAGATCAAGGACGAGGCGGACCGGGCCCGGATGCTGCACGAGGGCATGGTTCCGCAGTTCCACCGGCCCGGCGAGGAGGCCGAGGTCGACTTCGCCGAGGTCTGGGTGCGGGTGGATGGCAAGCCGCTGCAGTGCCAGATGTTCACGCTGCGGCTGTCGTATTCGGGCAAGGCGGTCCACCGGGTCTTCTCGACGGCCGGTCAGGAAGCCTTCATGCAGGGCCACGTGGACGCCTTCCGGATCCTGGGTGGGGTCCCGGTCCGGCACATCCGCTACGACAACCTGAAGCCGGCGGTCTCCCAGGTCTGCTTCGGCCGCTCGCGGGTGGAGTCGCAGAGGTGGGTGGCGTTCCGCTCGCACTACGGCTTCGACGCGTTCTACTGCCGTCCTGGCAAGGAGGGCGCCCACGAGAAGGGCGGCGTCGAGCACGAGGGCGGGCGCTTCCGCCGATCGCATCTGGTCCCGGTCCCCGAGGTCGACACGCTGGCGGACCTGAACGAGCGGATCGAGCGGATCGAGGCGGAGGAGGACGCCCGGCACATCGACAACCGGCCCACCTCGGTCGGCTTCGACTTCGCCTACGAGGCCCCGCTGCTGGCTCCGGTCCCGGAGGAGGAGTTCGACGTCGGGCTGACGCTGACGCCGCGGGTCGACAAGACTTCCCGGATCACGGTCCGCCAGAACAAGTACTCGGTCCCGGCCCGGTTCATCGGCAGGACCGTCAGGGTCTCGCTCCGGGCGGACGAGGTCCTGGTCTTCGAGCAGCACAAGGTCGTGGTCCGCCATCCGCGGCTGGCCGGCCGCTACGGCTTCCGCGACCTGCTCGATCACTACCTGGAGATCCTGCGGGACAAGCCCGGCGCGCTGGAGAACTCCACCGGGCTGGCTGCGGCCCGCGAGAGCGGCCTGTTCACCCCGGTCCACGATGCGTTCTGGGCCGCAGCCCGCGAGGCGAGGGGGCGGTCTGAGGGCACCCGGGCCCTGATTGACGTCCTGCTGCTGCACCGCCGGCTGCCCGACGACGCGGTGGTCGCTGGCATGAGCGCTGTTCTGGAGGCCGGGTCGGTCTCCCCGGACCTGGTGGCGATCGAGGCCCGCAAGGCGCTCGCCGCGGCCGGCGGCCCGCCGCCGGTGGTGATCGCCCCGCCGCCCGCCGCGACCGCCGGGCCTCCCGAAGACCAGGACGACGTCGCGGCGCGGGTGATCTCCCTGCCCGCGCGCCGATCGGCCCTCCCGCCGGACACCCGGCCGGAGCCTTCCCTGGCCGCCTACGGCCAGTTGCTGTCCATCCAACCGAGAGGCTCGGCATGACGCAGAGCACCACCTCCAACGTCCCTTCGACCACGGGGCGGTGGGGTTTCTTCGGGCTGCCCGCACAGCGCGGCGCCAACCCGGCGGCGACGATCGACGCGGCCTGCCGGAGCCTGGGCCTGTCCACGATCCGCGGGCGCTGGGAGGAGTTCGCGGCCCAGTCCCTGCGCGAGCAGGCGTCCTACGCGGACTTCCTCGCGGACCTGCTGGAGAGCGAGTGCGACGACCGCGACGAGCGGCGCAAGCAGCGGCGGGTCAAGGAAGCGGGCTTCCCGCGCAACAAGCGCATCGAGGACTTCGACTTCGCGAAGAACCCGAACGTCCCGCAGGAGGTCATCAACACCCTCGCCCAGCCGGAGTGGGTCCAGGCCGGCAACCCTCTCTGCCTGATCGGCGACTCCGGCACCGGCAAGTCGCACCTGCTGATCGGCCTGGGCACGGCGATCGCCGAGGCCGGCGGCCGCGTCCGCTACACCACCGCGGCGAACCTGGTGAACGAGCTCGCCGAGGCCGCCAGCGAAAAGCAACTCGGGCGAACCATCAAGAAGTACGGGCGAGTCGACCTGCTCTGCCTGGACGAGCTGGGCTACGTCAAGCTCGACCGGCACGGCGCCGAGCTGCTGTTCCAGATCTTCACCGAGCGCGAAGAGCGACACGCGATCGCGATCGCCTCGAACCGGCCCTTCACCGAGTGGGACCAGACCTTCACCGACAAGCGACTCTGCCAGGCAATCGTGGACCGGCTCACCTTCGAGGCCCACATCATCGAGACCGGCACCCAGTCCTTCCGCCTCGCCAGCACCACGGCCAAGCGCAAGGCAGCCGCCGCAGCCTGACCCACCGTCGGACCATCATCCCGCCACCGGGCGGGCGCCAAACACGGCGCCCGCCCGTTCGCATTCCTGTCAGGGGACGCGCCCGGGCGGGCTCCGTGAAGACCACGCTACCGGGCGCCACGGCCCGCCACTGCCACCCGAGCCCCGCCGCCCCCGGACACCGGGGAAACGTCACCCGATCGGGGGTGGGGCCACTTCAATCCGTTCCTTCTCAACACCGCCCCGAGCCGTCACCCGAACGGCCCAAAAGTGGGGCCAGACGAAACCGTTCTGGTGGGGCCAAAACTCACCAGCGCAGACAGCCCCCTGGCGGGGGCACAGCGGGCGTAGGCGGGGCCGCGGTGTTTGTGCGGCCCCCTGGCGGGCGCTGGGCGGTTTATCGGACGGCCTGCGGCCCCCAGGGGAGGGGGCGGAACCGGACGGCGCCCTGGCGGGCTCCGCAGCGGGCCGGGAGCGGCAGCAGGGGGGAGGGGCTGGCATCTGCGGCCGGGACGCGGCGCAGGGCCCGGGAGCAGCGGGCGGCCGGTGCCGGAGGGTGGGCGAGGGAGCCGGGGGCGGGTGCTGGTGGGCGGCGGGCAGGGGGCCGGCCCCGGCATCGGCCGCGACGGCAGCGGGCGCCGGGGGCCGCCGAGCCACCCGCCGGGCACCGCCGGCACCAGCGTCGGCCCGGCTCCCGGCGCGGCCGGGGCCGGCCCCTGACGGGGCGCAGCGGCGGCCACGGCGCCCGTTCCCGAGAGCACGGCGGGCGGCCACGGCGGCCGTTCCCGAGGGTGGTGGCGGCCGCCACCACACCGCGGCGGCAGCATCGGGCGGGTGCGGCTCGGGCCTGCGGCAGTGCGCGGCGGCACCCCCCGGCCGGGTCGGCGGGCCGCCGCCGGGCCCGCACCGACGCCGCTCCGATGAGCCGCACCGGCGGCAGTCCGACCTGCGGCGCAGCAGCGACGCGAGAGGGGCCAGCGCTCCCCCAGGGGTGAGGCGGGGCAGAGATGCAAGAGCTGTCAGGAACTCCACTCCCGGGCCCGAAGGGAACAGCGCACGGGCAGCACCACACCCTCGGCGGGCGGGCGGCGAACACGGACCGGGGCGCAGCCGGGCACGACCACCCAGCCCCCACCGCGGCCACGCGTTCTCACGCGGGCGGACTGGCGGCCGCGGCGGGCCGGACTGGCGGCCGTGGTGGGGCCGGGGTGGCAGGGCCGGGCCTTGCGGCACCGGCCAGGGCGGGCGAGCCCGGGGCGGTGGCCTGCGGCCCCCTGGCGCAGGCACAGCGGGCGTAGCCGGTGCCGGGTGGTGCCGGGCGCGGTGGAGGCCGGACCGGGCGGCCTGCGGCCCCCTCGGGATGGCGGGGACACCCTGGGGGTGTCTGCCCCGGGGTGTCCCCGAGGCCGGGAGCCATCAGGGGCCCGGCACACCCCGGGGGGAGCAGCGGCAGGCAGGACGTCCTCCCCCGGGCCGAAGGCAGCGCTGGCGGTGCGCTGGCCGGACTCCGGGCGGAGCAGCGACGGGGCGGCGCGCGAGGCAGGACGGCGGGCGGGCGGGGAGCGGCGCGGCGGCGCGCGGGGCAGGGCGGAGCAGCAAGGCAGGGCGGAGCAGCGGAGCGGCGGGTGTGCGGCCCGCAGGCACCTCCGGCACGGGGTGCGGGGCGAATCCGGCGACCGGCACAGCGGCGAATCGGGGCCGCCCCGGGAAGGCGCTCCGCAAGGGGAAACCCGCAGTGATCGCAAGCGTGAAATCGGTCATGATTCCTGAGCTGAATGCGGTGGTGGGCCGGACCGGTTTCCGGAGGCCGAACACGGCCGGGCCGGACCGTGAAACGAGCCAGGGAACCGGGTGGATCACCGGAGCCGTTCCGGCTGATCATTCCGGAAAGAAACCCGGGAAACCAGGTCGGCAGAATCCCGGTGCGCTCCGGAGATCACCGGAGCACGTCCGGACGGCAGAATGACCAGCGTCGGGAAAGGTGTCATCGTCCGCTGCTTCGCACCGCGAATCCTGGGACCGCCGGATTGAACTGCGGCCGGACGCGGAACGGCATCGGCGAGCAGCCCGGCGAGCGAATCCACGGACTGTGCGGGCGAGGAAATTTCCGGGCTTTTCCGGGATTCCTGCATGCCCGCCGTCAGAGGTGAATGCGCGGGCCCGGGCCGGGGTGGGGATCACCCCCGGTCCGGGCCACGGTCCGGGGCACTGCGGCCGACACGGCGACGTCCTGGCGGCCGACGGCAGGCGGGCGGGAGCGGCCCCGTGGACGGCGGCCAGGAGCAGCTGCTCGACACCGGACGCGGCGCAGCGGCAGCGCGGTGACTGCCGCTGCGGGCGGGATGGCCGGCGGCCCGGCGGGCCGTGACCCGTCTCATCGAAGTTTGACGCGTCTCAACGAAGTTTGACCGCAGGCAGATCTACCTTCAGCGGCGCAGCGTGCGCTGGGCCAGGGCGAGGGTGACCTCGGCTTCGTCGCTCCAGGAGCAGACCTCCAGCCAAGAGAGATAGCCGTCTTGGGCGAAGACCAGGACTTCGCCGGGGCAGTCGCCGCTCTCGGTGCAGATCTGGGCGTCGGCGACCACCACGGTGCTCGGTCCGGACGGTGCCGGCTGGACCGCAGCCGCGTTGAACTCAAAGTAGGCCGTGCCGCACCCGCACGTACAACGCCCGCTCACCCGGAGGTGGGGCACCTGAGCACGGAGCGCCAGGTGGACCGGATCATCGCCGTCGAGAAGAGCGTCGAGCACCTCGGCCACGTCGGAAGGAAGGGGCTCAGTCACGCCCGCACCGTACCTGAGCTGCGACGTCAAAGTCCGGTGAGACGAATCCCAGGCGGTCAAACTCCGATGAGACAGATCAAACTTCGCTGAGACGGCTCAGGCCGTGTCCTCTGTGTCCCGTCTCGCTCGACCTGGTCCCGATCTCAGATGATCTGGTCCCGCTGTACCAGACCGATTGAGACGTCATGGTCAGCAGCGGAGCGCGCACGGCCCACTCGCGGCTTCGGGACCAGATCATCTGAGATCCCCGGGCCGTCCTGCGTCTCGAACGATCTGGTCGCCGCAGGTCACCGCCCTGGCCCCAGCCCAGATCGTTCGAGACGGGACACTCTGACAGGTGAGTTTGACCGCTGGGCTTTCTCCCAGGCGGATCTCTACAGGGGCGAGTAGGTCTCGTACTTGCCCTGCAGAGAGGAGGCGGCTGCGTCGGACACGTCGGCGCGGGGGCCGGCTGCACATCCCTGGAGGAACTCCGTGACCCGGGGGCCCGTCCATCCTGCCGCGGCGGCAGCGGCCCAGAACCGGAGGCCGTCGTGGGCGTCCAGGGGATCGAGGAAGTCGAGGATGTAGTCGATCGTGGCCGTGTCCAGGACGAGTCGCTGTATGGCAACGGCCCGCAGGGCACCGTCGGCGAGCAGCGGGGTGCCGGTCTCCAGGCACCAGCGCAAGGAGTGCGCCGTTTCGTCCGGAGTGCTCAGCCGGACGACGGCGTCTCCGAGCGCGACGTACACCATGGTCGCCTCGAAAGGACGCTGGGCGAGTTCCCGGATCAGGCCGAGGGCAGGACGGTGACCGCATGCCCCGAGAGCCATGACCAACTGGTACTGGGTCTCCCACGTGCGGGTGTCACGGACCTCCCGCTGCAGGGCCTCCAGCAGCGACGGGCCCGCAGCGGGATCGGCGAGCCGGCGCAGGCGCGCCGCAGCGGAACGCCGCTTGGGTGAAAGCCGGTGGCCGAGCTGCCCTACGGCTTCGTCCAAGGTCAGTGCCATCTCGAATCCCATCCGGTCGGTTCCGTGCCTGCGAAGCGTAGATGTTCGCCCTGACAGGGCGGTTCGCAGTTTCACGGCACCGAGCGGCCCCGCCACCGGTCAAGATCACATGGCAAAAACCCACTGCCCGTCAAGATCACCTGTCAATCGGTCAAGGTCGCCTGTCAGAGAACACCGGGAGCAGACACAGGAGACACAGGTGGACACAGGTGATGCGCAAAACACTCCCACCAGGGGAAAACATGCCTGTCAGGACACAGAAGACACAGGTGGACACAGATCGACCGGGAAGGAGGCCCGCGGGCCGGCGGCCGGACGGCGGCGAACACGGTCTCCGGTCCGGTCGGCAGTCCGACGGCCCCGCAGCGAGCAGCGGCGGGCAGGCGGGCAGGCCGGGACCGTCCCGGGAACGGCGACCAGGAGCAGCCGCCCGACACCGGCACCGCGCAGCAGCAGCGCGGTGGCTGCCGCTGCGGGGCCGGGACCGCCAGGGGCAGGACGGCGGTGGCCGGCGGCCGGCAGCCCTCGGGCAGGCCGGGGCCGGGAAACAGCCCGACAGCGGGGAGCAGCCCGGCCACCACGGCCAGGACGACGACCAGGCACAGCAGTCCGGGAACAGCGGCCACCCACCATCCCGGCCACCACCGCCAGGCGCAACAGTCCAAAGCCCGGCGCCGCCCACGGCCAGGCGCAGCACCCGGGCGGGCGGCGGCGCGGTGAAGCGGCACTCCACCGACCGGTGACAACCGAACTCCCCACCCGCCATAACCGGCACATTCACCAATGATTCCCGGCGAATACCGCTGGCGGAATTACCGGGCGGAATTCACAGGGCGATCAGAGGCAGCATTCCGACGGGACGTCAAATCGAACCGGCCCCGGAGCCACCCCAGAACCGCCGCCGCCCTCCCCCGAGCCGGCTCCACCACCCCGCCAGCCCAGCGACATGAACACCCACAGTCACCGAAACCAGCACCGCCGAACCCCACCGCCCAGCACCCGACCAGGACCCGCACCCCCGAAAATTGGTCTGACAACAAGCCATTGAAGATGGAAAACCCGTCCAGGTCACACGGCACACCCGACGACCGCAAGAGTTCCGTAACCGACAGCTGGTAACGAAACCACCCAGGGGTCCGGCCCAGCCGGGCCGGGCCGGCCGGGAGAGCGAAGGCCGGGACGGCCACACGACGGGCAGGACGGGCGAGCGGGGCGGGCACCCGAGCGGGCGAAGGACCGGCCAGGACGGGCGAGCGGGTGGACGACCCGGCACCGACCTCCGGCCCGGTAGTCCACCCCGACCCGCCCGCACCGCCCGCACCGGACTGTGACTTACGGGCAGGCCCGCCGCCAGGCCACCCTGCGCAGGCGCCGCCTGGACCAGCAGACCCCGCGGCTGCGGCAGGAGGCCCGCAAGCTGCTGGAGGAGATCGGCCCTCAGCCGGCTGCCGCAGGGCAGTCCAAGCTGGAGACGATGGACGGCGAGCAGCTCGCCCAGGTGGTCCGGCACGCCCGCACCGCCCGCGACCACCTGACCGCCCTGCACGACGCGCTCGGCACCGAACACGGCCCGGCCGGCGCCCGGGCTGCCTCTGATGGCAGTGCGTCCGCTACGGGCGCCCGCCCCGCAGCGCGCGGACCCCGCCCCGGACCCGGCCAACAACCCGTCCCCACCGAACTCATCAGCCTGCTCCCCGAACCACGGACACCGACCCGCACCCTGACCGCAACAGGCCGCCCGAGCAGGCCGCACCCCGCCGGCACGGCCTGCAGCCACACCAGCCGCCGGACAAGGGGCGCACCCTGTAGATCGCACCATCGCTTCTGAGACTCGTCCCAGTTCCTGCAAACCACCAGGTCAGCAGCCATGGATCCATGCCCAAATGAGGAAACCCACAGCTCATGGCCGTTGAGACACCTTGTTCCAGTTTTTGCAGAACACCAGGTCAAGAGCATGATCCAGAATCAGCTCCTTCAGAACCACTGGCACGACACACTCGGCGTCATCCCTCGATGGGGTGTCAAACCGTCGGCGGGCGATCCAACGGCGGCCGCCGCCCGTGCGAAGCGGCTCACCGAACTCGGCATGCGCTGGGAGTAGGCCGAGTTCGGTGGGGTGCAACGCGGCCGCTGCAACGCACGCCCGGACGGGTGCAGTGGTAGCGGGACCACACCGTAGGGGCCGGCGCGTCGGCGCCCATGAACTGACCGGCCTCGGGTAGATGCTCTGAACTCGGCCGCGGGCTGGGATCCCCACCCTCCGTAGAGATCCGCTGGGGCGAGAATTCGGTCAAGCACACCTGATCGTCTTCGAAATGGCGGAAGATGGAGGCGTGGACTACGACCTCAGCCCGTTGGGCACCCGCGAGTTCGAGCATCTGAGTCAAAGTCTGGCGAAGTGTGTCCTGGGGCCCGGTGTGAGTGTGTTCGGAGACGGCAAGGACGGTGGTAGGGAGGCCACCTTTCACGGCTCCGTGACCTTCCCACATGAAGGGCAGACCTGGGACGGATACGGGGTCGTGCAGGCCAAGTTCCGCCAGCGAGAGAACCAGCGGGTACCCGACGCCCTCTGGATGGAACGCTCCGTCACGGAGGAACTGCAAAAGTGGGTCGAGCCTGCCACGAAACGAGGCGAGCTGCCCGAGTTCATGCTGTTCACCACCAACGTGGTCTTGTCTCCCGTACCTGAAACCGGAGGCATCGACCGGGTCAACGCGCACATCGCGAACGAGAGCAAGCGCCTCAAGATCCCGCTCAAAGGCTGGGCTGTCTGGCACTTCGACGAGATCTGCCGCTACCTCGACATGTACTCGGATGTCCGTCACGCGTACGCCGGCTTCATCACCCCTGGCGATGTCCTCAGCCGACTACTCAATGTACTGCCGGATGCCGTAGCCGAGACCGCGGACATGATTCGGATTCATGCCAGCATGGAACTGGTGGCCGACCAATGGGTGCGCCTAGGGCAAGCAGGAGCAGAGGCCAGCGGAAAAATCGGCCTGGGACCAGTGGCTGTCGACCTGGAGGCCCTTGCCAATCCTCGGGAGCCGGAGACCGTCCACGCCGGCGCATACGCGATCGCACGTGGCGACAGCATCATGCGCCCCACCCTGCAGACTGCGGAGGACCCGCGGCACATTCTGATCATCGGCGGGCCGGGGCAGGGGAAGAGCACCCTGGGGCAGTTGATCTGCCAGGCGTATCGTGTCGCCCTCCTCGATGAGGAGGGCGAGCACATGCTGACCGCCCAGGCGCGCGAAGTACTGCGGTCCCTTCGCGGGGATCTAGCCGAGATCTCTTTTCCCAAACCGCGGTCGCGGCGGTGGCCGCTGCGGATCGCACTGCATGACTACGCGAACGCGGTCTTGGGAGGAGAAGAGCTCAGCCTCTTGCACTTCCTCGCCCAGAAGGTCAGCAAGCGCGCTCCCGGCGTCAAGGCTTCGACACTCTCCCGGTGGCTGCGCACCTGGCCATCAATCATCGTGCTGGACGGTCTTGACGAGGTCGCCTCGCCCCACACGCGGGACCTCGTCATGACCCGGATCTCCGAGTTCCTGCTGCAGGCACGGGGGCTCGACGCCGACATTTTCGTCGTGGGCACCACCCGCCCCCAGGGCTACAAGGGGGAGTTCCACCACGGTGACTACGAGCCCGTGATGCTGGCCGAGATGTCCATGGACGACGCCCTGCACTACGCAGGAAGACTCGCCAAAGCACGACACCATGACGATCCTGACATGCGTGAACAGGTGGACAAGCGCATCGTCGCGGCATCACAGGAGACCGCGACAGCCCGGCTGATGCGTTCTCCCCTGCAAGTGACGATCATGTCGCTGCTTGTTGAGAAGCACGCCAGGATGCCTCAGAACCGCTTCGAACTCTTCGACGCCTACTACAACACGATCTATGAACGAGAGATCGGGAAGCCGAACGAGACAGGCCGGCTACTCGCCGAGAACCGCCAACACGTCGACTGGCTGCACCAGCATGTCGGCGTCCTCCTCCAGACCCGGGCAGCACAGAATGGCCAGCGGGACTCCATCATGCGTAAAGAGGAGCTGGAGCAGCGCCTGCACGAGCGTCTCCTTGAGGAGATCGATGACCTCAAGCTGGCAACGACGCTCGGCGCGAAGCTGATCGACGCCGCCACCGACCGCCTCGTCCTGCTGGTGGCTCCCGAGCTTGGGTACATCGGCTTCGAGGTCCGAAGCCTGCAGGAGTACTCTGCAGCCCGTGCCCTCATCTCGGGGCCGGATCATGAGATCATCCCTCGTCTGGAAACCCTGGTGCGGCATCCCTCGTGGCGGAACGCCTGGCTTCTGGCAGCCGCAGGTATCTTCACGAAGCACTCTCACCTGCGTGCCGATCTCGTCAGCGCTCTCCGGACTGTTGACGCGGAAGACGAGGTGGCGATGCTGCTTCTGCCAGGTGCCCATCTGGCGCTCAGCCTCCTCGACGAAGACCTGGCGCGCCAGCACCCCCGGTACCAGAACCTTCTCGTCCAGCACGCTGCCGAGCTGATCAGTCAGCAGCCCGGTGACGCGCATGCGGTTTCTGACATCCTGATCCATGCGGCCACTCGCCATGATCAGGCCCGTGCCCATCTGGAACGTGCCGCGAAAGCGGCTGCCGACAGCCGAGGCAGACGCCTGATGAACGCCTGCCAGGTCCTCGCTCGCTGGGCAAGAACGCAAGGCCCTCTGGGGCTGTTCTCGCGTCAGCTTCTCGACAGGACTGTGCGCCGCATGACCCCTCCGGAGCGGGCGGCCGCAAGACTCTTCTCTGCTGAGACGACTTGGGCGCTACCCTTGCCCGATCTCCTGACGTACAGCCTCACCACCGAGAGTAGGTCCGACCTCGCCTCCTTCATTACTGCCAACGTGGCGAATCCAGAGGTTGAGTGCTTCGTCGAATCGCTCCGCCGCCACCCTGTCTACCTGCAGGACATAGATGGGTTCTCGGTTGCCTACGTCGATCCAAATCGCCCTTTGGAAGCGATCCCGTTCGACGACCCGGTCTCAACCTCTCAGGCGCAGCAAGCCTGCGTGGCGACCATCGAGGCACAGGACGAGACGGGCTGGCAGATCGCTATGGCTTTCACTGGCCTCCTGGAACAGCTTCTGTACGAAACCGCTCCCGAACCCAGGATCCACGGGATCATCTGAAGAAGGCGACACTGGGCTGGCTGAAGGGCGGACCGACAGACCAGATGGACGAGCCGTCAACGGACCGGGAAGTGCGCTGAGAAGCCGATGCAGAAGTCGTGCCGCCCTTGCCGCGTCGACCTGGGCCGCTCAGGCCAGATCGTCCTGCGGTGGGAAGAGCCGGTCGATGATCTCGGCCCACGTGTGCTGGCGCACGAAGCCGGTGGTGTCGGCCTGCGGTACGAACCTCCCACGCCCGTCTTGGCGGGCGCTACCGGCCTTCACGGGTGCTGTCCCAGGCTGCGGCGATTTCCTGCAGCGCCGCTGGCGGCAGTGCGCGGTTCCATGCCTGTTCGAGGGCGGTCCGGGCGCTGTCGAGCCGCTCGCACAGGGGGACGCTCATGAAGTGGTCGAGCAGGTCGATCCGGCCGGGCCCGCCGACTGGGGTCTCGGGGCCGTACCGGACGAACAGGTCCTGCAGTCGCTCGCGGTGGCGGACCGCGAAGTCCTCCAGTCGGACCGGGTAGGCCTCGTAGCCGGCCTCGCCCTCGGGAAGGGACGCGACGATCACCGACCGGATCGCCTCATAGAGGTCGACGCCGCGGTTCTCCGGATCCCCGACCGCCTGTTGGTAGACCCGCGAGGCTGCGGCCAGCACGGGGTCGGTCACCATGACGATGCCCCACACCCCCGGCTCCGAGGCGAGGTAGACCTCGTGCGGGTGGCCGTCCTCGCCGCCCCCGCAGACCGGGCAGTACCGGATGTCGCCTGGGGCCTGGACATCGGAGCCGCTGTGATGGGTGAGCGCGACGACAATGTCGGTGGCCGCGCCGGCCGCCTCGTGCCGCTGCTCGGCGGTCATCGCCGCGCACAGGTCGGCGACCGTCTCCGGGGACAGGGTGCGTTCGTAGGCGGTGGCGATCTCGCGCCAGGGGGCCGGGAGCCACGAGTTGTCGGTCAGGTCTTCGGGCAGGCCGCCGAAGGTCTCGCTCGCGGCCAGGCAGACCCAGGCGACCAGGCAAGCCGTGGCGTCGGCCGTCGCCGCAATCCGGTCCAGCAGGGAGGTGCGGCAGGCGCGGCAGCCGTCGAGGGCTGCGTCGTAGAGCCGCGCCGCCAGTTGCGCCTCGGCCGGCTTGCCGACGTACGGCACGCTGAAGACGCGCATCCCGTCCGTGCTGTGGTCGTGGTCGTGCAGGGTCGCGGCGTCCACGGAGGTATAGGACGCGCCGGTGCGGTCCTGGTCCCGGCGGACGCGGTTCTTGCGGGCGTGACCGCTCGTCATGCTGTTCTCGGCTTCCCGCGCTCCGGCCCCATGACCCGGTGCGCGCGGTTCGGCGGCACACACGGTTGTCCGACAGGCGGGTACGAATCCGCCGTACTGGTACAGCAGCGCAGTTGATGCAGCACCGCCGGCCACCACGTGCGTGGCCGGGCACCTTCGCCCTCGGCGTGCCCCGGTCATGGGCCAGGGCACTGGGCTTGGGGCCGATGCGCTCGGCCGGTGACCACCGTAGCGGCCGGGTGCCTGCCAGCGGCGCCGAACACCGAGATCCGCTCCCGCCGGGGCCCGCCGTGTGCCCCGGCGCCGCGCTCCGCCGGGGCACACGATCGGGGAGCCCCCCGGGATCACGGGCGGCTGCGGCGCACCGTCGGCCGGGCGGGCGGGGCCTGCTCTCCGCGCAGCGCGAGGGCCGCGGTGCGACAGCCCGTCCATACCCGCACAACGACCACGCAGCCGCCCGGCCACGGCCGCAGCGGGCCGGAACCGGCGGGCCGGCAGGCGGCGGACCGGCGCGGCAGGTGCAACACGAGGTGCAACACGCCCGCCCTCCCCCGCCCCCAGCCGAATAACGCCTGGTCAGACCCGCAACACGACCCCGTGTCGCACCCCGCGTTTGCACCCCCACGTTGCAGTCCACCACCCCGGCCGCCGAACGCCACCACCAGGACCAGACCGCCCAGGACACCCTGACGGCCACCGCCAGGACCACGACCAGGACGACGCCCAGAACGCCCTGACGGACCGCCCACCGGGCCCACCGGCTGAGCGCCGGGCGCGGGCCCCCGCCCGCGCCCGGCCGGACGGCACCACCACGCCGGGCCGCCTGGGGCGCCCTGGCGGACCGGCAGCGGCCGAAGCAGGCGAACCGGCCCCGCTCACGGCCGCGTGCCACCTGGTCGAGCTGGGGGCCGGTGTCGAGTGCGGTTGGACGGCACTCAGTCGTGGATGTCCCAGGCCCTCTGCGGCAGCCAGTGAGGGAGGTCGTCGAGGGCTTCGGCGGGGTAGAACACCGGCCGGGTCAGGAGGCGGTCGCCCTCCCGTTGGACGTTGACCACAACCCCCAGTGACTTCGAGCACGGCACGCCCGCGCTCATGTAGGAAAGCTCGTCGGTCCGGGTCTCGTCACGTTCCCGCATCCACTGCTCCACCGCGGAGGGCACTTGGCCCACGAGCGCGGTGCCCTCTGCGGTGACCTACGGTCCACACAGCGCGTCGACCGCGACACCGGACAGCCGGCCGTCCTGGTAGTAGAGATGCAGGCCGAACTCCCGGCACCGGCCCTCCGAGGGCCTCCAAGTGTTGTTGCCGCGTCCACCGGACCACGTACGGTGCTCGACGTCCTCGGTCACACCACGCAGAGCCTGCGTCACCTCCTCAGCGTCCATCCCGAAGCGCAACGGCCCCACAGCCGTGAACGGCTCCAGCACCCACTGCTGACGCTCCTCCTCCGGCCGGACATGCCACCATCCCTTAAACATGATCAACATCCTGCCCGCCAGCACTGACACCAGGAGAGCCGGCCGAGGACACCACCCGGTCTGAACCTCGACCGACAGGCGGGCCAGGGCGGGGCGGGCCGGGCCCGGCCAGACGGCGACCGTGCCGGCGCGGCGGCACCCGGCGGGCGGCCCGGCGGGCTTCTGCGGCAGCACCCCGACCGGAGCCGAGGAACCGGGGAGCGGGGGCCGGGGGTCGACCGTTCCCGGCCGGGGAGCAGCAGGGCCGGACGCGGACGCCCGCGGCCCCCTGTCGCGAGGGCTGTCGCGGCCCGCCCAAGCACGGGGATCCGGGCCCGGCGCCCACGTCACACATCGCGACAGCGCCCCCCACGCGACAGGGCACCCGACAGGAGCAGCCCCGGCCCGGCAACGGGCCTGACGAAGGGCAGCCGGACGCAGCAGTCCGGGGCCGGGACACGGCCCGACGACCAGCACGACCACCAGGCGCAGCCGCACCGGGCCGGGAGCAGTGGCTCGGGCCGCCCCGGGCCGAGACGGCGGGCGACCCGCGAGGCGGGGCGTGGCCGGACGGCAGCGGCGGCTGTGAGCTCGGGTGAGCGGTCCAGCAGGGTCTTGAGCTGCTGCCGGTCGTCCTCGCGCAGGTGGTCGGGGTGGCGCGTGATCCAGCCGGTGGCGGTATGGAGCAAGGGCTGCCGGGCGATCGGCGGCGTGTTCCCCGCGGCCGAACGCTCGGGTCAGGGAGTCAGGGCCTACGCCGCTGAACCAGTGGGGGCGAGGCTCAGGACCCGGTCGCGGGTTCGTCGTTGGCGGGCGCGGTGACGGTCACGGGACCGCCGAACTCCGTGAAGGTGATCTTGTTTACGGTGGCCTGGCCCCGGATGGTCATCCGCTGTTCGAAGCGGAGCGTGCGGCCCTGGCTGTCGATCCACTGATCACAGTCAAAGGTCGTGATCTTGCCCTTCATCGAGCGGTAGACCTGCGGGTCGATGCTGGCGATCTGCTCCACCTCGAGGCGGCCGGCCAGATGGTAGACGGGGGTGCCCGCAACGTCCTCCATGCCCTTGCGGGCCGAGGGGCCAGTGGCCAGCAGCAGCGCGGCGTACTTCACGTAGTCCGCCCGGTCCTGGCCGGACCGCGGGACCTTGACCCAGCCGCTGCCCGGCTTCGTCAGGTCACGGCTGTAGGCGAAGTCTTCCGCGAGGACGACCTCTGTGTGAACGGCGGCCTGCTCACCGGGCGCGTCCGCGGAGCGCAGCACCATCTGGCCGGTCATGGGCGCGCTGGTGTTGACTCGTCCCTTCGTCGTGAACGACGGTGTGCCGGCCACCTCGTTGGCCACGGACATGACGGCGGAGTACGGCACCGGCTTGGCAGCCAGGGCCTGCTCGGGGTCGAAGGCGCCCGGTACGGGGCTCGTTGGACTGGTGCTCGTGGGGGCGCCGATGGGTGCCGCCGTGGTGGGGGCGGTCACCGAGCTCGGGGAAGCGGCGGCGCCGGCCGCAACCGTGGCGGCGCTGTCGTCCTTGCAACCGGTCAGAGCGGTAAGGGCGAGTGCCGCCGTGGCGGCGGTGAGCACGATGGTGCGGCGCATGGTGACGAGATCCCCCGGAATTCGGATAGTGCGCCGATCTTGCCGTATCAACTGATCACACCGCCTGGAGGATCTGGCGTGCGACGTGGGGCAGCTGGTGCCGAAGTGGCGCCACTCTCAGGCGATCGCCCGCTCTCCCGCCAGCCGCCAACGACGCCCCGATCAGGAGCTGGGAGACCTTCTTGGAGGTCATCGAGGTGCTCTGGCAGTGGCCCCAAAGCTGTTTCCAGAGCGGCGAAGCGGTCGACGCTCGCTGCAGTGGCCCCAACCTGGCTGGCGGGGTTGGAGCGTCGTGCCGACGCTCGCTTCTGCTCGGGGCGCTGTCGGCAGGCCGATCACCGTCGCCGATCAGCCCTCCATGACCGTTGACCAGCGACCTTGTAGCCAGCGCGATCGCCTTGGCTCTCTCCTGGGGGTGGGCCGCCTGCGGACCGGCCATAGACTCGACCAACGGTCGAGCGGCAGAGTGGGAGTGGTAGTTGGGCAGGCAGGAGATGCGACGCAAGGTATATGCGCCGCTGCGGAGCGCAGGCCTGAAGGTGCTTGAGGGAGGGGTTCCGGAGACTCAACTGCCGGCGTTCGTGGTGGGCGCGGCAATCAGCTGCGGCCCCGCGACGGGTCGGCGGGACGCCTACTTCGACTACGACACCCCGAACCTCATCGAGCATGCCAACCAGGCCTGGTACGAGCTGGCCATGTCCTCCGGCCTCTTCGGCACCGACCGTGAGTTCCTGCTTGCCCTGCCCGCCAACCTCTACAGCGCGAAGGCGGCCTCCCGACACCGGCGTTCTGTCTGGCGCCGGGTCCGCCTGCTTGACGACTGGGACATCATGGGCGCCGCTTGCGCGATCCGCTTGGGGATGAGCGAGCACGGCTACCCCGAGCACCTGCTCGGCTCACGTGCCGGACGCCCGGAGTTCGCAATGCTCTCCTTGGACAGCACCGTCGCCGTGCTGGGGACGACCTGGGAGACCGGCATCAGCTCCCTCGCGGTGCCCAACCCGGGCGATACGGAGCCCGTACAGCGAATGCTCGACTGGGCGGCCACCAGGGTGTGGGACCCCCGCGAGGAGTGGCTCATGGGGGCACCCCGCATGGAGCGAGAGGAAGCGCTCGCATGGCTGCGGCACAACGAACCAACCACGGCGAATCAGACGTGAGAATCCGTCGTCGTGTTTGGAAGCCGACCGGCAACATCAACTGAGACTGCCATGCGGCGGTGTCGCTGAGAGGCAACGTCAAGTGAGACTCCGCCGAAGGCATGTCTCACCCGACCTTGCATCACTCCTGGTCACAGACTCGGCTACCGGCAAGATCCACTGAGACGGGACATTGAAGTTCAGAAACAGGCACTCACCTTGTCGTTTAACGTTTTGGCCCGAAGGAGGGGACCTCACTTCTCGGTGTTCGGTGGGTGCCAGGGTGGGCAGTGGTGCTTACGCCCCAAGATCGCGTCCGTTGACGTCTCGGCGCCGTAATCCCTACTGTGCTGACGGCGGCTTCACCGAGCTGGCCCGCATACACCAGAGGGGAATCATGAAGCGCATAGGCGTGGCCGCGGCTGCGAGTCTTTCGGCCGCTGCTTTGCTGTTGGCCGGGTGTAGCGGTCCCGGGGCGCCGGTCTCGACTGCTTCCACGTCTACCGTCACGACGTTCGGATGCCTGACCGAGGAGCAGGGCCGCAAGGGCGCTGTGACCGTGCAGGACAGGGGAAATACGAACAAGGCGTACTTCCAGGACTCGGACAGCGGCGGTGCCGAGGTGGCGCTCATCTTCTGGCACCAGGACGGAGGCTCGCTGTGTGACTGGGTGCCCTACCTCGGAAGCTTCACCAAGGCCGGATACGCCGTGCTCGCCTTCACCAGCAGCGGGGACTTCTTCAATGATCTCGGCCCAGCCGACCATTTCCTGGCGAGCAAGGGCTTCTCCAAGATGGTCATGGTCGGCGCATCAGGTACGGCCACGGCCCTCCTGGACAAGATGGCTTCGCCGGTCGATGGCCCGGAGAAGGCGGTAGTCGCGCTGAGCGCGCCCCAGCGCTCCGGCAACTGGGACGCGGCCAAGATGGTCGCCCTCGGCAAACTGCCAACGTTCTTCGCAGCAGAGAAGGACGACCTGCCGTCCAGCGGCGACGCCAAGGCGCTGTACGACGCATCTTCAAGCCCCGGAAAGCAGCTCAAGATCTACCCGGGTGCCCGGCACGGCGCAGATCTGCTCAAGGACGGCGCGCTGCCGAATGTTCTGGCTTTCCTGGCCACGTACGCGCCGCCCAAGAGCTGAGGTCGAGTTAGCCGGCTGCCTGCTTGCGGCCTCGAACCGGTCGTCCAGCCCGTCACTCGTACGGGGATTTGGCGGTCGGCGGAACAGCCTTCACGTGATCCTGAACTCGGCTACGAGGTATGGGAACGACGTGAAGGCCGTGTGGGGCCACTGCCATTTTCTACCTGCTTCGACAAGTCCCGGTCGAGGCGGCGTCTGTTTCCTTTATACGACCGGTGAGCCAGGAAGTTCCGGCGGGGCAGATCGACAGAAGTCGGCGAGCATACCCGAAAATGCCTCGCACTCTTCCCTTGACCAGCCTACGTAGTCTTTGAATGCCTCATCGGATGGAACCAGAGCGTCGACCCATCCCAGAGTTGAGATGATCATGACGATCTCGCGGCGATTCAACCTTAGAGCAAATTCACCATCAACATGCTCCATTTTCATGCAAATACCCCTTCTTCATTGCCTAGACCACACTTCCATGGCTGGCCGCCCGCCCAGCTGCACAGCCAAGCGACTAGCGTTCGACATACTTTGTACCGACGGCATTTTTCCATTGCTGCTCTGTGAAGTTGTAGGCATGCACGTCTTGCGGGGTTCGAATTACGAGAATTCCATTCGCCGAGTCGTAGCAGACAGAATTGCCGGTCGAAAAGTCGACATAGGCGAAATTGTGAGGCTGTGCAAGATACTGAGCGGTAGCCACTGCATCGGCGCCGACGCCATTGAGGGCATGCCCAGTAGCACCCTCGTTATAGCGAGCCATGTTGTACTCCACCCCCTGAGCCACTTCGGGCCCGTAGGTGTCGTAGATATGATCCAGCACATCATCGGATGCTGTCCAACAATTTGAATTGTGGACCAAGATCGGCGTTATGCCAGCGAGTACATAGTACGTGTGAAGGCTCTGGATGTTCAGGTTATAGGCCGCATCGAGACCCTTGTGGTGATTGACCTCGACGATGTCGACGGTCGCTCCGCTCGGGGTGCGCAGGGTGTCGCCGCTGTTGAGGTCAGCGGCGTCGACCCATTTCCGGCTGCTCTCCACCCAGAAGGGGTGGTGGTCGGTGGCGGTGATCGTGCCGGTGGCCCCGTCCGTCGACTTGATGGTGAGGTCGGTGAAGTCCCTGTCGTCGGGGGTGTAGATGGTGGCGTCCACTGCTTGTGCAGCGGTTCGTCCGTTGACCGGGTCGGTGGCCAGGACGTGGTCGCCTTCCCGGACCTGTTCGATGGGGCGGTGTGTGCCGTCGGCCATCAGGACAGGGGTGCCGGCCGGGAAGCTGTTGCCCCCAACGCACAGGCCGACGCGGGAGAAGGCGTCCTTGAGGAAGTTGGTGACCTTGTCCCCGAACGGCAGCTTCCGTGTGAGGTCGAGGAGCTTCTGTGCCGGGCCGTTGAAGGCGGCAACCGGGTTCGTGCAGGACGGGGACTTCTCCTTGGCGTCTCCCAAGAGGGCGCCGATGCAGGAGCCTCCCTCCCAGAGGAGGGCCGGCATGGCTTCGAAGACGAGACTCGCGTTGAGCGCGAGGGCTGCGCTGTAGAGCGAGGCGACGATGGTGAAGGCCTCGGTGAAGACGCCGAAGGCCTCGCTGTACTTGTCGGCGACGTAGTCGATGCCCTTGAAGATGGGCCTCAGCCAGTCCAGGTTGGGGCCGCTTCCCCAGTCGATCGGGCCGCCGATCGTGAGGATCGGCCCGGTGGAGATCTTCCTGAGGAGTTCGGTGGTCCCCTGCTGCCTGAGTGCTTCCCTCTGCACCTGGGCGGCTACGTCCTCCAGCTTCAGCTGCTCGGTCAGTGCCTCGTGCTTGCGCTCCTCCGAGGCCTGGATGGCGGCGGTGTCGAACGCCGCCGCCGTGGCCCGTGCCGCCGTCTGGGCGTCCTGGCCCGCGGCCTCGGCCGAGGCCCGGGCCGACGAGGCCGCCGCGTAGGCGGTGCGCGCCGACGCGCGCGCCTGCTTCTCGGATTTCTGGGCTTGCTGGGCGGAGTAGCGGGCGCTGACGGTGGCTCGGTCGGCCGTGGCCCTGGCTTCGTTGGCGGTCTTGGAGGCTTGGGCGGCCTGGGCGGCGCTGGTCTCGGCCGACTTGGCCTTGTCCTTGGCCTGGGAAGCGTAGTCGGCGGCCTTGGCGGCCGCCTCCTGGGCCTGGCCTGCGGCGGTCTTTGCCTCGTCGTCCGCGCCCTTGGCGACGGCTGCGGCCTGGGCGGCCTCTGCGGCGGACTGCTGGGCGTAGGCGGTGACGACGACGCCTTCGGCGATCAGGCGCTGTACGTCCGCGATGTGGGCGGCGGCGAGCTGGTCCTTGCGATGGGCCATGTACTGCCCGGTCGCGATGAACTGCCGCAGCATCTGCGGAGGTGCTTCCATGGCGACGCGGGCGGCGGCCTCGAGTTCGGGGCCGGCGCCGTTGCGCAGTTGGGCCGCGCGCAGCTTGTCGTCCGCCATCTGGGCGTTGAAGCGGCCGGGGCCGAGGTAGTCGCGTAGTGCCTGCACGGTGCCCGCCATGAGCGCGGTCTCTGCGGTGGCCTTCACTTCGGGTCCGGCGTCGTTGGCGGACTGCGCGACGGCGAGCTGGTAGTCCTTGACCGCGGCCTGGTACTGGCCGGTGGTCAGGAAGGCGGTCACCGCGGCCGCGTCGCCCTTGAGTGCCTGGGCCGCGGCGGAGCGGACGGCGGGCATCTCGGAGTCGGCGGCGAGGTCGGCCACGCGCTCGCGCTCGTCGAGCTGCACTGCCTTGGCGCGGCCGGTGCGCACGTATTCCAGGACGGCGCTGTCGGAGCCGGACAGGGCGGTACGCGCGGCGGCGGCGTCCCAGGGTCCGGATATCTGCAGCGACAGCAGGGCGAGCTTGCGTCCGTCGGTGGCGATCTGCGCGGGGTTCGCGTCCGGCCGGAGGACGGCCGTGGCCAGGCGGGTCGCCTCATCCTGGTAGCGGCGGGCCTGCTGCACGGCCTCGCCCGCGGTGTTGCCCGCGTCGTCGTAGGCCGCGCGGGCGTCGATCGCCTGGTCCCGTGCGGCGGCGGTGCGGGCAGCAAGGTCCTCGGCCTCGGTGCGCCGGGTCAGGTCCTGGACCTTGCCCGCCTGCTCGACGGCCGCCTGTGCCTCGTTCGCGAGTACCTGTGCCTGCTCCGCGTGGGCCTTGGAGTTCTGGGCGGCGGTTGCCGCCTCGCCGGCGTGTTGGGCCGCTTCGTCGGCGGCCTGCGCAGCGGCCTGGGCATGGGCGGCCGCGGAGTTCGCGAGGGTCCTGGCGGCGGTGGCGAACAGGATCGCCTCCGAGACCAGCGACGTGGCGGCGGTGGCGGCCCGGGTCGCTTCGTCTGCGTGGCGGCGGGTGGAGGCCGCGGCCTGCTTCGCGCGGGCGGACTGGGCTCCGGCCTTCTCGGCGAATCCGCCGGCCCGCTCGGCCGATGTGGCCGCTTCTCCGGCGTCGGCGCCCGCGCCGGCCGCCGCACTCGTCGCGATCTTGCTCGCGTTGGCGGCGAAGAGGGCATCGTCCAGGGCTCGGGAGGCGGAGAGGGCGTTGTCGGCCGCGGTCTTCGCCTCCAGCGCGGCCTGCGTGGCGTCGCCGGCCTTGTCCCGGTTCACCGCGGCCGAGGCAGCGGCGCTGCGTGCACGGGAGGCGGCCTGTGCCGCGCCTCCGGCCGCGTACGCAGCCTGGGAAGCGGCCGTGGCGGCGGTTCGGGCGGAGTTGGTCGCCGACCGTGCCGCCTGTGCGGCGCTCTGCGCGGCGGTGGCGGCCCGGTTGGCGGCCTGCGCGGCGTTGTCGGCTGCCGCGCCCGCCGCGGCCTTGTCCGCACCGGCGGCCTCGGTCTCCGCGGCTGCCCGGGCTGCGGCCTCCTTCGCCTTCTTCGACTCCGACACGGCCTGTGCGGAGGACGCCTTCGCGGCCTCCGACTCGCGCACCGCTTGCGCGGAGGCTTCCTTGGCCTTCTGCACCAGCTGGGCGACTGTCGTGCGTTCGTCGTCTCGGGCGCGGGCCACGTTCTGGCCGACCGCAAGGAACTCGCGGACGTCGGCGATCGAGCCGTTGAGCGCGAGGCGCGCGGCGGCCTGGGTGTTCGGCCCGCCCTCGCTGAGGATCTGGACCAGTTTGACCCGGTCGTCAGCTTCCCTCGCCGTGTACTGGCCTTCGATCAGGAAGGTCCGCAGGTCGTCGGCCGAGCCGAGCAGCGCGGCTTCGCCGGCCTTCCGAACTCCCGCCCCGGCGCCGTTCCTCAACTGCGCGACCTGGAGCTGCTGGTCCTTGATCAGCGCCTGCCGGTATCCCCCTTCGAGGAAGGTCTGCAGGTCCTGGGCCGAGCCGAGCATCGCCTTGTCGGCGAGCTGCTTCACTCCAGGGCCGGCCAGTGCGTAGATCTGCGATACCGCGAGCTGGTCGTCCTTCACCTGGATCGCGGCGCGCCTGCTCTCGAGGAACTGGCGCACCTCGGCGTCCGACCCGAGCAGTGCCGCCTCGGCCGCCGTCTTGACGCCTGGTCCTCCGGTTGCCCAGTAGCTGAGCACCTTGGCCCGGTCGGTCACCCGTGGAGTGCCCGGCGGCGTAGCGCCGTCCTGCCCGGCCGCGAAGGCCTGAGTCGTACCCAGCAGGCCGGCGAGCAGAGCCAGTGGCAGCAGCCACAGGCTCAGCCCACGCAAGGGTGCCCCCCAGGTCCTCCTTCCCAGCCCCGCTCGAGTTATCAATACGCCCACCAAGAACTCCCTCTGATCAGTTGTCGGGCCAAGGTATTCCCCGGCACGCGAGAGCCTAGTGCCAAGAACTCGTCAGTTCGTAATCAGATAAAGGCCTTCATCGTCAGAGTGGCCAGCTTCGAAGGTGCTAGGACAAGCCTTCACGGAAGGGTCGGGAGAAAACCCGCCGACCGGCCGGAATAGTTCGGCCGGTCGGCAGGTGGGGTTCGGCCGGTCGGCAGGTGGGGTTCGGCCGACTCATAATGGGAAATACAGCCCATGCCGTGGATACTTGTGCTGTTCACAGCACTCCTGCACCTCCCGTCAGGAGGGTCGGGCATGGCGGTAAATCACTTGACGGATGACCTGGAATTTGGCCGCGCCAGGTATTGTCTGACCGACTGCCAGGTTTTAGTGAGACTTTTCGGCCCGGGTTCGGATGCGTCCGACCAAATGCAGGCATGGCCATCCCGGATCAATGGAAGGAAAGTCACGATGAATACTCGTATAGGGTGGGGTGTCAGCTCAGCCGCTCTGGCGGCCGCCCTCGCCGTCGGCGCCCCCACGATCGCCGCAGCCGGCACCGCTCCTGCGGACAACTCCTCCGCCCCGCCCGCGGTCGAGGACTTCGCCTACGGGACATCGCCTGCTCCGCTGCTCAAGCTCCTGCGCGGAGACGGGCACATCGTCCCCGCCGACTGCTACACCAGCACCCAGATCCAGCTCTTCAGCCTCGCCGTCGACGGCGCCGGGCCTACGGCCTGCTTCCGTGTCACCGGCACCGCCGGTTTCCTCACCCTTGAACTGCAGAAGACGTTCAGCATCCGGACGGTGGGCTACGCCGTGCACGCCCGCTTGACCACCGACACCGGTGCCACAGCGACTGTCGACATTCCCAAGGACACCATGCAGAACGTCGCCGAGGGACTCGGCCAGAAGCCGGCGACGCTGGTCGAACTGCGGACCGGCTGACCCGGCGCGAGACCTGTGACAGCCGCAACCCGAGCACCCCACCCTTCGGAAGGACCCGGATGAAACGCCGCACCCGCGGCCTGCTCACGGCACTGGCCACGGCCGCCGGTATCACGGCGGGTGTGTCCGTACTTGCTGTGGCCGACACCCCGCCACCGGTCCCGCCAGCGGCCGGCACCTCCGTACCGCCTCCGGCCGTCGAGGATTTCACCCACCCGGGCGCGGAGGGCATCACCAACGTGAAGCTCATGCGCGGTGACGGCCGTGTCCTGCTGGCGGACTGTGCCAAGCCCAGCCAGATCCAGATCTGGACCCGTACGCCGGGCAACGCCGGCAACAAGATCTGTTTCACCGCCACCAGCACGACCGGCTCGCTCTTCCTGGAGCTGGCCGATGTCTTCGCCGTCCAGACCGCGGGCCGCTCCGTACAGGTCGCACTCACCGCCGATGGCGCCAGCCAGACGCTGGACGTTCCAACAGATGGCGTCAGGGGCGTCGGCGAGGGCACCGGCCGGGCGCCGGCCACCGCCGTCCAGCTCACCGTCACCGGCTGATGCCTCCACCGGGACCCGCCGTCTGACCCCACCGCAGTCAGCCCCGGATTGCCGCACCGAGTCAGGTCGCGGCCCCGCCGGCATCATCGTCCAATTTCCTGCCGCAGGAGAACCACACCATGTCTCGGACCGCCTCCACCCGCACCTGGCGCGCGGGTGTCCTGGCCGCCGTCCTCGGAGCCGGCGCACTGACCACGTTCGGCAGCGCACCGGCCGGTGCCGCCGTCGGTGACCCGGCAGCAGACGGCTCCTACGCCTACACCGCCCGGATCACCATCGGCGACAACGTTCGTGCCTGCACCGGCGCCCTCGTCGACCGCATCTGGGTCCTCACCGCGGCGTCCTGCTTCGCCGACGACCCTGCCAAGCCGCAGGCGCTCGCCGCCGGCGCGCCGAAGTGGAAGACCACCGCCACCATCGGCCGCGCCGACCTCACCACCCAGGCCGGCGCGACCTCCGAGATCGTCGAACTGGTCCCCCGCGCCGACCGCGACCTGGTCATGGCCCGCCTCGCCACCCCCGTCGACGGCATCACCCCGCTCACCGTGGCCAAGACCGCACCCGCGACCGGGCAGAGCCTTCGCGTGCCCGCCTACGGCCGCACCAAGACCGAATGGGTTCCCGACAGGCTCCACTCCGGCGCCTTCACCCTGAACACGGTCAAGCCCACCACCGTCGACACCACCGGTACCGGCGGCGCCGCCATCTGCAAGGGCGACACCGGCGCCCCCGTCATCCGCGAGACCAGCGGAAAGGCCGAGCTCGTCGCCGTGGCGTCGCGTTCCTGGCAGGGGGGCTGCCTCGGTGTCCCCGCCGCCGAGACCCGCACCGGCGCCTCGAACACCCGGGTCGACGGCCTGGCCGACTGGGTCCTGCAGGTCCGTGTCGCCGCGGTCAGCTGGAAGACCCAGGCCCTGGTACGCGGCGGCACGAACCTCTACCACGCGATCCGGCTCTACGACGGCACCTGGACGCCCTTCGAGGACGTCCAGGCCAAGGCCGGCACCATCGGCGGGGTGCGCACCGTCGCCTCCGCCGGCATCAACACCAGTACCCACCTCGTCGCCCTCGGCGGCGACGGGCACCTGCACCACACCGTCCGCAGTGCCGACCGGACGTGGCAGCAGTTCGGCGACCTCAACACCTCGGTGAGCGACCTCGGCAACATCACCCAGGTCGCGGTCGCCTCCGTGGGCGGCGACCTCCACGTCATGGTGGTCGCGGACGACAAGCTCTTCCACATCGTCCGCAACGCCGGCGGCTCGTGGGGGCGCTTCAACCTGGTCACCGACGCGACCGGACCGCTCAACGGCATCACCTCGATCGCCGCCGCCTCCACCGCGGCCGGGGAGCTCCACATCGCCGCCGTCACAGGCGGCAACGTCTACCACACGGTGCGCGCCGCCAACGGGAACTGGAGCGCGTGGGGATCGGTTGCCGCCGCCGCCGGCAACACCGGCCCCGTCACCGCCGTCGCCCTCGCCCGCCAGGGCAACGACCTCAACCTCGCCCTGGTCAGCAACGACCAGTACCACACCGTCCGCTACGCCGACGGCAACTGGCAGCCCATCGCCTCCCTCAGCGGCGTCCTCGGCAACGTCACCGGCACCAGCATCAGCGCCACCCCCGTCGACACCGACGCCCAGGTCGCCGTCGCCACCAACGACAACCGAGTCCTGTTCACCGTCCGCCACGCCGACGGCAACTGGGCCCCCACCGAGACCCTCAACCTCTCCGCCATCGCCGGCAGCCACACCGGAACCGTCATCACCGGCACCCTGTAGACACCGCCGCCCGACACGGGCTGCGGACGGCCCGCCCGCGGCCGCCCGCAGCCCTCACGGCCCGGCCCTGCCTCCCGCGGGCGGCGAACCAGGCGGTGGCGCGGCCGACTCTCAGGCGCGGCCGCAGTGCCCTGCCCGCGTCCTCGGCCGCCCCGCCCGTGCGTGGAGGAGCGGGAAGCGCCATGTCGGTCACATAAAACGATCTACGTAGACCGGATTCACGGTCAGTCCCCACGTTCTCCACTCAAGAAGACAGGTCTGCTTGATGAAGTTGCCCAAGACGTCCGCGATCCTTGCTGCGGCTGCGCTTGCGCCCACCGTCCTGTTCCCGTCGATGGCCTCCGCCGCCGAGCAGCCGAAGCCGGCCGGGGTGTCCGGTCCGGACACGGCGTCCGACGCCGCAGGGGACAACGACTCCGCCCAAGAGGAGCGGGACCGTGCCGAGGTGCAGCGGATCCTGGCCGACAAGGAGTCCGGTACCGGCGTCCGCGAGGCCGCAGAAAAGGCCCTCGCCGGTTCCGCCACAGACCTACGGCACTTCCTCCAGGTCGAACTGCCCAAGCAGCGCCGCGCCGACAACAAGCTCAAGGTCGCCCAGTTCCTCAACACCGGCGGCCCCGCCGTCCGCAAAGCCGCCGAAGCCGCCCTCTTCGGCACCAACGAGGACATCCTCAACTTCCTGCGCGAAGGCCAGTACACCGCCCGCGCCGAAGACGAGGCCAACGCGGCGGCCGCCGCCAAGCCCACCACGCCGGTCCAGCAGCCGGACCAGGCCGACAACACCGGTACCGGGCAGAGCCCGTCAACGGACCGGACCGCCCCGCCCGTCCAAGCCGCTGACGTGGTGAGCACCAACACGAACCCGGCCCCGACCGCAGCCCCGGCCCCGGCCCCGGCTGCGGCACCTGTACCGCTCGCCATCACCACGCCCGCATCCTCGGGCCAGCTCGCCGCCACCGGCACGGACGAAGGCCTCGACCGGGTGGCCGGCGGCGCCGCCGCAGCCATCGCCGCCGGTGCCGCCCTGGTAGCGATCTCCCGCCGCCGCCAAGCCGCCGAAATCTACTAGGGTGCGTATTTGGTCGTGATCAAGCGGCGGCTCTGGTGAGGTCCTTGATCCAGATCATCGCGCCCCGAAGGTGGAGGCCGGCGAGGTAGCTCGCAGGGTCTCGTCGCAGCGGGTGGCGATGCCTCGCCAGGCCTTCAGCCTGTTGATCAGACGCTCGACGGTGTTGCGCTCCTTGTAGAACTCGGCGTCGTGGCCGACGGGCCGACCGCCCCTGCTGCCCTTCCTCCTCCGGTTGGCGGCCTGGTCCCTCTTCTCCGGGATGACCGCCTTGATACGGCGTTTTCTCAGGTAGGCGCGGTTGCCGCGGGACGAGTAGGCCTTGTCCCCGGCGACCGCGCCGGGCCGAGTGCGAGGGGACGGCCGACAGGCCCGCGAACGCGGACCTTCTTCAGCACGGGGATGAACTGCGGGCTGTCGGCCGCCTGCCCCTCGGTCAGGACGAACGCCAACGGGCGGCACCTGCGGTCACCGGCAACGTGGACCTTGCTGGTCTGCCCGCCCCTGGAGCGCCCGAGCAAGGCGGCCTTCAAGCCGAGCTTGCGCCTGCGCCTGACGCGTCGCCGTTCCTCCCGCTCTGCGTCGTCAACGGCATCCTGCCCGGCTTGTCCCTCCGGGCCGCCCCCTTTTGCCGGGCGTTCTCCGCCTCGTCAGCGGCCTTCTCCAAGGCGGTCAGCGTGTCGGGGTCCAGATGCATCCCAGCGGCATCGTGGTGGGCCCGGACAGTCGTGGAGTCCACGCTGACCAGGGACAGGTCCACCTCACCGCGCTTCGCAGCCTCGGCGATCGCACCCTCCAGCAACGCCTCGAAGACGCCGGCGTCACGCCACTGACGGAAGCGGTTCGAGACGGTCGACCAGGCGCCGAACTCCTGCGGCATCTCCCGCCACTGCGCACTCGTCCTGAAGCGCCAGATCACACCCTCGAACTGCTGCCGCAGCCGCTCCGGATACGGGCCGTACTCGCCGACCGGCAAGTACGGCCCGATGAACTCCCATTCCGCGTCAGATAGTTGCGCTCGCGTCACGCAACATGGTCTACCGGACCAGGACCTGCCCACGCAGGCGAATCCCACAAATTGATCACAACCAAATACGCTCCCTAGTACTCCAGCAGGACTTCGACGTTTTGCCTGATCAGAGGGCTGCGCGGTGAGTGTAGTGGGCTGGTGCCCGTCAGGGGCGGTCTCCATGGGA
>NZ_JBHVUV010000055.1:0-30864 GCF_042883905.1 Kitasatospora sp. NPDC058170
TCCCATGGAGACCGCCCCTGACGGGCACCAGCCCACTACACTCACCGCGCAGCCCTCTGATCAGGCAAAACGTCGAAGTCCTGCTGGAGTACTAGCCAGGCGCTACTTGAACTTGATCGGGTGCTGCCGGGCTGTTCACCGGACGCCGGGAGGACGTGAAGAGACATCGTCACCAAGCAGGGACAAGTGGTGAACCGGCGTTCTCCGTGGGCGCGTTAGGGGAAGTGGGAGTGCAAGTCGCCGCCGGACGCAAGGCCGAAGGAGCTGCAGCATGGGTATTGCACGTCGTGACCTTCTCAGGTGGAGTGCGGGAGTCGGCGGTGCGGCCGCCGTCGGTGGGCTCGGTGGTCTCGCCCTCCCCTCCGCCGCCTGGGCCGGCGCCCGGACCACCCCGCGCGGGTTCCCGACCGACAACTGGATGCGCCACGTGAAGGACGGCGTGCCCCTGCGCGGCCTCACCATCCCGGGCACCCACGACTCCTGCTGTGAGAACCCCAACTACGGCACCGAGTGGTCGCACACCCAGAACTGGGGCATCACCCAGCAGTTGCAGGAGGGCATCCGCTTCCTCGACATCCGCTGCAACGGCCTCCAGGGCGCGCCCGACGAGCTCGGGATCTACCACTCCAGCGCCTACCAGTACATCCGGCTCCAGGACGTGCTCAACCAGTGCAGGTCCTTCCTGCAGTCGCACCCCACCGAGACCGTCGTGATGCGGCTCAAGAACGAGTACGCCGGCGGCCAGGCGCTCGGCGAGGTCGAGTTCAGGCGGCGGATCAACTACTACTTCAACGAACTGGGCTTCCGGAGCCTGTTCCACTTCTACGGCTGGCCCACGATCGACGCCGCCCGCGGGAAGGTCGTGCTGCTCGCCGACTTCGCCAACGACTGGGGCCTGATCAACTGGTCCAGCACCCAGAACAGCTACGTCGACGCCCAGGACGTCTGGGAGATCGACGAGGCCTTCCCCCTGGTCAAGAAGGGGAAGTACATCGTCGGCCAGTTCGACAAGGCCTTCCTCAACCCGGGCCACCCGAAGATGTTCGTCAACTTCCTCAGCTTCGCCAACGGCAACTGGCCCAAGAGCAACGCGCAGACCCTCATGGACCAGACCGTCTACCCGTACCTGAAGGCCCGCACCGAGCAGCGCGCCCGGTTCGGCATCGTCCCGATGGACTTCCCGGACTTCCACGTGAACGTGCTGCACATGCTGATCGACAAGAACTTCGTGTAGCACCTGCCGGTCCCGCCGCGGCCCCCGTGTAAAGCGGGGCCGCGGGCGCATCGGGTATCCAAGAGCTAGCCAACGCGCGGCCCTCGGCCAGGGGGTCGAGGGCCGGTCATCCGGTGATCGCGGAGAGCCTCCTTCGCAGGGGCCCCTCGAGGTCGAGGTTGTCGCCCCGAGTGGTGGTCTGCAGAAGTTCAGTGATAACGACCAGTTCGGCGAACTGCCCGGCCGGCGTATCGAGGATGCGGGCGAGTCGGTGACGGACCTCGGCGGCGGTGTCCGGCACGAGGAGGCTGTACGAGTACAACAGCGCCGCGTCGTACCCGGCAGGAGCGACACCCCAGCCTTCCCAGTCGAGGACCGTCAGGACCGCCTCACCACTGCGTTGACATCATCGAGAATGCGCTCGCCCGGAGCCTCGGCTACATCGACGGCCAGACCGAAGCCCTTCTGCACATCACCCACGCTCGCGCGCACGCAGCCACCGGTGAGAAACCCGCCGCCGCGAAAGCCCTGCTTGCCGCCGAAGACGCCCTGACAAGGCGCGCCGAGCCGCAGCCCAGCTTCTCCTTGGTCAGCGGACCCGCCGCAGGCACCGTGGCCAGCCACACCGCCAGAACCCTGACCGACCTCGCCGATCACGTCGGCACCGAGCAGCAGCACCGAGCCGCGCTTCTTCGCTGGGACGCCGAGAAGTACAAGCGCGTCCACGTGCTCACGTACGCCGACCTTGGGGACAGCCTTGCCGCCCAGACCCGCGCCGACGAGGCCGTTGCGACCTGGAGCCAGGCCTGCCACAGACGCCATGACCTTGCTGGTCGCTGCCGTGATCGTTCACGACCGCGAGACCGGCAGAGTGGTACTTCTCCAACGCGGCCCCCGAGCCAAGTTCGCCCAGGGGATGTGGGACCTCCCCGTCGGCAAGAGCGAGCCCGGAGAGCCCATCACCGAGACCGCGGTCCGAGAGCTCAAGGAAGAGACCGGCCTGGTCGTCGCCCCCGAAGCCTTGCGCCTGGCCCACGTCATCCACGGCGCACGAGGTGTGGAGGCACCCAACGGCTTCCTCACGGTCGTCTTCGCCACCCACGAATGGTCAGGCGACCCCGTCAACGTCGAGCCGGAGAAGCACGCCCAGGTCTGCTGGATCTCAACTGATGCAATCCCCCAAGACTTTGTCCCCACTACGGCGAGCGCCCTTACCCGCTACCTGGCTGGCGGACCTGATGTGTCGCTCGACAGTTGGTAGGAAGTGGAGCACCAATCGTGGGAGCCGCGGTCGGCGTCACGCCGAGCGCTTCTGCCGCTGTGGCGTGCATCCTGCGCATCCGCCTGGCAGCCAGCTCCACCCCGCCGCCGACCACGGCTCCCGGGCGGTCCGGCCGGCCTTCGCTCCCGGCGGCTCCGGGGCGGGGGCCGGCCGGCCACCGGACACGCCCACCGACGGCGCAAGCCGGTCCGGCGTGAGCGGCCCGGTGCTACACCAGGTGGGACCACTCCCCCGAGACGACCTGGATGCCCGTATGCAGACCGGCCCGATGACCGCTCCCGCCGGCCCCTCGACGCACGGGTCCCGCAGGCCGCCCCGGGCCCGGAGCCGCCGCTGGGCCGCGCTGCTGCTGGCCGGCCTGCTGCCGCTGACCGCCGCGGCGCCCGCGCTGGGCTCCCCCGCCGACCCGCGGGACGTGCGCGTGGTGCGCACGGCGCCGTTCGCGGAGCAGCTGACGCCGGACCTGATCGCGCTGATGCAGCGGCTGCGCGTCCCCGGGGCCGTCGTCTCCGTCAGCACGCCCGAGTGGGGCACCTGGACCGCGGCCCTGGGCACCGGTGACCTCACGACCGGGGCACCCGTCAGGACCGACCAGCACATGCGGGTCGGCAGTATCACCAAGACCTTCACCGCGACGGTCGTCCTCCAGCTCGTCCAGGAGGGCAGGCTGTCGCTGGACGACCCGGTGTCGGCCCACCGCCCCGGGGTGCCGGACGGGGAGCACATCACCATCCGCCAGCTGCTCCAGATGACCAGCGGGCTGTACAACTACTCCGAGGACCTGGCCTTCAACGAGCGCCTCGACCAGCGCCCCGAGAGCGAGTGGACCCCGCAGGAGCTGCTGGACGTCGCCTTCCGCCACCCGGCGTACTTCCCGCCGGGCGCCGGCTGGCACTACTCCAACACCAACTACGTGCTGCTCGGCCTCATCGCCGAGCAGCTCACCGGCCAACCGCTCGCCGGGCTGTTCCGGCAGCGGATCTTCGACCCGGTGGGTATGTCCGGGACCAGTCTGGACAGCGACGCCACGATCCCGGGGCCGCGCGCGCAGGGCTACCAGTTCATCAGCAACGTCGACAGCCTGACGGCCCCGGTGCTGACCGGGAAGGACGCCGCCTGGGCGGACTGGTCGGCCGGAAACCCGTACGACGTCACGCACGTCAACGCCTCGTGGGCCTGGGCCGCGGGCGCCGCCGTCTCCACCGTCGAGGACCTGCGGCGCTGGGCGCCGGCGCTGGCCACCGGGGCCCTGCTGAGCCCGGAACTGCAGCGGGAGCGGCTGACCTTCGTCCCCACCTCCGACCAGCCCGGCAAGCCGACGTACGGGCTCGGCATCGCCGACTTCGCGGGGTTCCTCGGCCACGACGGCCAGATCCCCGGCTACAACAGCTTCGTGGGCTACGACCCCGAGCGCTGCGCGACCGTCGTGGTGCTCGTCAACCTCAACCAGTCGCCGGACGGGACGGCGCCGTCGGACGAGTTGACCAAGCTCGTCCTCGCGAAGCTCTTCCCGCCGCACCGGTCCTGAGGCGTCGCCCTCCGGACGTGTTCCTCCTCTTCCTGCCCGGGCCGGGCGAACTCCCCTGAACGGGCGAACTCCCCGGGCCGTCGGAGCGTCCTGATCTCCGAAGGATCGTTGCCGAACAAGAGGCCGAACAGAAGGAGGATGCGATCGTGGAGACCTTCGCAGCACGGCCGAGCCGCCGCGCGGTACTGGCCCTCGGGGCCGGGACGGCTCTGACCCTCGGGGCCGGGACGGCACTGGCCGCCGCCGTGTCCGCGGGCGGGCCGGCCCACGCGGCAGGCGAGCCGGCCCACCCGGTGGACGGGCCGACCCACGCGGCGGGCGGTGCGCCGCCGGGCGGGGACGCCCCCGCCCGGGCACTGGCCCGTCTGGAGGCGGAGCACGGCGCCCGGCTGGGGGTGTTCGCCCGGAACACGGTCACCGGCAGGACCGTGGTGCACCGCGCCAACGAGCTCTTCCCGGTCTGCTCGGTGCACAAGACGTTCACCGCCGCCGCGGTCCTGCGGGACCTCGACCGGGACGGCGGGTTCCTCGCCCGGCGGATCCGGTACACCGGGAAGGACGTCGCGGACGCGGGCCACGCCCCGGTCACGGGCACGCCCGAGCACCTCGCGAACGGCATGACCGTCGCCGAGCTGTGCGCCGCCGCCATCGGCCACAGCGACAACGCCGCCGACAACCTCCTGCTGCGCGAGCTCGGCGGCCCCACGGCGATCACCCGCTTCTGCCGGTCCATCGGCGACGACGTGACGCGGCTCGACCGGTGGGAGCCCGCGCTGAACTCCGCCGAGCCGGAGCGCACGACGGACACCACCAGCCCGGCCGCCGTGGGGCGCAGCCACCTGGAGCTGGTGCTCGGGGATGCGCTCGCGCCGCGGGACCGGCGGCAGTTGACCGCGTGGCTGCTCGCCAACACCACCGGCGCCGCCCGCCTGCGTGCCGGGCTCCCGCCGGGCTGGACCCTCGCGGACAAGACCGGCACCGGCGCCCACGGCACCACCAACGACGTCGGTATCGCCTGGGCCCCGGACGGGACGCCCGTCGTCCTGGCGGTCCTGTCCACCAAGCAGGACGCCGGCGCTGCGGCGGACGAACCGCTGGTCGCCGGGGCTGCCGCGGTCCTGGCGGCGGCCCTGGTCTGACACCTCGCGGGAACGCCGGCCCCGGCCGGGATTCCGGCGCGTCCCCGGGGTGGGGCTGGGCCGGGCGGGTGGGGTCCGGGGGTGTACCGGTGTGGTCGCGGGGGGTGGGGGCGGGTGGGGGCGGGAGGCTAGTGCCGCGTCAGGCAACTTTTGCCCGTCAAGGAGCGGCGTCCGGTGCGTGCTATCGGCGTGCCGGCCGGAAGTCCTCGTACTGGACGTACTTGGGCTTTCGGCCGGTGCGGCGAGAGTGCGTGCCGGGCGTCGCGACGGGGCGAAGGTTGCCTGACGCGGCACTAGTGCCCCGGAGGCGGACAGGCAGGGAGCGGGGGAACGTTGGGCGGGCGCGGCAGTGGAGGTGTCCGCGGTCCCCTGGCCGCGGGCGGGGACCGGGTGGCCGGTGATCCCGGTGTGCTGGGGACCGCGCTGGCCGTGGTGCTGGCGTTCTCGCTCGCGCAGGGCTCGTGGCAGTGGTTCTCCACCTATCTCGGTGTGACGCTTCTCGTGGTGGTGCTGTCCTTCGGCCGGGTGCCGGTTCCGGTGCCGGGTCGGCGGGCCTCCTACGGGCTGAGTCTGGCGGCGTACTCGCTGGTCGTGGGTCTGTGCGTGGCGCTGGCGGCGGCTCCGGCCCTGCAGCGCTGGGACTGGCTGTTCCCCGTGCCGGGCGCCCGGCAGGGGTGTGTGGAGTCCGGCCGGTACGAGAGTCTGCGGACGCAGGCCGCTCTGGGGGATCTGGCCGGTCGCGGGGGTGAGGCGTTGGCGTACGTGCAGCGGGAGCAGAGCCGCGAGGTGGTCGACGTGTGCCTGGCGGCGACGACGACGCGCTGGCTGCCGGCGTACGCGTTGGGGGCGGCGCTGCTGGTCGGGGCGGGTTCGTGGGTGCGGGCCCGGGAGCGGAGGGCGGCGGGGCCCGGGCGGGCCTGACCCGGCTGGACCGAACCCGGTCGAGCCGGTCCCGGTTGGGCCGGTCGGGGGACTGTCGCCTGTCGCCGCCCGGCCGGCCCCGGTGCGGGCGGCACGATGTGCCGACGGCCCGACAGTCGCGGGAGGCGCGGTGCGGTGGTTCAGGTCCAGCTCCAGGTCCAGGTCCGGGTCGTGCGCACGCGCCGCGGGTGTCGCCGCGGGTGTCGCCGCGGCCGTGCTGGCCGGGCTGCTGCCCGCACCGGCGGGTGCGGCGGTGGCGGACCGGGGCCGGGCCGCGGTCACCGTCGAGGACCCGGCCGGGTACGTGAACGCCTACGTCGGGACGCGGCAGGGCGCGCCGGACTTCGGCAACGGCGGCGGCGCGGGCAACACCTTCCCCGGTGCCTCCGCGCCGTTCGGGATGGTGCAGTGGAGCCCGGACACCGCGACGTACCAGCACGGCGGCTACCTGTACGACGACCAGCGGATCGCGGGCTTCAGCCTCACCCACATCTCCGGGGCGGGCTGCGGGGACTACGGCACCACGCCGTTCCTGCCCGTGCTGGACGGCACGCCGGTGGACCACGCGGAGTTCCGGCACGAGGACGAGGTGATCGCCCCGGGCTCGTACGCCGTCACCTTCGCCAACGGGCTGCGGACCGAGCTGGCCGTGACCCCGCGCTCGGGCATCGCCCGCTTCGGCTACCCCGAGGGGCACACCGCCTCGCTCACCGTCGACGCCGGCCGGGCGTTCAACCGGGCCTCCGGGGCCCTGTCCATCGGGGCCGACACCATCTCGGGCTACACCGACAGCGGCGGCTTCTGCGGCACCGGGAACCGCTACCGGGTCTACTTCCACGCGGAGTTCGACCGGCCGTTCACCAGCGCGGGCATCGTGGACTCCGGCGGTGTCGACACCGGTCGGCGCAGCGCCGCCGGGGGGAGCGAGGGAGTCGCCCCGCAGCCCGCCCGCCCGGACGGGAGCGGTCTGTCGGAGCCGGTGGCCGGTGCGGCGGCCCGGGCGGAGTCCGGTGCGAAGGCCCTGGTCTCCTTCGACACCTCGGGGAGCCGGACCGTCACCGCCCGGGTCGGCATCTCGTTCGTCAGCGCCGCCGGTGCCCGCGCCAACCTCCGTGCCGAGCAGCCCGGTTCGGGGTTCGAGCAGGTCAGGTCGGCGGCCCGCGGGGCCTGGAACGACCTGCTCGGCCGGATCGCGGTGTCCGGCGGCACCACCGCGCAGCGCCGGGTGTTCTACACGGCGCTGTACCACGCGATGCTGCACCCCAGCCTGCTCAGCGACGCCGACGGCCGCTATCCCGGCTTCGACGGAACGGTCCGGGCCGCGCGGCCCGGCCACGCCCAGTACGCCGACTACTCCGGGTGGGACGTCTACCGCTCGCAGGTCCAGCTCGTCGCGCTGCTCGACCCGGCGCGGGCCGGCGACATCGCCCAGTCGATCGTCGACCAGGGCGCCACCGCCGGCTACTTCGACCGCTGGACGCTGGCCAACGGCGGCACCGGGGTGATGGTCGGCGACCCGCTGCCGGTCATCGCCGCCACCATCCACGCCTTCGGCGGCACCGACTTCGACGCGGCCGGGCTGCTGCGCCTGGCCCTGGCCGGGCGCCGGGACTCCCGCGAGCGCCCCGGCCACGAGCAGTACGAGGCGATCGGCTACGTCCCGGCCGACGCCGACGGGGTGTGGGGCCCCGCCGCCACCACCCTGGAGTACACCGGCGCCGACTTCGCGCTGTCCCAACTCGCCGCCCGGATCGGGGCGTACGGCACCCATGACGCCCTGCTGCGCAGTTCGGCGAACTGGCGCGGTCTGCTCAACGCCGGGAGCCGCCGCCTCCAGCCGCGCCGTGCCGACGGGACGTGGCCCGACTTCCGGCCCACCCAGCAGAGCGGCTTCGTGGAGGGCAGCGCCGAGCAGTACGCCTGGATGGTCCCGTACGACCTGCGCGGCCTGTTCGACGCGACGGGCGGCGACGCGGCGGCGGCCGAGCGGCTGGACGAGTTCTTCGCCGAGTTCAACGCCGGGCCCGACTCCGCGCACGCCTATCTCGGCAACGAGCCCTCGTCGAACGTGCCGTGGGCGTACGCCTACGCTGGGCGCCCGTACCGGTCCCAGGACGTCGTGCGGCGGGCGCTGACCGCGCTGTTCACGGACGCCCCCGACGGGGAGCCGGGCAACGACGACCTCGGGCAGCTGTCCGCGTGGGCGGTCTGGGCGGCCCTCGGGATGTACCCACAGGTGCCCGGCCGCGCCGAACTGGTCCTGGCCAGCCCGCTGTTCCCCGCCGTCACCATCCGCCGGGGCAACGGCGCCGTGATCGACGTCTCGGCGCCGGGGGCGTCCGAGGCGGCCCGCTACGTCCACGCGCTGGAGGTCGACTCCCGGCCGACGCGGCGCCCCTGGCTCGGTGAAGACCTCCTGCGCCGCGGCGGGACGGTGGCCTTCACGCTCGCCGAGCAGCCCGACACCGGCTGGGGCGGCGCGCCCGAGGACGCGCCGCCCTCCTTCGGCGCCGGCGCCGCCCGGCCGGGGTCCGCCGCCGGGCGGCGGTCCGGCGTGCCCTCTCCGGTCCGCTACGGGTGAGCGGGCCCGCCGGCGCGGGCCTGCGCGGGTGGCGGCGTCGGTGGCGGCGTCGGCCGCGGGGGGCGCAGTTCGGCGTAGACCGACCAGGCCACCGAGGCGGCGGGGACGGCGACCACGGCGCCGATCACCCCGGCCGCGATGCTGCCCGCGAGTACCGCGACCGCGACCACCACCGGGTGCAGGCTGACCGCCCGGCTCATCACCAGGGGGTGGAGCAGGTGGCCCTCGATCTGGCCGATCACCACGATCAGCAGCAGCACCACGATCGCGGTCACCGGGCCGCGGGCGGCCAGTGCCACCAGGGAGGCGACCAGCATCGCGACCGGTGAGCCGACCAGCGGGACGAAGGAGGCGAGGAACTCCAGCACGGTCAGCGGCAGGGCGAGCGGCACGCCGAGGAGGAACAGGGCGATGCCGACCATGACCGCGTTGCTCGCGGCGACGATGAAGATGCCGCGGGTGTAGCCGGCGAAGGTCCGCCAGGCCGCCCGGCCGCCCCGGTCGAGGTGGTCCGCGGCGGCGGGCGGCAGCTGGGAGGCGGTCCACCGCCACATCCGCTCCCCGGAGTGCAGGAAGAACACCGACATGAAGAGGGCGAGCGCGGCGCCCGTCGCCACCTCGACCACCCGGTGGGCGCCGCTGACGGCGGTGCTGATCAGCGTCGAGCGGTGCTTGGCGGCGAAGTCGGAGATCTTGTGCTGGAGGTCGTCGAAGACCGTGGGGTCGAGGTGCAGGGGCGGTCCCTGCAGCACCCTCTCCAGCCGGTCCAGGCCGCCCTGGAACTCCCTGGTCAGGCGGTCCACGTCGTCCGCGACGCTCTCGCCGATCAGGGTGAGCAGCCCGGCCGGTACCAGGATCGCCACGGCCAGGCCGATCAGCACGGCGAGCGGGCGGGGGACGGCGCGGGCGGCCAGGTCGACCACGGGCCGGATCACCGAGGTGATCACCAGGGCGAGGAAGGCGGCCAGCGTGATCAGGTGGAACCGCCCCAGCACCGTCAGCACCAGGTACCCGGCCACGGCGACGACCAGCAGTCGCCACGCGTAGTCGGAGAGGCGGCGCAGTGCCGGGCCTGCGCCGTTCGCGGTCGTGGGCGCGGGCCCGGTCGCGGGCCGGCGGGGCCTGGGCGGCCTCACCCGCATGCCGCGCCGCCGGTGGGGGGCGGGGCGCCCGGGGTCGGGGGCCTGCCGTGGGGCCGGGGGCTGCTGGGGTGCGTAGGCGACATGAACCCTGGATAGCGGGTGGAACGCCGCGCGGGCTGTTCCCGCGCCGACGGGCACCCGCCGTGCGGTCGATCCTTCACCCGGTTCCGGGGCGGGGCCGGGCCGGGCTAGCGCGCGCCGGGTACCGGGTGGAGCAGGTCGTGCAGCAGGCGGACCGCGTCCTCGGGGAGCCCGGTGCGCGGCTGCCCGGCCAGGGCGAGCAGTTCGGCGGCCAGGGCGGGGCTCGCGTCGAGGGGCGGGGCCGGGTCGGCGAGTCGGCGGCGCGGGGCCAGGCCGCGGATCCGGGCGATGGCGTCGGTCCTGCCCCGGGCGGCGAGTCCGGGGTGGGGGTCGGCGCTCAGGACGAGGGCGGCGCGCAGTGCGGTGGGGCGGTCGTGCCGGGCCAGCAGCCGGTAGCCGGCGCGTCGGGCGGCCGGCCGGTGCGGGTCGGTGAGCAGCTCCCCCAGCAGGTCGGCGGGCACCTGGGCGGCGCTGGGGATCAGGGCGGTGGCGGCCTCCTTGACCACCGTGCCGGAGGCGTCCCGCAGCAGCGCCGTGGCCCGGGGCACCGGCACCGCGTCGAGGCTCCGCAGGGCGCGCAGCGCCTGGGCGCGGACCGGGGCGGCCGGGTTGTCCAGCAGGGCGGTGAGCAGTGGGCCGTCGGTGCGGCTGCCGGTCTCGGCAAGCCCGGCGATGGCCCCGGTCCGCGGCTCGTCGGCCCGGACCGCCGTGCGGTAGTGGGCGAGCGGGTCCGTGCCGGTGCGGCGGGCCGCCTCGCGTGCCAGGGCCCGGACCAGTGCGGACGGGTCGTCGAGGTCGGCCAGCACGTCCTGCGGGGAGCCGGCGCGCATCAGCCCGGTGAGGGCGGCGATCCGCACCTCGGCGTGGCGGCTGCGGGCCAGGCGGCGCAGCAGGTCGGCCTGGTCGGTCCAGAGCGCCTGTCGGGCGGCGGCCTCGGCGGCCCGGGCCCTGATCTGCCGGTCGGGGTCGTTCTCGGCGAGGGCGGTGAGGTCGCGCAGCCCGAGGCGGTGCGCGGTGGTGTCGAGGGCGAAGCGCCGCACCGCCGGCTCGGGGGCGGTGAGGAGCCTTCCGGACAGGGACGTGCCCGACAGGGACGTGCCCGACAGGGGCGCGGCCGGCCCGGCCAGCAGCGCGGCGCGGAGCTGGTCGTGGGCGAAGGCGCCGCGGCGGCGGCGGTTGACCAGCAGTGCGGTGCGCACGGCCGCCGGGGTGGCCAGCCGGGGGTCGTCGTGGAGCAGGACGGCCAGGCCCCCGCAGGCCGGCTCCCGTACCTGGCGGACCCAGTCGCTGGTCCGCAGGACCAGGACCGGTATCAGCTCGGGGCGCGGCCGGTCCAGCATCCGCCGTACCGCGTCCTCGCGGACGCGGCCGTCGGGGTGCGAGGCGGCCAGGGCGAGTGCGACCGGGTCGGCGCCGGTGAGCGGCAGGGAGGAAGCGGGGTGTGCCGGGTACCACGGCTCCCGCCGCAGGAAGGCGTCCAGGCGCAGCAGCAGCTCCGGATGCTCCGTCAGCAGCCCCAGCGCCGCCGCCCGGTCCTCGCTGCGCCCGGCCGGGGCGGCCGCCGGCAGGGCGGCGATCAGCTCCTCGAACGCGGCGCCGTCCCGGGCCCGTGCCCCGGCGATGGCCAGCCGGAGGCGGTCCGGGGCGCCGCCGTCCGTGGAGGGGGCCGGGGCGGGCTTGCGGCGGCGGGAGAAGAGGTTCACCTCGCCATCCTGCCGGACGCCCGCCGGCTGCCGCTCCCCCATTTCGGTGCCGGCCGGGGGCCCTGCCGGGGCGTCCGCCCGGGCCGCTGCCGGCAACCACCCCGGACCGACCGCCCCGGACCGACAGCGCCGGCCGTCGGTCCGGCGCGGTCGGTCCGGTCAGGAGCTGTCGCCGACCCGTAGGTGGGTGGCGAGTTGGCGGCGGCCGGCGGTGAGGGCCTCGACGAGGACGGTGAGGGTGGTCAGCGCGGCGAGGGCCGCCGCCGGCAGGAGGAGCGGGCCGGGGGTGGGCCGCAGCTCGGCCGACACGGGGGCTCCGACCAGGGTGGACAGGTCGACGGCCGGTCCGAGCAGGGCGACGGCGGCCAGCGCGGCGAGGGCGCCGCCGACCGCGGCCGTGAGGGTCTGCGGCAGCGTCTCGGCGAGGATGAGCGCCAGGCCCTGACGGGGCCGCAGGCCCATGGTGCGCAGCCGGGCGAGGACGGCGGCCCGGTCGGGGGCGGCGCGCAGCAGGGTGAGCAGGACGGCGAGCAGGGTGAGTGCCCCGGCGGCGGTGACCGCGTGCCGGAAGAGGCGGCCCGCGGCGGCCTGGAGCGGGTCCTTGGCGAGGTCGGCGGTGACGGAGGCGCTGGTGCGGGTCACGTAGCCGCTGCGCAGGGCCTCGGGGTCGTTGCCGACCACGGCGGCGGAGGCGGTCGGTCCGGAGGGCGGGGCGCCGGGGTCGGAGAGGGCCGAGGGCGGCAGTTGGCGGACGAGTCCGGCGAGGGCCGGCTCGTCGATGTGGCCGATGGCCAGCCAGTGGGTGACCTGGGCGAGTTCCGGCAGTACGGCGGTGGCCGCGGGGGTCGGCAGGACGATGAAGGGCCGGGTGGTGCCGGGCAGGGCGGGGGTGGTGTCGACCGTGCCGGCGCGGACGGCGAGGACCTCGGCGCCGCTGGGCAGCCGCAGCCGGTGGCCGCCGGGGCCGAGGTGGCGGGCGAGGTCGCCGCTGAACAGGGCGGGGACGGTGGGCTCCCCGGTGGCCTGGCCGGCCGGGGCGGCGAGCGCGGCCGGGTCGAAGGTGCCCGCCCCGACGGTCCGGGCGATCCGGGCGTACGCCTGTGGTTCGGCGACGACCAGGGTGATCTGGGTGGCGTGGGGGTCGACGCCGGTGCCGACGCCGGGGATGCCTTCGAGCAGGAACGCCTCGCTCTCGGTGCGGACGGCGGTGGCGGCCGTCACCCCGGGCAGGGCGGCGGCGGCCGGGCCGAAGCCGGGCGGCAGGGTGAGGCCGGGCGGTGCCGCGACGGAGGCGTCCGCGCCGACGGTGAGCCGGGCGGCCCGCTGCCGGGCGAGGTCGACGCCGCCCAGCACGCTGGTGCCGAAGCCTGCGGTGGTGACGGCGAGGACCAGGGCGAGCAGCGGCAGCACGGAGGGGCGGGGGCGGCCGTCGCTGCCGCGGGCGGCGCGGGCCAGGCCCAGGAAGCCCACCACTCCGGGGCGGCGCACGGCCGTGCGGGCCAGGGCGCCGGCGAGGAGGGGCAGCAGTCGTGCCAGCAGCAGGGCCGCGGTGAGGGCGATCAGCAGGGGCGCCGCGACGAGCAGCAGGTCGGGGTCGTCGCCGGGGGGTGCGGCGCCGCGTCGCCGTACGCCGGCCGCGGCGGCGACGGTGAGGGCGAGGACGGCGAGTTCGGCGACCAGTCGGCCGCGCCGGGCGGCCTTGCCGGGGTGGCTCCGGGGCGTCGGCCGGGCGGCCCGGACGGGGGCGGTGAGCAGCGCGAGCAGGGTGGTGGCCAGGGCGGCGGTGACGGCCGCCGTCCAGCGCGGGGTGGGCAGCAGCCACAGGGCCAGTGCGGTGGCGGCCGCGGCGGCGGGCAGGACGGTGGCCGCGCCTTCGCCGGTCAGGCGCAGCAGGACGCCGGTGCCGGAGCCGCCCCGGGCGCGCAGCAGCCGGAGTTCGGCGCCGCGTCGTTCGACGGTGAGGGCGGTGGCCAGGGCGAGGACGACGCCGGCGATCCCGGCGACGGCCGCCGGGCCGATCAGGGCCAGCGGTGCGACGGCGGCCTGGCGGATGACGGCCTGGCGGAGGTGGCCGGGCAGCCGGGAGGTGGTCGCCAGGTCGGTGCGTTCGATGGCGGCCATCAGCCGGGTGGCGGTGGGCCCGGTCAGGTAGGAGGCGAGGTCCCGTTGGGCTGCGGGCAGTTGGTCGGCGCGCAGGGCGCCGGTGTCGACGGGCAGTCGCCAGAAGTCGCGTACCTGGCGGCCCCAGGTGGCGAGGGCGGGCAGGTTGTCGCCGCCGACGACCCCGGCGGTGTGCCAGTGCCGGGCGTTCGGCTCGCTGGGGGAACGCACCAGGCAGGCCCGGCCGGTGCAGGGCAGGTCGGACCAGTACGGGTCGGCCTGGTCGGTGACGGTGTAGAAGCCCGTCACCCGGACCTTCTTCGCGGGGACGGAGTCGTCGTCGAGGACGGCGTCGAGGCGGATGCCCATGGCCTCGGCCGCGGCGAGGCTGACGGCGATGGGGATCGGGTCGCCGGGGGCGGTGGTGCCGCTCGGCCAGCTGCCGGCGGCCAGGGTGGTGTGGTCGGTGAGGCCGTGCAGGTAGAGCAGTTGCAGGGTGGGTACGGTCTTGCCGTCCGGGCGGTCCAGGCCGGGGGTGGTGAGGGCGCGCAGTTGGATGCCCCGGGCGCCGAACACCGGTCCGGAGGGGACCACGGAGAAGCCCTCGCCGGTGTGGGCGAGGAGTTGGCCGGCCACCTTCTCCAGGTCGGCGACGGTTTCGGCGCCGTCGAGGGGTGCGGCGGTGCTGAGCAGGCTGGTCTCCAGCGGGCCGCGGTCGTGGAGGAAGTCGCGGAGCGCGGCGTCGGCGCCGCGGTCCAGGGCCAGGGGGAAGGCGGCGGCGAGGAACACCAGGGCGAAGGCGAGGGCGGCGGTGAGCAGCGCGGCCGAGGGTGCCGTGCGCAGCCTGGTGCGCACCCAGGGGGCGGGGCGGTGGTCGCCGGTGGTCGCGGCGGGGGCCGTGCCGGTGGGGCGGGCGGGGCGGGTCGGGCGGGTGCGGCGGCGGGCGGGGGTGGTCACTTGGTCCTCCGTCGGGTGGGACGGCGGTCACCGACGTTCCGTCACGGGATAGCGGACGATGCTGTCAGAAGTGGTGCCCGCGGGGGAAGGGATCTGTGCGAAGTGTGTGCCGAAAGGGCAGCTCCGGTGCGGCCGTCGGGGCAGCGGTCCGCGGGGGCCCGGGTTCGTGTGCAACGTTTCGCCCCGCTCGGGGCGTCTTCATGGTGTCGGGGCGGGAGGGCGGGAGGGGCGTACCGAACTTCTTGCGGGTGGCTGTCGAATTCCTTGCGGTGGCCGTTGAATTCCTCCCCCGCGATGATTCGGTACGCATGCGAATGGAAGTTAGGGAACTTCCACGGCTTTTGTCACAGGGTTGTGACACCCTTGCGGGACAAGGTGGTTCGGTCCTCCTGAGGTGGGCGGCTAGTGTTCCGGCATGGCATCGAATCTCCCCCCGATATGGAATTCATCCGATAGCGCGCCCCTCCCCCCGCCGCGCAATTCGCCGCTTCGGCTGGCCCGTTACGGTGCGACGTTCCTGGGTGTGAGCGTGGTGTCGGGTGCGCTGCTCGCCGGCATGGCCCTGCCCGCCGCCGGGGCGCTCGGGCTGACGGCGAAGAGCACGGCGGAGGGCTTCGACGACATCCCCGACGACTTCAGGACCCCGCCGCTCACCCAGGCCACCCAGATCTTCGATGCCAAGGGCGGCCTGATCGCCAAGGTGTACGAGCGCGACCGCACGGTGCTGACCGCCGACCAGATGTCCCCGCTCATGCGCCAGGCGCAGGTGGACATCGAGGACGCGCGCTTCTACGAGCACGGCGCCGTCGACCTCAAGGGCGTGCTCCGCGCGCTCAGCAAGAACGCCGAGAGCGGCACCGCCTCGCAGGGCGCCTCGACGCTGACCCAGCAGTACGTGAAGAACGTCAACGTCGAGAAGGCCGGCGACGACCAGGCCGCCGTCCACGAGGCGCAGCGCAAGACCCTGGGCCGCAAGATCCAGGAGCTGAAGGTCGCGATCAAGCTGGAGGAGGAACTGACGAAGGACCAGATCCTCACCAACTACCTGAACATCACGTACTACGGGAACGGCGCCTACGGCGTGGAGGCCGCCTCGCAGCGCTACTTCGGCAAGAGCAACAGGGACCTGACGGTCGCCGAGGCGGCGACCCTGGCCGGGCTGGTGCAGAACCCGTCGGCCTACGACCCGCGGCTGCACCCGCAGGCCGCGCAGACCCGCCGCGACGTGGTGATCGACAAGATGCTGGAGAACAAGCACATCACCGCGGAGCAGGCGAGGGAGGCGAAGGCCGCCCCGCTGGGCCTGAGGTTCAAGGAGCCGCAGAACGGCTGCATCACCGCCGGCGCCGGAATGGGCTTCTTCTGCGACTACGTGCGCCATGTGGTCAAGCAGGACCCGGTGTTCGGCAAGACCGCCGCCGAGCGCAAGGGCTTCTGGGACCAGGGCGGCCTGAACATCTACACCACCCTCGACCCGGACAAGCAGTCCGCCGCCCAGAGCGCGGTGAGCGACAACGTGCGCGTCACCGACAGCGTCTCGGCCGCCGCGAGCATGGTCGAGCCGGGCAGCGGCAAGATCCTGGCGATGGCCCAGACCCGCCCGTACGGCCTCGACAAGAACAAGAACCAGACCGTCGTCAACCTCAACGTCGACGCGGCGATGGGCGGCGGCAACGGCTTCCAGCCCGGGTCGACGTTCAAGCCGGTCGTCGCGGCCGCGGCGCTGGAGGCGGGCCTGTCGCCGATCCAGGAGTACTCCTCCCCGAACAGGCTCGAGTACCCGACGATGAAGACCTGCGCGGGGACGTGGAAGAACGACTCCCGGCCCAAGGCCGTGGTGCCGAACGAGTCCGCGAGCGAGAAGGGCCCCTACCAGCTGAAGAAGGCGATGGCGCTCTCGGTCAACACCTACTTCGTGCAGATGGAGCAGGAGATCGGGCTCTGCCCGGTCAAGCAGATGGCCAACAAGCTCGGCATCACCTCCCGGGCCAGCGGCAAACCCCTGGAGGAGGTCCCGGCGATGGCCCTGGGCGTCGAGGAGGTGAGCCCGCTGACCATGGCCAACGTGTACGCGACCTTCGCCGCCGAGGGCAAGCACTGCGACCCGGTCGCCATCACCAGGATCACCACGGTGGACGGCAAGGACGTCCCCGCCCCGGCCGGCCGGTGCGACCAGGTGTTCTCCGACACGACGGCGCAGGCGATCAACACCATCCTGAACGGGGTGACCGCGGACGGCACCGGCATGGCGCTCAACCTGGAGGGCAACCGGCAGATCGCCGGCAAGACCGGGACCTCGGACCAGAAGAAGGCCGCCTGGTTCAACGGCTACACCCCGCAGCTCGCCACCGCCGTCTGGCTCGGCGGCCCGAACGGCGGCGTCGAGATGCGCAACATCACCATCAACGGGAAGCACCGCACCGAGGTGTTCGGCGCCGACGGCCCCGGGCCGATCTGGCAGGACGCCATGAACCGGGCCCTGCGGGGCGCGCCCAAGCAGTCCCTGAAGATGGCCGACATCCCCGACCCGCTGCCGCCCAAGCCCGACCCGAGCCCCACCGAGACCGGCGCGAGCCAGCCGGCCACCACCCCGCCCGGCCAGCAGCGCTGACCGGGCGGCACGGGCCCGGCGCGGGTCCGACCCGGGCCTGACCCGGGCCGCGCGGGGTGCGCGTACCCGGGTCAGGGCGGCGGGCCTGTGCCTCGTTCGCCCCCCGTCGGCCCCCGCCGGCTCTGTCAGCCCTCGCCGGCTCTTGTCGGCTCTTGTCAGCCCTTGGTGGCCGCGTAGGCGGTCTCGGCGGTGAAGCCCCACCCGGGGGCGGCGTCCCAGGGGATGTCCATGGCGTCGTCGGTGGCGTAGACGTAGCCGGCGCCGCGGGTGTAGGCGGTGTCCAGGGCGCTGCGCATGGCGGCCGCGTCCGGGGTGCCGTACACCAGGTGCCAGAACGCCGTGCCGCTGGGGTCGAGGGTCGCGCCGGAGTAGTAGCCGGCGGTGGAGTTGAAGACGTTGCCGCCCAACCAGCCGCCGGCGTAGTCGGCGTAGGGGCCCTCGAAGGTCACGAAGACGTCGGCCGTACGGTGGCCGGGCTCCAGGTAGCAGTCCGCGACGGCGGTGCCCGGGTTGTCCACGACCAGGTCCTGGGCCTGCGGTGATATCGCGTAGACGGTCTCCTGGACGTAGGCGCGCAGCGCCGCGTAGTAGTCCCGGGTGGCGTTGGCGGCCCCGCAGTCCCGTTCGGACTGGTCGAAGAAGATGCCGTCGACGTGCAGGCGGTGGTCGGCGGTCTTGAGGTAGTTGTCCACGGTGGCCCGGACCACGGCCTGCGGGAGCGTGCCGTGGGCCGTGTCGACGTAGCCCAGCACCCGGGTGCGGCTGCCGTGGGCGGTGGTGCCGGTGCGCAGGGCGTCGGCCTGTGCCTGCCAGGCGGCGTCGAACGGGGCGTACCCGTTGTAGGGGTTGAGGATGACGATCGACGGCGCCGGGTGGGTGGTCGGCAGACCGGCCAGCATGGGGTCGCCGGGCAGCACGTAGGCCGGGACGGCGACCTCCAGGCCCCGCGATCTGTCGGCGGCCACCGCGGCGGCGCTGCCGGGGGACGCCACCGCGGCGGGCGCCGGCGCGGTGGCGGTCAGTGCCGCGCCGACCAGGAGTGCGGGCAGGGTCTTGGTGAACGAACGCATCGTGTCCCTTGATCGGAGAGGTGGGAATCGGGTGATGGAGGTCGAGGGGTGACGTCCCCGCGGTGTCCGGGCGCGGCCATCCCCGCCCCCGGCGTCCCCCTCCCGCCCGGCCCGGGCGGACCGAACGCCCCCATTCCTACCGGCCCACCCCCGCCCGGGTGGCCAACTTCGGGAGAACAAAAGGAAGTTCGTGGAAGCATGGCTTCACGCGGCCCGGCCGGCGCGGACGGCGCAGCCGGGGTTCCGCGCGGACCGGGGACCCTAGGGTCCGTCTTCAAACTCCCGCCTGCTTGGCGACGCCCGGGCACGCACGCCCCCAGCCTTCGGCCGGGAGGTACCCCCACGCCGCGTTGTCGTCAGTCGCCAATGGCCCCCAGCCTCCGGCCGGGAGGTGCCCCCACCGCAGTGGCTCCCTCCTCCGCCTTGCGATGCACGCACCCGAACGCCGCCAAGCCCGCCCTGCGGGCGAACGACGGGAGTTTGAAGACGGACCCTAGCGCGGGGGGACCGGGCGGTCGTAGACGTTGTCCGGGGTGACGATCTCGGTGACCGCCCGGGCGAGCAGGGTGGACGGCTCCTGGCCCTGGGAGAAGATGTCCGTGTTGATCATGATGACCAGGGTGGCCCGCTGCGCGGGCAGGTGGACGGTCACGGTCTCGTAGCCCGGGATCGAGCCGTTGTGCCCGATCCAGCCGCCGGTCTCGAAGATGCCCAGGCCGTAGTTCGTGCCGGGGAAGCCGGTCGGCAGCACCTTGAGCCGCTCGCACTGGGTCTGCGGGCTGAGCAGCGTCCCGACGGCGACGATCTCGGCCCAGCGGCGCAGGTCGTGCAGGCCGGAGATCATCGCCCCCGCCGCCCAGGCCCAACTCGGGTTCCAGTCCGTGGCGTCCGCGATCCCGCCGTCCGGCGTCTGGTCGGTGTAGCCGCGCGCGTGCGGCTCCGGGAAGCCGGGCCCCGTCGGGAACAGCGTGCGGTGCAGCCCGGTCGGGCGCAGCACCCGCCGGTGGATGACGTCGACGAGGCTGTGGCCGCTGACCTTCTCGACCACCAGTCCGAGCAGGACGAGGTTGCTGTTGCAGTACTCGAACCTCTCGCCCGGTCCGAAGGTGTTCTGGTGCCTGAAGCCGTAGGCGAGGACCTCCTGCGGGGTGAAGAAGCGGCTCGGGTCGCTCTCCAGGGCCCGGATGAAGTCGGGGTCGGAGGTGTAGGGGAAGAGGCCGCTGCGCATCTCGGCGAGCTGGCGCAGGGTGATCCGGTCGCCGCAGGGCACGCCGTCGATGTACGCGGAGACCGGGTCGTCCAGTCCGATCAGGCCGTCGTCGACGAGCTGGAGGAGCGCGGTGACGGTGAAGGTCTTGGTCTCGCTGCCGATGCGCACGAGGAGATCGGTGGTCATCGGGGTGCCGGTGGCGGTGTCGGCGACACCGGTCGCGCGGACGTAGCTCCCCCTGCCCGGCAGCCACAGTCCGACGACGACGCCGGGGATGGCGGCCTGGAGGCGGACGTCCTCGACGGCCCGGTCCAGCCGGGCGGTCAGCTCGGGGCCGAGGCCGTCCGGCGGGTAGTCGTCCGCGGAGCGGGCGGTGCCCGCGGCCCGGGCGGGCGCGGAGGCCAGCGCGGGCGCCGCGAGGAGCGCGGTGACGAACAGGCGGCGGGAGGGGGTGGGTCGCATGTCGGGGCGCCTCTTCCGTGTCGGGGGCTCGGATGGCAACGTCACCATCCGCCCTCCGGGCGGAGGCCCCCGTCCGGTACGCGTTCCGGCGAATCCACTCGTTCGGCGCCACCCGCGTTCGGCGCCGCACCCGTTCCGCGGCGGCCCGGGCCCCGCCCCGCCGACGGGCAGGGCTCGCCGATCCGTACCGCCGGCAGCGGACGCCGTCCGGCTCCCGGTGCGGCGGCGTCGGTTCAGAAGCCCGTGGTGTCCAAGGTGAGGTCGAACGGCTCCGGCAGGCGGATCGGTGTACCGAAGGGGTGTGGTCCGTCCACCACGGCGTAGCCCAGGTCGTGGGGCTCGGAGAACAGGGTGCACTCGCGGCTCTGACGGTCGGCCAGCAGGTAGAGCGGGGCGCCGTACTGGGCGTAGCGCTTGCGCTTGGTGATGCGGTCGGTGTCGCCGTTGGACTCGGAGGTCACCTCGACCACCAGCAGGGTCTGGCCGGGGGTGAGGGCGCCGGCTCCGGCCGCGAGGTCGTCGGGGATGACGGCGATGTCGGCCATGTACCAGTTCGAGGATCCGGGCAGGTCGAGGTTGCCGGAGCCGCTGATGCAGCCGAGTTCGTCGACCCTGGCGTCGAGTTGGCGGCGGATCCGCGCGACGATCCGCTCGTGGTCCCACATCGGCGACGCCAGTACGATCCGCCCCTCGATGACCTGGGCCCACCGGTGGTCGATGAGCTGTACGGCGTACTTCAGCGCCGCCTCGTGGTCCACGTCGCCGTATGCGATGGGCTGTGCGCTCATGCTCGGCTCCCTGGATCGCGCGGTGCCCGCTCTGGACTCCTGCAGGTCCTACCGTACCGGCCCGCAGGAGGGCCCCGCGGCCGTCCCGGACAGGGCCGGGCGCACCGCCGACGGGCCGGGCTCGGGCCCTGGCGGGTCGGTGTGGCGTGAATACAGGGAGTGAAAGTATTACTTATATCTTTTCGAGGATGAGATAGCTGTGTTTATATGTGGAGCATGAAGACCCTGGGCCTGATCGGCGGCATGAGCTGGGAGTCCACCGCCGAGTACTACCGCACCCTCAACCGGCTCACCCGTGAGCGGCTCGGCGGGCTGCACTCCGCCCGGCTGGTGCTCTACTCGGTCGACTTCGCCACCGTCGAGCGGCTGCAGAGCGAAGGCCGCTGGGACGAGGCCGGGGCCGTCCTCGCCGATGCCGCCCGGTCGCTGGAGGCGGCCGGCGCCGAGCTGCTCCTGCTCTGCACCAACACCATGCACAAGGTGGCCGACCGGATCGAGTCGGCGGTCTCCGTCCCGCTGCTGCACCTCGCCGACGCCACCGCCGACGCCGTCCGGGCCGCCGGACTGCGCAGGGTCGGCCTGCTCGGGACGGCGTTCACCATGGAACAGGACTTCTACCGGGGCCGGCTGGCGGCCAACGGGCTCACCGTCCTCGTCCCCGACCCGGACGGGCGCGCCCTGGTGCACCGGGTGATCTACGACGAGCTCTGCCGGGGCGTGGTCCGCGAGGAGTCCCGGGAGGCGTACCGGCGGGTGATCGGGCAGCTGGTCGCCGACGGCGCCGAGGGCGTGATCCTCGGCTGCACCGAGATCGAGCTGCTGGTCGGCGACGGGGACAGCCCGGTGCCGCTCTTCCCGACCGCGCGCCTGCACGCCGAGGCCGCCGTCACGGCGGCGCTCGCGGACGGCCCGCGGCCGTAGCGGGCGCGGCGGTCGTAGCGGGTGCCGGCGGCCGTGCCGCGGGAGGAGCCGCCCGGCGGGAGGGACGGGGCCGTGTCCCGCCGGGGCGGTGCGGGGCTGTATCGGGGCTGTACGGGGGGCGGTCCGGGGGGCGGTCCGGGGGGCCGGGGTCAGCGGCCGGGGTGGGGGGCCACCGCCGGTGGGGGCGGGTACGGCCCGGCCGGGGCGTTCGCGGCGAGGTGGGTGCGGGTGGCCGCGAGGGCCGTGGCGGCGGTCCGCAGGTGATGGGCGATCAGCGGCAGGAGCACCGGGCTGATCGCGCGGGCGGTGTGGCGTCTCGCGGCGTCGAGCGGGGCGGTGGCCTCCTCCAGGAGGTCCGCGGTGCGCTCACCGAGGCCGCTGGAGCGGGTCTCCCCGATGGTGCGCCGCAGGAGGATCAAGGCGTCCTCGGCGTCCGGCGGGCCGTCGGGGAACTCATGTCCCCACCACGTCAGCTCGTACTCGACGGCGCGGGCGTGCTGGTCGCAGCGGCCGGCCCAGAAAACGGTCGACGCCGACGGAGGTAAGGGTCGCGGGTTCTCACTCTGCACGCACCGATCATGTCTCACCTGTGGCTTGTCCGTGGGCGGTTCACGATTCCCGGTGGGACGGATACCGGCGGGCGTGCGCTCGGGACGCCCGGCGTCGGCCGGTGCCGACCGCGGAGCGGGGGCACCCGTGGGCCCCCGCACCGCGGCGGGTCAGCGGTCAGTGCTGGACGGTGACGGCCTCGATCCGGCTGAAGTCGGCGGCGGCCAGGTCCTCGTCGCGGATCACGTAGTAGAGCGGGCACCCGGTGAAGTCCGGGCGGCCCGCGTCGAGCAGGATCCGCTCCGGGCCGCGGCCGTGCGGCGCCACCACGTACTGGTCCGCCTCCCGGTCGGGGCCCAGCAGCACCATGTAGGCGCGGTGCTGCGGCGCGGTGTCGAGCGCGGCCCGGCCCAGCGAGGCCAGGCGCTCCGCGGCCTCCTGCGGGAGCTCGACGAGCGGATCGTCGTGGAAGCGCCCGACCTGCGCCAGCATGGCCTTGCCCGCGGCGTACAGCGGGGCCGGCGGGCCGGTGAACTCCCACGGCGGGGCGCCCCAGCCGGCATCGGGGTCGGCGAACAGCGGGTCCGAGTCCACCTCGTAGGGCGCGGTGTCGGCGGCCGACCGGTCCGGGAAGAAGAGGACGTTCACCGGGTCGCGGCCGCCGAAGCCGTCGTCGCCGAGGAAGAAGAAGTAGAGCAGGCCGCACGGCGGCAGCAGCCCGTTGGCGTCCTCCCCGCGGACCTCCGCCAGGTCGATCTGGGCGACGAAGCAGTCCGCCTGCGCGTCCGGGCCGGACCCGGTGCTCGGCCACACGAAGCCGGGCGGGACGTCCGGCACACCGCCGCACCGGGAGAACGGCTCCGGCCCCCCGAAGCCGTCGGGCCTCGGCCCCAACGCGATCCCGTGCTCGGCCACCCCCGCCAACTCGTCCTCCCACGGCCCGAGTCCGGCCTCGCCGATCAGCCGTCGAAGGATCCGCTCGCCACCGGCGGTCACAGGGTTCGGGCGCATCATGAGGCCACTCTACGAACCCCCGGCCCTCCCCCGGACCCCCGCCCCGGGGACCGGGCGGGCTACGCCTCGGCCGAGGCGGCGTGGCGGGCGCGGGCGATCGGGGGGTAGCGGACCGTGAAGAGGAGGGGAAGGGCGAAGGCGGCGACGGTGAGCAGGGTGCGGGCGTCGCCCGCGTCCGGCCGGTAGTGGCGCAGCAGTGCGCCGCCGATGCCGGAGAGGGTGAACGCGGCGGCCCACACGGTGGTGATGACGCGGTTGATCCGCAGGAACAGCGGGCTGTTCCAGAGGTGTTCGGGCGCCTGGGTGCGGGCGACGCCGAGGGTGAAGGGGCGGCCGAGCGCGAGGGAGCCCCAGGCGGTGGCCGCCAGCCAGAGCGAGGACAGCGGCGGGCCGTAGTGGGCGACGGCGGTGGAGTGGGGGGCGGCGAACGCGGCGGCGGTGTAGGCGGCGAGGAACAGGACGGCGCTGGCCTCGATCACCTGGGTGTCCCAGCCGCGGCCCGCGCGGCGCTGGGTCGCGACGAGTGCGACGGCCAGCAGGAGGCCGGTGAGCGCGGCCCAGCGGATGTCGACCGTGCCGGTGAGCAGGGCGACGGCAATCCACGGGACGAAGCTGCGGATGTGGCCCATGGCGGTGGTTTCCCCCTGTGGTCGTGCGGGTCTGCGTCGGTCGGCGCCGCGGGCGGTTCCCCGCCCGGCGCGTCACCCCAGCCTGTCGCTCACCCGTGTGCGGCGGAACGGGGAGATGGTGCAAGACTCCGTGCAGGAAGCTGCACGGAACGGGGGGCGGCGATGAGTCTTCAGAGCCTGGGGCTGACGTCTGACCAGGAGCGCGTCTACCGCTATCTGCTGCGTACCCGGCACACCGATCCCGACACGGCCGGGGCGGAGTTGGGCCTGCCGGGCCTGCGTCCGGTCCTCGCCGAGCTGCAGGCCCTGGGGGTGGTCGACGCGCGGATGGTCGCGCTGGCGCCCGCGGCGGCCGTCGACCTGCTGGTGCGCCGGCGGGTGGAGCACACCTCCCGTGAACTGGCCCGGCTGGACGCGGCCTTCGACGTGGTGCGGGAGCTGGCGGAGGAGGCGCGCCAGGGGCGGCCCGTCGAACTCGTCGAGCGCATCCAGGACACCGCGCAGGTGACCCAGCGGATCCGCTCGATGCCCGGCCGCTTCGAGATGATGAACGCCAAGCGCCTGCCGCGCGGCAGGACGCCGTGCCAGGGCGCGGCGGCCGACCGCTTCCGGCGCCAGCTGGCGGACGGGATGGCCAGCCGGACCCTCGTCGGCACGGCGGCCCTCGACAAGCCCGACCAGATGGCCTACGCCCGGTACTGGCACGCCCTGGGCGACGTGCACCGGGTGACGGCCGAGCCGTTCGGCCAGCTGCTCATCGTCGACCGGCGGGTCGCCTTCGTGCGGCTCGATCCGGACCTGCCGGAGTCCGACACGCTGCAGGTCGGCCAGCCCGGGATCGTGGCCGCGCTGGTCGACCTGTTCGAGCGGCAGTGGGCGCGGGCCACGGACATCGACCGGCTCGACCTCAGCGCGGTCGAGGCGGAGGTGCTGCGCACGCTCAGCGAGCACGGCAAGGACGAGACGGCGGCCCGCGAGCTGAACATCTCGGTGCGCAAGTACCGCACCCACGTGGCCGCTCTGATGGCCCGCCTCGACGCCGCGACCCGCTTCCAGGCGGCCCTGCGCGCCAAGGAGCGCGGCTGGCTTTGACCGCCGGGCGCCGGGCGGGGCGGCGGTCTCGGCTGTGACGATGTCGCGGCCCTGTCACCGGTTCGGTGGAGAGTGGGCGCAGGCGTGCGCCCCGGGGGCGGCCGGCCGGAGAATCGGACGGTCGGACGATCCGATGTGCGGACGTGCAGGTGTACGGGTGTACGGGTGTACGGGGAGAGGGGGGCGAGGTGGCGTTCGGGCCTTCCGTGCGGTGGACGGCGTTCCAGCGGCGCTGTGCCGCGGGCATGGTGGTGGCGGTGGCGGTCCTGGCGGTCGCGGCCGCGCCGGTGGTGTGGGCGGGTTCGCAGGACGCGCCGGGTGGCCGGGGCTGGTGGCCGGAGGTCTGCGGGGTCGCGCTGCTGGCGGCCGTCGGCGCCTCGCTTCCGCTGCGCCGGGAGGTCTCCGGCGCCGGTTACGCCGCCTCCTGCCTGGCTCTCGCGGTGCTCCTGGTGCTCGCCCTGGGCACGGTCTTCGCGACGGCCCAGGCCAGCCACGCCGTCCGGGACCGGCAGCACGAACCGCCCAGCGTGACGGCCACCGTGACGAACTGCCGGACGACGGGCCGGACGCTGAACGACGAGGGCGGCGGCCACGCCACCTACGGCTGCGTCTACCACTGGAGCGCCGACGGCCGCGAGTTCAGCGAGGACCGGCCGACCGGGGAGGTGTATCCGGACGGGCACGAGGCCAGGGTGTGGCTCGACGGCGGGCGGATGGTGACGGGCAGGCCGAGCGTCCTCGCGATCCCGCTGTGGATCGCCGCCGCCCTGGCCGGGCTGCTGGGCACGGTCCGGTTCGCGGTGGCCCTGGCCTGGAAGGCGCGCGAGGAGGGCCTGTTCGGGTAGCCGGGCCGGTCGGGCCGGTCCGTTGACCGGCTGTGGCGGGCGCGGGTGAGGGCGGGCGCCGGTGGTGGCGCCCGCCCGGGATCCGGGGGGGGGGATCAGCTCCAGGGGTTGGCGGGCTGGTCGCTGATGGCGGTCCAGAAGCGGGTGTTGGCGGGCAGGGTGCCGTTGGCCCACAGGCCCCAGCCGGAGCCGTCGTGGAACTCGGCCATCCGGAAGCCGGCCCCGAAGGAGTCGGCGCACTTCTGGTCGGCGGCGGCGCGGCTGGTGAGCTGGGAGCCGGACAGCGGTGCGGTGGCCTTCACCTCGCCGCCGGCCCAGCTGTGGAAGCCGCTGGTGGGCACGCCGGCGGGCGCGGGGCGGCCGTCCTGCCTGAGGCACAGCAGCGGCAGCACGGCGCTCGACGGGGTGTCACCGCTGTACGGGTTGCTGTTGGTGGCGTTGTCGTAGCCGACGTGCACCACGTTGTCGGCACGCTGCTCCAGGTTGGCCCAGGTCATGCCCTTGTGCTGGCCCGGCGCGCCGAACAGGGCCTGGTAGGTGGCCTGGTAGACGTTCCACTGCTGGTACTCGTGGTCGTCGCAGCCGCGCATGACCAGCTTCCAGCCCCCGAAGTTCCTGCGCGAGTTGTCCAGGCAGTTCGAGCTCGACACGTTCTTCAGCCGCAGCCCGACCAGGTCGTACAGCGGCGGCTGCGCCTGGAGGGGGGTGACCTCCCACTGCTGGGTGGTCAGACCCGCCACACACTTGCTGGTCGTCGGCAGGTCGTCGGACGTCAGGCAGATGTCCCCGTCGGCCGTGCGGGTGGTGATCGTGTGCCGCTCGGGGTAGCCCGGGACGTTCCTGAACACCCACTTGCCGGGGTTGTCGGACGGGGCGCAGACGCGCATCTCCTGGAGGCCCGACCTCCCGTCGGGACAGCGGTCGGAGTACTGGTTGAACAGGATCGTCTCCGGGGTGTCGGCGGACGCGACGCCCGGCACCAGGACCAGACCGGTCAGGGCGAGCGCGATCGCGAGCACGAGGCGCTTGAGGGATGAACGCAAGACTGCTCCAGGGGTTCTCGGCACAGGGAAGGACCGCCCGCCGCACTGGGCAGCCGTTCACGGCGGGCGATCACTCGCCAGTTTGTCCGCGTCCTGCCAGCCTTCGATATCCCAGCTTTCTGGGACCCCCACCGCCCCACCGCCCCGGTCGCAGCCGGGGCGGTGGCCTGCCCGGCGCCGTCCCGATGCGGCCGCTCTGATGCGGTCGCCTCCGCGAGCACCCGTTGAGGCGACGGAAACCCCGCCGAACGAACTCGGCGGGGTTTCCGTCGGTCACTCATCGGGCGGCGGAATTCACCCGCGCCGACCCGATGCGCACGGCAACGACCTGGCTCTCCGTTCGGCGCCGGGCCGAATCAGTCAGAGTACCGGCGAAAGAACTCCCGCTCCTTCCAGTCGTCCTCAAATGACTCGAGGAGGCGTTCATAGAGACGGCGCCGCGCCACGCCGCTCTCTTTCCGGAAAAGATCCTCCGCCCGATCGAGCACCTCTTGCCACCGAAGTTCATGCATGCAGTACTGCAGGACCTCGAGGCTCCAGGGGTCGATCTCCTGCATGAGTGCGAGAAACCGCTCGGCAACAGCCGGCCTGCAGCTCCCCCTGTCCCTGATCTGATCAGTCAGGTCTTCGAGAAGCGGCTCCACCTGGTCCACCCCGTCGGCGAGCTGTTGGGCTTTCAGCAGAAACTCGATCTTGTCAAGAATGAGACCGCATCCGCCGTCGCTAGCATTCGGTGAACTTGTACTCAACATACTTTCCTGTCGCATCGATTCCAACCTTGCCGAAGGCCTCGACGGCTGCGGCTTCAGCGTAGGACCCGGTGGGCTTGTAGTGGCCGGACAGGTTGTTCACCTCCGTCATCCTCCCGCTCTTGAATCGGACCTCACCGGCAGCCAGCACATCCGCGCCACTGGTGAGTGCGATGTGGCCGTCGCCCTTACCGATAAGCAGAGTCCCGTCGGTCAGAACCACATACTGATAGTTCCCGGTACGGGTTGCCACCGTCCCCGGCGTGTACAGCTTGGTCCAGCCGTAGGTGTCCTCCGGCTTCAGGTTCGGGAAGACCTTCGGGTCGGATCCCCCGTCATTGTGGACCAAAACTGGCGTCGACCCGGCGAGCACATAGTAGGTATGGACACTGCTGATGGTGAGGTTGTACGCGGGCTGGAGCGAGGTCCAGTGCCGGGTGCTGACGATCCGCGCGGTCCGGCCTTCGGGGGTTCGCAGGGTGTCGCCGACGACGAGGTCGGCGGCATCACGCCAGGCCTGGCGGTTCTCCGACCAGTACGGGTGGTGGCTGGTGGAGGTGCTGGTGGCCGTGGACCCGTTCGGCGTCGCGATCGCCAGTTCGGTGAACTCACGGTCGTCGGGAGTGTAGATGGTGGCCTCGACGCGTTGCGGACCGGTGGCGCCGGTGGCCGGGTCTGTCGCTGTCACCGTGTCGCCGATGCGGATCTGCTCGATCGGGTGGTTCGTACCGTCGGCCATGAGCACGGCGGTGCCGGCCGGGAAGCTGTTACGCCGGCACGACGGGCGGATGTCCTTTGCGATCTTGGCCTCGGCCTCCATCTCCTGGACCACGGCATGGCCGACGGCGGCGTCGTTGCGCAGGGCGGCGAGTGCCTCGTCGGTTCCGACGCCGTCGCTGAGGGTGAGGCGGAACTTGGCGACCTTGTCGGCCACCGCGGTGAGCTTGCCGATGGTGGCCTGGCTGTAGCCGTCAAGTGCCGCCTGGAGGGCGAGTTTGGCCTCGTCCAGGCCGACGCCGGACAGGATGGCGAAGCGGAAGGCGACGATGCCCTTGGCGGCCTTGGACAGGGCGCCGACGGGGAGGAACGTCGATGCGGCCCATCCGCAGGACGCCAGATCGGGATTGTTGAAGCACTGGATGAAGTCGCCGGCCAGCAGCTTGGCGCTGCCCACCGACGTGCAGCCGCTGTTCTGCCCGCAGGCCACCTTGTAGTGCTTGCTGTAGTCGTCGTACGACAGCTCGATCGTGGTGTCGTACTGCGAGTTCTCGATCCGCTTGGTGTCGAGGACGAGGGTGTCCCAGACGCCGTACTTGCCCTTGCAGGCCTCGATGCCGAGATTCGGCTCCGGGCACGTCTTCAGGACGTAGTCGACGGTGCCGGTGACCTTCACGGTGACCTTGACGTCGCAGACGCTCTGCCCGGCCGCGTTCTTGTGCCAGGGGCTGGAGCCCCAGGTGAAGAGCCAGCTCCCCTCGAGGCCGGGGTCGCCGACGACGCACTTGGACATGTCCTGGCGGACGATCTCCTGGGTCACGTCGGACCTGGGCTGGACCTCGACGAAGGACTGCCGGTCGCCGTCGGGGTCGGTCGCGGCCGTCCCGTTCTGGACCTGCCCGGCGGCGGTCTCGGCCTGCTGCTTCTTCCAGACCTCCTCGCGGGCTTCCTTGGCCGCCTGGGCGGCCTCCTCGGCGCTCTTCCTGGCCGCGGCCGCGGAGGCCTGGGCCTGGTCGGCGGCGGTCTTGGCGGTGGCCGCGTACCGGCGGGCCTGGGCCGCGTAGCCGGCGGCCATGCTCGCGGAGGTGCTCGCGCGGCTGGCGGCTGTGTTGGCGGAGGCGGCGCTGGCCTGGGCCTGCCTGGCGTAGCCGGCGGCCTGGGTGGCGGAGTCCTTGGCCTGTTGCGCGGACTGGGCGGCCTTGGCGGACCAGTCGGCGGCCTTTGTCGCCGAGGCGCGGGCCTGGTCGGCGTAGCCGGCGGCCTCGTCGGCGGCGTTGCGGGCGGTGGCGTAGGACTGGGAGGCCTCGGCCGCGTACTGGCGGGCGAGGGCCACCGAGCCGTCGATGGCCGCCAGGTAGGACTGGACGGTGGCGACGTGCGCGGCGGTGACGGCGTCGCGCTGGCGGGCCTTGGGCAGGCCGGTCTGCAGGAACGGCTCCAGACGGTCGGCCGGGCCGGACATGACGGCCTGGGCCGCCGCCTTGACCTCCGGTCCTCCGGAGGCCAGGGCCTGGCTCACGAGGACGCGGTTGTCGTCGTCCCGGGCCTTGTACTGACCCGTCGCCAGGAACGCGCGGACGTCGGCGACGGCGCCGTCCAGCGCCTTGCCGGCGGCCTCCTTCACCCCCGGTCCGCCGGCGGCCATGATCTGCGAGAGCAGGACCCGGTCGTCGTCGTCCTTGCCCGGGTACTGGCCGGTGGCGAGGAAGTCGCGGACCTGCTCGGCGGTTCCGGCCGCTGCGGCCTCGGCGGCCAGGCGCTGCTCCAGCTTGGTCGGGCCCTGGGCGATCGCCATGATGCTGGTGCGGTCGTCGCGGTCCCTGGCCTCGGTCAGGGTGGCGTTCAGGAAGGCGCGGACGGCGCTCTCGTCGCCCTCCAGGGCGGTCTGGGCCGCGGTCCTGGTCCACGGCCCGCCGGAGTCCAGCAGCCGCAGCGCTGCCTGGCGCCCCTTCAGGACCCCGGCCTTCGGGTCCGCGCCCGCGGCCGTGGCGTCCTTGACCAACTGCTCCGTCTCGGCGGCCAGTCGGCCGGCCTTGCCGGACTCCCAGGCCGCGGTCCTGGCCTTCTGCTCCGCCTCGCGGGAGGCCTCGTCGGCGGCGGCCGTCTCGGCGGCCTGCTGCGCGTCCAGGCGCTCCTGGTCGGAGGCGCGGGCGATGTCGGCGACCTTGTGCGCCTGCGTCGCGGAGGCATCCGCCGAGTCGGCGGCGGCGCCCGCGGCGGTGGCCGCGGCCTGGGCGGTGTTCGCCGCGGTGGCGGCGTTGCCGGCGTGCTGCGCCGCCTCGTCCGCTGCCGCGGCCGCCGCGTCGGCGTGGGCGGCGGCGGCGTTCGCGGCCCGCTGGGCCTCGCCGGCGACGGCGGAGGCCTCGGTGGCGATCTTCATGGTGGCGGTGGCCGCGCGGGCGGCCTCCGCCGCGGCGGTCTTGGCGGAAGTGGCGCGGAACGAACCCTGGCGGCGAACGGAAAGCAGTTCGGCCACTACGCCCTGCGACCCCGCGCGCTCGTCGACGTCTCGACCTG
>NZ_JBHVUV010000056.1:0-29675 GCF_042883905.1 Kitasatospora sp. NPDC058170
GGACGCCACCGTGTGTGGGTGGCGCCCCGGTCGTCGCGTTCCGGCGTTCCGGCGTTCTGGCGTTAATCGGAGGCGGCGGGGCGGTGCCGTCAGTGGATGTGGATGGCGCCGCTGGCGGTGGTGACGGTCAGGGAGTGGGCGGCGTTGCGGTCGCTCGGCACGTCGACCTGCGGTGTCGTGCCGGTGCTGCGGGTGGTGACGTTGTAGCCGGCGCCCGACGGTACGGAGAGGTCCACCGCGCCGTCCTTGGCAGTGACGTTCACGCTGGCGGGAGCGGCTGCGAAGGCGGCGTCGACCGCGCCGTTCCCGGTCGTGACGTCGGCCTTGGGAGAGGCGGCGGCGGTGACGGAGATCCCGCCGTTGCGGCTCTTCAGGGTCAACGGGCCGGTGGGGTGGTCGACGGTGATGGCGCCGTCGGTGGTCTGCAGTTCCAGACTCCCGCCCATGCCGTTCGCGACGACGGCGCCGTTGCCCGCTTCGACCCGGACGCCGAGTGCGGCCGGCAGCGTGATGTGGAGCTGGAGGTCGCAGTCGCCGCCGCAGGACCCCGAGACCACCGCGGTGGTTCCCGTCGTGGTGGCCGTCACCTGGGGCTTCTGGTCGGCGTAGTTCCCGGTCGCGGAGACCCGCACCTTCGAGTCGCTTCCCGAGCTCAGCGTCACGCCGATGTTCCGGGCGTCCACCTGGAGCGTGGTGCCGGGCTGGACGTCGATCTCGTTCGTCTGGGCGAAGTCGGTCCGGTTGAGCACCTTCGCGGGATTGCAGGCCGTCACCGCCCCGAGGGCGGTGAGCGCCGCGAGCAGGAGGCCGACGGAGCGGCGGTGGAGGAGGGCTGACGTGGCGATGATGGGACTCCTTGCTGTCGGGAGGAGCGGATCGCCTCCCCGAGTTCGCTGGCAGGGACCGGTTCTGGGAAGTCCCGGTCGGCCTCCGTAACCTCTGGATTTCACGCTATTCGCTGCTCGACGGCCGCTGCCACGAGGTCAGCCCACGTAATGACGGTAGGGATAACCCACCTACGGCAGTACCACGACGGTGGCGGCGTACGAGAGCCCGGCGCCGTAGCCCAGGAGGAGCGCCAGTCCGCCCGAGCGCACCGTGCCGGCGTTCAGCAGGGCCTCCATGGCGAGGGGGATCGACGCCCCCGAGGTGTTGCCGGTGGTGACGACGTCCCGGGCGACCGCGACGTGGTCCGGCAGGCCGAGGCCCCGCGCCAGCCCGTCGATGATCCGCAGGTTGGCCTGGTGCGGGATGAAGGCGTCGAGGTCGGCGGCCCGGACGCCGGCGGCGTCCAGGGCCTGCTGCGCGACCTCGGCCATCTTGTAGACCGCCCAGCGGTAGACCTTCTGGCCGTCCTGCCGGAGCGCGGGCCACCGCTGGTGGGGGTCGCTGCGGAGCGCGTCCCAGGGGACGGTCTGGGAGATCGCGTCGGCCTGGGAGCCGTCCGCGCCCCAGACCACCGGGCCGACGCCGCACGTGGTCGAGGGCCCGAGGAGCACCGCGCCCGCGCCGTCCCCGAAGATGAAGGCGGTGGACCTGTCCTCGCGGTCCAGGAGGTCCGTCATCCGCTCGGCCCCGACCACCAGGACGTGCCCGCCGCGGCCGCGGACCAGGTCCGCGGCCAGCGCGAGGGCGTGGACGAAGCCCGCGCACCCCGCGGAGATGTCGAAGGCGGCCGCCCCGGTGGCGCCGATGCGGTGGGCGACCTCGGTCGCGACGGCGGGGGTCTGCTTCAGGTGGGTGAAGGTCGCGACAATGACGCAGTCGACGGCCGCGGGCCCGATGCCGGCGGACGCCAGGGCCTTGTCCGCCGCGATCTCCGCCATGTCGGCGAGGGACTCCTCGGGGCCGGCCCACCGTCTGGTGGCGATGCCGGAACGGGACCGGATCCACTCGTCCGAGGAGTCGATGCTCCGACAGATCTCGTCGTTGTCGACCACGCGGTGCGGCCGGTGGCCGCCGATGCCGAGCAGGGCCGGTTCGGCGTGCGGTGGCGGGGTGATCAGCTGCTTGGTCATGATGCTCCCGGGGGACGTGCGCACGCCTTCGTCAGGCCCGTGCGGTGAGGGTCTCGTACAGGAAGGCCGTGATGGCGTCGACGGTCGGGTGGTCCCACGCGAGCGTGGCCTTGATCTCGATGTCGTACTCGTCCTCGATGTCGCCGCAGAGGGTCAGCGCGAAGATCGAGTCGAGCCCGTACTCGACCAGCTTCACGTCGGACCCGATCTCGGCCACGGGCTTCTCGAGGTAGGAGGCGACCAGGCCGAGCAGGAGGTCGCGGATCTCCTCGGGCGTGACGGTCTTCAGGTCCGGTGCGGGAATTGACGTCATGATGGGACGGCTCTCCTGTGTCGGGTGTCGGGTGTGGGAGCGTTGCCGTGCGCGGGTCAGTGGAGCCGGCGGCCGATCAGGTCGAAGGCCCGGTGCTCGGCATGCCGCCTGAGGAGTTCGGTGAAGACCTGGCCGGCGGCGTGCTCGGCCTCCGGCAGCGGGTCGTACCCGAGCCGGCGGGTCAGCCGGTCCAGGGCGCAGACCAGCCAGGCCGTGTCGCGCATGAACGGGTCGGGGTGGTCCTGGTTGTGCCACCACATGCCCAGGCAGGCGGCGGCCGCCAGCACCACGGTGTAGCGCTCCGCCAGTTCGAAGCCGATCGGCCCGGCGAACGGCGTGCGGTTGCGCGGCGCGAGCGCGCGCCAGCCGTCCGTCAGGGAGCGCAGTTCGTCGAGCAGGCGCGCGCACAGCGCCCGCAGGACGGGATCGGCCCGGACCTCCCGTTCGACGGCCGGCAGGGTCGCGATGACCCGGTCGTCGGAGCCCGCGTTGGCCTCCAGCCGCTGGAAGTCCAGGTCCGGCAGCGGCCGGGCGAGCCGGTAGAGGGCCGGCTCGGGTGCGTCGGAGGTGAACCAGCTCTTGCGGGCGAGCCGGGGCAGCTGCGGGATGATCGTCGAGAGGCAGACGGTGGCCCCGGAGTGGGCGAGGGCCGCGACCGGAAGGTCCCTGAGGTTCTTCTGGAAGACGGCGTGCGGGCCCTCGCGGAGGAAGGAGCGGGCGCCGAGCACCACCGTCAGCCGGTCGGCCGCCGCCTGTTCGATCTCCGGCACCAGGTACTTCGTGGCCGCCGCGTACACGCTGGTCTGGCGGGGCAGCACGTGCAGCGCCCGGCAGGCGGTGGTCGTCAGGGCGTCGCAGATCAGCAGATCGGTGAAGACGCCGGCCAGTTCCGCCTCGACGAAGGGCAGACCGGTGACGGTCCGGTCGTAGAGCCGGCGGTTCACGGCGAAGTCGGCCACGGTGCGCAGCATCGTGTCGACCATGCCGATGCTCGCGGCGCCGGCCACCGACTTCGTGACCTGGAAGCACCGCAGGATGGTCTCCATGGCGTTGCCGTACCCGCCGACCACGGCCGAGGAGGGCAGCGGGCAGTCGACGAACTCCACCCCGCCGAGGTGGCTCGCCCGCATCCCCGAGGTGCGGAACCTCGGCAGGAAGCGCATCCGGTCGCGCGGCACGGACGCCGGGTCCACCAGGAACAGCGTGTGGCTGCGGCTGCCCTGGTCCGCGCTCGTGCGGGCCAGGACGGTGAAGGCGTGCGCCCGCGCGATGTTGCTGATGACCTCCTTGCGGCCGTTGAGCACGACGCCCTCGCCCCGCTCGGTGGCCTGCAGCCGGGTGCGGGCCAGGTCGTCGCCGTAGGCCAGCTCGGTGATCGCGCCGGCGGTCGGACCGCCCCGCAGCAGCACGTCCGCCATGAAGCCCTGCTGCTGCGCGTCGCCGGCGGCCCAGACGGTGGAGGAGGCGATGAGGTTGATCGCGCCCAGCCCCAGGCCCAGCGAGCCGTCGTGGCGGAAGACCGTGCGCAGCACCCTGGCGAGCTCGTCCACCTGGCCGAGCCGCCCGCCCAGCGCCCGGGGCACGAACTGCGCACCGATGCCGAACGACTCCAGCGCCTTCCGGCCGGCGGGCAGGAAGTCGCCGCGTTCGTCGGCGTCGAGGAACGCCCGGTGCCCGACCGGGTTGGCGGGATCGTACGGGTCCCCGAACAGCAGGTCGAGGGTGTCCGGGGTGTCGAGATCGGTGAGCGGGCCGGCGGCTTGCACCGACTGCCGCCGGGGAGGTGTGCCAGTGACGGTCATGCGCGGGTCCTCGGGAGTGGGTACGCCAGCAGGGAGGGCAGGTGTCCGGCGGAGTGCTGGGCGACCAGCGGTTCCACCAGCCGGTCGAGGACCTCGTCGGGGTCCCGGCCGCCGTCGGCGACGAGCCGCGCGGTGCGCGGGGTGCGCAGCGAACGCAGCAGCCGGGCCAGGCAGGCCTCCAGCCACAGCCCGGACTCCCAGAGCCCGTGGGTGGCCTGCTGATCGACGGCGGACCGGTTGCGCAGCCACAGGTGGAGGGCGGCCGCCGCGGCGAAGCAGCGGGCGTAGTCCTCGGCCAGGGTGAAGGAGGCCGCGGGCACCGCGACCGGTGTCGGCCGGTGGCGGCCGATCCCGGCGACCACGTCCCCGACGACGGCCTCGAGTTCGGCGGCCCGCTCGACCAGCGTCGCGGGCACGGCGTCGCCGAGGGTCCGCAGCTCGTCGACCGCGGCGGGCAGGGTCTGGAGCAGGCTGCTGCCGCGGCGGGGCACGAGTTCCAGGCGCCGCGGGTCGAGAGCCGGCAGGGCTTCACCGAGGGTGGTCGCACCGTGCAGCCCGGGCTCGTCCACGAAGCCGCGCCGGTGGGCGCGGGCGATCGCCGGGAAGTGGTTGACCAGGGTGTGCAGGTTGATCACCGTGCTGCCGTCGAAGATCCCCACGATGCCGTGGTCGCGCAGCACCTTCTGGAACCGGCCGTGCTCGAAGGTGTCCCCGAGCAGCAGGGAGCGGGTGCCGACCAGCCGCGACAGCGCGCCGAGGGCCTGTTGCACGAGCGTCGGCACCAGGTACTTGGTCGCCGCCGAGACGATCGCCAGCTCGCCCGGAAGCGCGTGCACGGCCCGCGCGGAGACCAGGGTCAGCGCCTCGGCGGTCAACAGGTCCGCGTACGACTGCGCGAGCAGCCGCCGTGACTGGGGGAGCTCGATCAGGGGCCGGCCGTGGTTGTGCCGGGTGAGCGCGTACGCCGTCGCCATCTCCAGCGCCTGGTCGGCGGCTCCCAGCGACAGCCCGGCGCAGAGGGTCCGGGTCAGCTGGAGGCTCTTGACCACGATCTCCAGGCCGTCGCCCTGCGCACCCACCAGCGCCGTCGAGGGCACCGCCGCGCCGGAGAACGCCACACCGCTGATGTCGGCGCCGCGGATCCCGTGCAGCCGCACCGCCGGGAGCGTGCGGAACTGCGCCGGGTCGAGCCTGCGCTTGTCGACCAGCAGCACGCTGAAGCCGCGCGCGCCGCCCTCCGGCGAGGTCCGGGCCAGAACGCACAGGAGGTCGCCCCTGGTGGCGTTGTTGATCAGCCACTTCTCGCCGGACAGCACGTACCCGTCGTCGCGCGGCTCGGCGAGGACGTCGCCCGCGAGCAGGTCGCTGCCGTGCTGCTGCTCCGTCAGCGCCCAGGACACGGCGGTGCCCTGCGTCACCTCGGCGCCCAGGGCCCTGGCCTGCCGGGGGTCGCCGCCGACCCACACCGAGACCGCGCCGAGGAAGGTCTTGCCGTGCGCGATGGCGGTGGTGAGGTCCCGGCGGGCGAGGGCGCGGACGAGCTGGACGAGGTCCTCGAAGTTGTCCAGCGCCCCGCCGTGGGCGGCGGGCACGTAGTGCGAGGGGAGCCCGAGCAGGTCGAGCTCCCGGCAGAGTTCGAGCGGGAACTCCTCCCGCTCGTCCAGCGTGGCGCAGCGGGCATGGGAGAAGAGCCGTCCGGTGTCCCGGGGGTCGCCCAGCAGGTGGTCGAACCGGGCGGCCGCGACGTAGGCGGGATGCCTCATGCGGCTCCACCCGCACCGATCTCCGTCGACCGGTCGCCGGTCGCGGCCCGGTAGCGGAGCCTGACCTCGGTGCTGAGGTCCTCGTGGACGGCCTTGAGCCCGTCGGTCATGAAGAGCTCGCGCATCAGCGCCCGCTGGACCTTGCCGCTGGTGGTCCGCTGGACGTGGCCGGGGCGCAGCAGGACCACGCTGGGCATCCGGACGCCGAGGGACGCCGAGAGCTCCTCCCGGATGCCGCGGGCCAGGACGGCCAGGTCCAGGTTGGCGATCGCGACGGGGCTGACCTCGTGCATGACGACGATCTCCTCCTGGCCGGCCGGCACCGAGCAGGCGCTGCCCTGGAGGCCGTGGAGGGCGGGGTGCAGACCGGAGGTCTCGCGCTCGATGTCGTGCGGGAAGAGGTTGCGCCCGTGGATGATGAGGACGTCCTTGCTGCGCCCGGTGATGTACAGCTCGCCGTCGTCGACGGCGCCGAGGTCCCCGGTCCGCAGGAAGCCAGGCTGGCCGTCGGCGGTGACGGCGTTGAAGGCCTGCTCGGTCTCCGCCGCGTTGTTCCAGTAACCCGCCGCGACGCTCTCACCGCGGACCCAGATCTCGCCGATCCGGCCGTCCGGCTGCACCACCCCGGTGGCCGGGTCCACGATGCGGACCTCCAGCCGGGTGAGGGGGCCGCTGCTCACCAGGAGCCGGCCGTCGGCCGAGTCGGACCGCCGGGTGAAGCCGAGCAGCTCCAGTTCGGCGCTGTCGACGCCGGTGACCACCGGGTGGCGGCCGCGGGGGGTGCCGGTCACCAGCAGGGTGGCCTCCGCCATGCCGTAGCTGGGCTTCACGGCGTCCGGCCGCAGGCCCGCCGGGGCGAAGCGCTCGTTGAACCGGGCCAGGGTGGCGGCCATGACCGGCTCGGCGCCGTTGACCGCGGCCGTGAGCGAGGAGAGGTCCAGCTGGGCGAGCTGCTTGTCGGTCACCCGCGTCGCGCACAGCTCGTAGGCGAAGTTGGGGGCCGCGGTGAAGGAGCCCCGGTGGTCCTGGAACAGCCGGAGCCAGGCGTGCGGGCGCCGCAGGAAGTCCCCCGGGGACATCAGGACCGCGGTTCCGCCGAGGAGCAGCGGAGTGAGGAGCATGCCGATCAGGCCCATGTCGTGGTAGAGCGGCAGCCAGCTGCAGGACACCGTGCCCTCGGTCAGTCCGAAGGCCTCGGAGATGAACCGGAGGTTGGCGGTCAGCGAGCGGTGCGGAACGACGACGCCCTTCGGGTCGCTGGTGGAGCCCGAGGTGTACTGGAGGAAGGCGACGGTGTCGTCGCCGGGTTCCGAGTCGCCCCACGGGGTGGCTCCGCCGAAGTCGACGGTGTCGGTGGCGACGCACGGCACGACCTCGGACCCGGGCTGGTGGACCGCCTCGGTCACCGACTCCAGGTGGCCGGAGTCGGTGAGCACCAGGCGTACGTCGGCGTTGGAGGCGATGGTGGTGGTGCGGGATCCGCGGCGGCCGTTGTTGTCGGGCACCGGGGCGGGCACCGCGATGATCCCGGCGTAGAGGCAGGCGACGAAGGCCCGGACGAACTCCAGCCCGCTGGGGTAGAGGAGGAGGACGCGGTCGCCCTCCGCGCAGTGGGTGCGCAGCCAGCCGGCCATGGCGCGGGCCTCGCGGTCCAGGTCGGCGTAGGTCATCCGTTCGGCGTGTGCTTCGGACCCGAGCATCCGGACAAAGACGACGGCGTCCCGATCGGGTGCCGAACGGCTGTGCCGTCGGATCAGGTCCACCAGGTTTTCGCGCATGACCGAGGTCCCTTTCTTCGTGCGTCAGTGTGCTCAGGCGTGAACGGCGGCCGCGTCGTTGCGGGGGGCGGCGGCGCCGGGCCCGGGCGACTGCGGGGTGGCGGCGTCCCAGAACCGGGCCGCGGCCACGATGGAGTCCGGGTTCCGCGCGGCGATGTCGATCGCCCGCAGGAAGTGCCCGGAGAGCCACTGCACGCTCTCGCGTTCGTAGAGGTGTGTGTCGTAGCGGAAGTCGAAGGCCAGCGCGTCGCCACCCTGGAGGACGTCGACCGCGAGGTCGAGTTGGCCCTCCTGCTGGGGCAGGTGGTACGGGCTCAGGACCAGCCCGGCGTGGTGCGTCAGGCGCTCCGGGCGGGTGGTGTCCAGGACGGGCTGGAGTGCCGCGTCGAAGTGGGCGGTGGCCAGCAGGTTGAACGTGATCTGGTACAGGGGGGAGCGTCCGGCGGCGCGCTGGGTGCCGGCGGCGCGGGCGATCAGGGAGAAGGGGTAGCGCGCCGCCTCCATCCCGTGCTTGAGCTGCTCGTCGGCGGCCAGCACGTACGCGCGGAACGTCGAACGCGGCTGGGGCCGCGCCCGGACGACCACGGTGTTCATGAAGTTGCCCACCACGTCGCGCATCCGGCTGCTCAGCCGGGTGGTCGTCGGCACGCCGACGAGGAAGTCGCGCTGTCGGGTGTGGCGGTGGAGCACGGCCTGGAACACGCCGAGCAGGGCGGCGTACCGGGTGGCGCCGGTCGCGGCGGCCAGGTCTGCGACGGCGTCGGTGAGTTCGGGCCCGGCGGTGACCCGGAGGGTCTCCCCGGTGAAGGACTGGACGGGCGGCCGGGGCCGGTCGGTGGGCAGGGCGGCCGGGGCCGAGCCGCGGTGGACGCCCTGCCAGTACCGGGCCATGCCGGTGCCGCGGGCCGATGCGAGCAGGCGGCGCTCCTTGTCGACGTGGTCGTCGTACCCGGCGGGCAGCGGCCGCGGGGCGGTGTGCGGTGCGCCGGTGATCCGCCCGTACTCCTGGAGGAGGTCGCGCAGCAGCAGCGTGTTCGACACGGCGTCGGTGGCGATGTGGTGGCCCGCGACGAGCAGGACCGCGTCCTCGGGGCCGTTGGTGAGCAGCGCGATGCGGAACGGGACGTCGGCGCGCAGTGCGAACGGCGCGGTGAGCTCGGCGCGGACGGCCGCGTGCAGTCGCTCCGCGGTGACGCCGGGGTGCTCGCGCACGGTCAGCCGGAGCGGGCTCGTGGACGACTCCAGGCGGGCCGGCAGGCCCTCGGCCAGGGTGAACCGCGAGCGGAGCATCCCGTGCCGGGGGCCGAGGGCCGCGACGGCCTGCGCCAGGGCCGCGACGTCGACGGCCGAGTTGACGCGGACGGCGAGGCCCGCGTTGTACGCGCCGCTGTCCGGCGACAGTTCCTGGAGGAACCACTGGGCTTCCTGGGCGTGGGAGAGCGGGTGGACGGTGTTCACCGGGCGCCTCCCGCCCGCAGGCCGGGCGCGTGCGGCGCCGTGCCGGCCGGCTGCCGCCTCGCGCCTGCCGCCCGGACCACCCGGGCCAGCCGCAGGTCGTCCCGGAGGTGACCGGCCATGTGGAGCAGCAGGTCGGCCTCGCAGGCCTCCAGGTAGAAGTGACCGCCGGGGAAGGCGCGGTACTCGAAGCCCGCGGTGGTCAGCTCCGACCAGGCGGCGACGGCGTCGGGCCGGCAGTCCTGGTCCTGGTCGCCGGCGTAGGCGACGATCGGGCTGCGGACCTTCGCCGACCCGGGGGAGTACGTCTCGATGAGCCGGAAGTCCGACCGCAGCATGGGCAGTGCCAGCTCCAGCAGCTCGGGGTGGTCCATGGCGTCCGCGCTCGACAGGCCGAGCCGCTTGATCTCGGCGACCAGCGTCCCGGTGTCCTCGCGGTGCAGGTTCGAGGCCGGCGCGCGGTGCGGCGCCGGGTGCCCGGAGAGGAACAGCCGTACCGGTCGGACGCCGTACCGGGCGTCGAGCCGCAGGGCCACCTCGTGGGCCACGACGGCGCCCATGCTGTGCCCGAAGAACGCCAACGGGGTACCCGTGTACGGGCGGAGGGCCTCCGTCGCCTGGTCGGCGAGCTCCGCCAGGCTCTCGGCGAACGGCTCGTCGAAGCGTCCCTGCCGGCCCGGGTAGCAGGCCGTCACGAGCTCCATCGAGGCCGGGAGGTGGCGCGCCCAGCCGTTGAAGAAGCTCGGCACCCCGCCGGCGTGCGCGAAGCACACCAGGCGCAGTTCGGGGTCGGTGGTCTTGCCGTGCTTCTGGTACCAGGTGCCGCCCGTGTGGGTCACCGTTCTCCTCCAGGACAGCCGGGAATGGGTGCGGTCAGTGCACCTCTCCACCGTCCATGGGCGTCCTATATGCGGACTATACGGATCGGTGAGGAGGGAGATTCGGCTACGGCTACGGCTTCCGCGCTGGCGGTGCCGCGGCGGGCCGGGCGGCCCGCCCGGGATCCGGCAGCGCGCGGTAGTCGACCTTGCCGCTGGTGTTCAGCGGGACGCGGCCGATCGCCACGAACGCCCGGGGGAGCATGTACTCGGGCAGCGTCGCGGCCAGGTGCGTGCGCAGCGCGGCGACATCGGGCCGGCGGCCCGGCGCGGGGACGAGGTAGGCCGTGATCCGCTTGTCCCCGGGGTTCGGTTCCCGGACGGTGACGACGGCCTCGCGCACGTCCGGGTGCTCCGTCAACCGCGCCTGGATCTCCCCGAGTTCGATCCGGTACCCGCTGATCTTCACCTGGTCGTCGATCCGGCCGACGAAGCCGAGCCCGCCCCCGGGGGTGCGCCGGACCAGGTCGCCGGTGCGGTACCTCCGGGCGCCGGGGGCCCCGTGCGGGTCGGGGACGAACCGCTCCGCGGTCAGACCGGGGCGGTTGGCGTAGCCGCGGGCCAGGCCGGCGCCGCCCAGGTGGAGTTCGCCGGTTCCGCCGTGGGGCACCGGCCGGCCGGCCCGGTCCAGGACGTACGCCTGCGTCGCGGCGAGCGGGTCTCCCAGGAGGACTTCGGACGCCCCGCCCGGCACCGGCCAGAAGGTCGACCACACCGTCGTCTCGGTCGGGCCGTAGACGTTCGTCAGGCGGTGCGTACGGCGGACCAGTTCCGCGGCCAGCGCGGTCGGGAGGGCCTCGCCGCCGACCAGGGCGCGCACCGCCGGCCGGTCGAAGCCGGAGGCCAGCAGGAGCCGCCAGCCCGAGGGCGTGGCCTGGACGTCGGTGACGCCGTGCGCGTCGACCAGCGCGATCAGCGCCGCCGGGTCCTTCGCCTCCCGGTCGGAGGCCAGGACGACCCGGCCGCCGGTCACCAGGGGCACGTACATCTCGACCGCGGAGATGTCGAAGGAGATCGAGGTGCTGGCGAGCCAGCTGCCGCCGCGGCCCGCCCCCGCGTCGTCCACCAGCGAGCAGACCAGGTTGGCCAGGGCCCGGTGACCGACCATCACCCCCTTCGGGGTGCCGGTCGACCCCGAGGTGTACATCAGGTAGGCGAGCTGCTCCGGATCGGTCGAGCGCTTCGGCGCGGTGGGCGGCCGGGCCGAGTCGGCCTCCTGCTCCTCGTCCAGGGCGAGGACGGCGCCGCGGTAGCCCGCGGGGATCCCGGCGCCGGCGCGGGACGAGCAGACCAGCACAGTCGCACCGCTGTCCGCCAGCATGTACTCCCGGCGTCCGGCGGGCAGGGCCGGGTCGAGCGGGAGGTAGGCGGCGCCGGCCTTCCAGACGCCCAGCAGGGCCGGCAGGAGGTGGCTGCCGCGCGGCAGGCACACGGCGACCGGGGCGTCGGGGGCCGCGCCCAGGGCCAGCAGCCGGTGGGCGATCCGGTTGGCGTCCAGGTCGAGTCGGCGGTACGTGCTCGCGGCGCCGCCGGTGACCGTCGCGACCGCGTCCGGTGCGGCGGCCGCCTGCGCCTCGAACAGGTCGATCACCTGCCGTCCGGCCGGTGCCGCGGGGCCCGGCCACGGGCGGGACACCGGGGTCTCGTGGACGCTCATGCCGGGCGCTCCGTCGCGGTCGTGTCGTGGTCGAGCAGTTCGCCGTCGGACATCTGGTCGATCTCGGCCCTGATCTGGTCCTCGACCGCCTGCGCCAGCGAACGGACGGTGGGGTGCTCGAACACGGTCCGCAGCGTGAGATCGATGCCGAACACGTCCTGCAGCCGCGAGGTCATCCGGATCGCGAGGATCGAGTGCCCGCCGAGCTCGAAGAAACGATCCTCCACACTGACCCGCTCCAGGCCGAGGATCTCGGACCACACCTCCGCGATCCGCTCCTCGGCCGGCGACTGCGGATCCAGGTGGTGGCCGACCGAGCGGTCCACCACGGGCAGCGCGCGGCGGTCGAGCTTCCCGTTCGGCGTCAGGGGCAGGGCGTCGATGACCGCGAAGGCCGAGGGGACCATGTAGTCGGGCAGCACGGCGGCCAGCCGGACCCGGACCGCCGCGACGTCGAGCTCCGCACCGGGAGCCGGGACGAGGTAGGCGACCAGCGACTTCTCGCCCTGCCGGTCCTCCTGGACGACCACGGTCGCACTCCGCACGCCGTCCTCGGCGGCCAGCGCGGCCTCGATCTCGCCCGGCTCGATGCGGTAGCCGCGGATCTTGACCTGGTTGTCCGCCCGGCCGAGGAAGGCGATGCTGCCGTCGGCCGGACGGCGCACCAGGTCGCCCGTCCGGTACAGCCGCGATCCCGGGGCGCCGTACGGGTTCGGGACGAACCGCTCCGCCGTGAGACCGGGCCGGTCGAGGTACCCCCGGGCCACGCCGTGGCCGCCGACGTAGAGCTCGCCGATCACCCCGGTGGGCACCGGCCGGGCCGTGTCGTCCAGCACGTGGGCCGTCATGTTCGGCAGCGGCAGCCCCAGCGGGACCGTCGAGTCCCGCACCTCGTCGACGGGGTGGACCGTGGTGCCGATCGACGCCTCGGTCGGGCCGTACTCGTTGATCAGGCGCCCGGGGCCCAGCACGTCCAGCCACGTCCGGGCGGTCCGCGCCGACAGGGCCTCCCCGGCGACCAGCACCAGGTCGGCCAGCCCGGCCATCTGCTGTGCGGTCAGCTGCTCGCTCAGCAGGTCCAGGTGCCCCGGGGTGAGCTTGACGAAGCTGTACGGGCCCGACGCGGCGAGCGCGCGGCCCAGGCCGCTCAGGTCGGTGCGGTCCGAGAGCAGGTGGACGGGGCGGCCGGTGATCAGCGGGGCGTAGAGGTTGGTGGCCGGGAGGTCGAAGGCGATGGAGGAGAACAGCGGTGCCCCGCCCTCGCCGGTGACCAGGTCCCGGGCGGCCCAGCGGAGGTGGTTGGCCAGCCCGTGGTGCGTCACCATGACGCCCTTGGGCCTTCCGGTCGACCCCGAGGTGTAGATGACGTACGCCAGGTGCTCGGGATCCACCGACCGCGCCGGGGCGGTCCCCGGCTCGCCGGCGATCCGCCCGGCCTCCCGGTCGAGGAGGACCCGGGTGCCGGCGAAGGAGTCCGTCGGACCGGTCAGTGCCGACGTGCTCACCAGGACCGCGGCCCCGCTGTCGGCCAGGACGTGCCCGATCCGGTCGGCCGGGTTGGCGGGGTCGACCGGCACGTAGGCGGCTCCCGCCTTCCACACCGCGAGCAGGGCCTGCACCAGCTCCGGCCCGCGGTCCAGGCACACGGCGACGAGGGTGTCCGGACCGGCCCCCAGCGCGCGCAGCCGGTGCGCGAGCCGGTTGGCCGCGCTGTCCAGCTCCCGGTAGCTGACGCGCCGGTCGTCCGCCACCAGGGCGACCGCGTCCGGGGTCCGCGCGGCCTGTGCCTCGATCAGGTCGACCACCGAACCGGGCTCCCACACCGTGCCGGTGGCGTTCCAGCGGTCGGCGGCCTCCGCCCGCTCCTGCGCCGGGACGACGTCCATCGTGGACAACCGGGCCCCGGGCGCGGCCACGGCCGACGTGAGCAGCTGGACGAAGTGCCGGGCGAACCGCTCGACGGTGGCGCGCTCGAACAGCGACGTCGCGTACTCGACGACACCCGTCAGGGCTCCGTCGTCCTCCCTGCGCAGGTACAGCGTCAGGTCGGTCTTCGCGACCTGGCGCGAGCTGAGCAGCAGCTCGTGGTCCGCCTCCTCGCCGGGCATGCCGCCGGAGACCTGCGCGTCGTTGAAGTTGAAGGCGACCTGGTACAGCGGCGTCCGGGACAGGTCGCGCTCCGGGCGCAGCTCCTCGACCAGGTGCTCGAACGACACGTCCTGCCGGGCGAAGGCCGCCAGGCTGGCCGTCCGGACCTGCTCCAGCGCCTCCGAGAAGGCCGTGTCCGGGTCCAGACGGCAGCGCAGCACCAGCGAGTTGATGAAGAACCCGACGACCGGCTCGGTCTCCGGCAGGTTGCGGCCCGCGACCGGGACGCCCACGCTGACGTCCCACTGGCCGCTGTACCGGGCGAGCAGGGTGGAGAACGCCGTCAGCAGCGTCACGAACGGACTGGCCTCGTGGCGCTGGCCGAGCGCGACGATCTCGCCCGCCAGCGGGGCCGGGATCCGGACGGGCACCAGGGCGCCGCGCGGATCGCGCTCGGCCGGCCGCGGCCGGTCGGCCGGCAGCTCCACCGGCTCGGCACCGCGCAACTCCTCGCTCCAGAAGTCGAGTTCCTCCCGCAGGCTCTCCTTGTCCCGGAACCGCCGCTGCCACACCGCGTAGTCCGCGTACTGGATGCCCGGGCGGGCCGGCTCGGGCTCCCGGCCCTCGTGGTACGCCGCGCAGACCGCACGGAACTCGCGCTCCAGCACGGTGGCGGACCAGCCGTCGCAGGCGATGTGGTGCACGGTGAGGAACAGCAGCTGCTCCGGGCCGGCCTCCGTCGCGAGCAGGGCGCGCCACACCCGGCCGGAGGCCAGGTCGAAGCCGGTCTCGAACTGCTCCCGGACCAGCGGGCCGAGGCTCTGCGGCGGACCGTCGACGACCCGCAGGTCGACCGGCGCCGCCGCCTCGACGATCTGCAGCGGCTCGCCGTCCCGGCTGACGTACCGGGTGCGCAGCGACTCGTGCCGCGCGCAGAGCGTGTCCAGCGCCCGGCGTACCGTCTCCGGCGCGATGTCCCGGGGCAGCCGCAGGAAGAGCGGGACGATCCACTCCGTGCTGTCCGGGTCCATGGTGGACAGGAACCACACCCGGCGCTGCCCGAACGACAGCGGCAGCGCACCGTCGCGGGCCACCGTGTCGATCACCGACCCGGCCGTTCCGGCGGCCCGGACCAGCTCGGCCTGCTGCTCCACGGTGACGGCCGTGTAGAGGTCGGCGAGGAGCACCGACTTCCCGGTGGTCAGCCGCAGTTGCTCGACCAGCTTGGTCAGCAGCAGCGAGTAGCCGCCGAGCTGGAAGAAGTCGTCCAGCGCGCCGATCCCCTCGATCTCCAGGAGCTCCGACCACGCCGAGGCGACGGCGTGCTCCTCGGGCGTCCGCGGAGCCAGGTACGGCGGGCGCTCGGAGTCCAGCAGCAGCACGGGCTCCAGCCCGAACTCCGCGTCCGCGTCCGCGTCGGCGTCGAGCCGGCCGAAGTGGTCCAACGACCCGTCGGCGCGCTCGCGGACCAGCACCCCGGTCGGCCGCGCCGGCCCGCCCGCCGGTCCCGGGCCGCGCACATGCAGCTCGCCCGGCACCCCCGGCGGCACCGGCTCGCCGAAGTCGTCCAGGACCACCACCCGCTCCGGGTCCACCGGCCGGCCCAGGGACGGCGAACCGGCCTCCCCGCCGGGTTCGAGGGTGTGGACGGTGACGGCCAGCCCGTACCCGGCCTGGCCGTAGGCGATCGTCACACCGGCGGCCGTCCGTTCGGACAGGCGCCCGCACAGGGCGGCGTCCACGCCGGGATCCAGCCCGGGCTCGCAGCACAGCAGCAGCCGCAGCGACGGCGACCAGTCGGGCAGGTCCGCCAGGTCGTGCAGGAGCCCGGGGGAGACCGAGAGGACCTCGGCCCGGTGCTCCGCGGCGGTGCGCAGCAGCAGCGCTCCGTCGGCCTGCGACCCGGCCGGTGCGAAGACCGCCGTCGCGCCGCTCAGCAGGGTGGCCAGCAGCGCCCCGTAGCAGGTGGCCTCGTCGATCCGCTCGCTGAACACCACCTGTTCGGAGGCCGACAGGCCGAGCTGCTCCGGGAGCCGCGACGCGTAGTCGGCCAGCATCGCGTAGTCGACCACCAGCCCCGCGTCGCCGGCGCCGTAGCTGATCAGCGCGGCGCCGTCGCGGTCCGGCTCCTCCACGTCGTCGTCCGGAGCGGACACGACGTCGTCCCACGCGTCGGCGTCCAGCACCACCTCGACACCGGCGTCGTCGACGATCCACTTGAACCGGTCGGCCGGCAGCTCGCACGGCAGCAGGACCAGCGCGGCCCCCGTCCTCCACACGCCCAGCAGCGACGCCGCCAGCAGCGCCCCCGACGTCGGCCGGACACCGACCGCGTGGCCGGGGCCGATCCCGCGGGCCCGGAGGAAGTGCGCCACCCGGCGGGCATCGGCCTCCAGGTCCGCGTAGCCGATGCGGAGACCGTTCTCGACCACGGCCACCGCGGCCGGGGACCGACTCGTGTGCTGCGCGACGGTTCGATGCGGAAGCGAATGCCGGGTCACTACAGCTCCTGTGATCAACAACGGGTGGATGGCGGAAGAGGGAACCGGGGAGAGTAGCCGTTCGGCTGACGTCCGACCGTGTTCCACCGCAGCGTGGCGAGTCTTTCCAGGGGCTCTATAGCAGCCCTATACGGCACCGGGCCGGCGCGAGGAGAAGGGCACCGGGCCGGGACGCGGAGAAGGGGGGGGGGGGGGGGGCGCGGGGGGCCGCCCCCCCCCCCCCCCCCCCCCCCCGCCCCCCCCCCCCCCCCCCCCCCCGCCCCCCCCCCCCCCCCCCGCCCCCCCCCCCCCCCCCCGAGGCCCCCCAAACGGCCCCGAGGTGGGGCCGGTTGGCGGCAGGGTGTTGGGGGCCGGGGGGGGGGGCGGGGTTGGGGGGGGGGGGGGGTGCACGTTGGCCCCCCCCCCCCCCCCTTCCCGGCTCCTCGCGAGCCACCCTCAGCGCACCCGGATCCCTCCGCTGTCGGTCTCCACCACGAGGCTGTGCGAGGCGTTCCGGTCGGTCGGCAGACGGACCTCCGGCGAGGACGAGGCGCTGCGCGCCTCGATGTAGTAGTCGGAGTCGTGCGGGACCCGCAGGTCCACGGCGCCGGAACGGGTACGGAGGTTCACCTTGGCCGGCGCCGCCGTGAACGCGGCGTCGACCGCGCCGTTGGAGGTGGCCACGTTCGCGTCGGAGGACGTGCTGTCGCTGATCGTCACCGCGCCGTCCTTGCTCTGCACCCGGAGCGGCCCGGAGGACTTCTTCACCTCGACGGCTCCGTGCGTCGTGCGCAGGTCCAGTGCGCCGGTGATGCCCCCCGCCACGATCGCGGCGTCCCCGGTGTCCACCTGGGACGCCAGACCGGCCGGAACCACGATCTCGAGCTGGACCGAGCAGTCGCCGGGGCAGCCGCTCGTGACCGTGAGGTGGTCTCCCGAGGCCGCCACGGACACCTCCGGAGCACTGCCGGAGTAGTCCCCGCTGGCGGTGATCCGGACCTCCTGGGTGTCGCCCTGGCTCAGGGTCACGCCGATGCCGACGGTCTTCACGGTCAGCAGCGTCCGGCCGCTCGCGTCCTGCTGCCACGACCGGTCGAAGGGGTGCTGCGCCGGAAGCAACTGGACGACGGCCCAGGCGACCAGCGCCGCGACGACGGCGAGGGCGGCGATTCCGCCGAGGACGACCCGGCGGCGGTCTGTCGATGACGTGCTGATGTCAGGCTCCCAGGAAGCGTAGGACGGCGAGGACGCGGCGGTGGTCGCCCGCCTCGGGCTGAAGACCGAACTTCGTGAAGATGCTGCGGATGTACTTCTCGACCGCCGCCGTGCCGATCACCAGATCGCTCGCGATGCCCGCGTTCGAACGGCCGCCGGCCATGGCGTTCAGCACATCGCGCTCACGGGGCGTCAGATCCGCCAGCGGATCCCGCTGCCGGCTGCGCGCCAGCAGCTGCTTGACGACCTCGGGATCGAGCACCGTCTCCCCCGCGTTGACCCGCTCCAGCGCGTCCACGAACTCGTCGGCGTCGGACACCCGGTCCTTGAGCAGGTAGCCGACACCGTTGCCGTTGTTGCTGACCAGGTCGAAGGCGTACCGCTCCTCCACGTACTGCGACAGCACGAGCACCCGCACCTCCGGCCAGTTGGCGCGCACCGCGAGCGCGGCCCGCAGCCCCTCGTCGATGAAGGTCGGCGGCATGCGGACGTCCACCACACAGACGTCCGGCCGGTGTTCGTCGACCGCACGCAGCAGCGCCTCACCGTCGGCGACGGCGGCGACCACGTCGACGCCCTGCTCGGAGAGCAGGAGGACGATCCCCTCGCGCAACAGCGCGGAGTCCTCGGCAATCACTACTCGCATGGCAGCTCCACTTCGATCACGGTCGGTCCACCTACCGGACTGCTGAGGGCGAACCGGCCGTCCACCCCGGACACCCGGCCCTCCAGGCCGGCGAGACCGCTCCCGTTCGCCAGGACGGCCCCGCCACGTCCATCGTCGCCGATCGTGACCGTGAACCGGTCGCCGCTTCGCCGGATCTCCACCCACGCCCGGCTCGCCCGGGCGTGCTTGGCCACGTTCGTGAGCGCCTCCGTCACCGTGAAGTAGGCGACGGCCTCCATCCTCGCCGACGGCCTCGGGTCCGCCCGCACCTCCAGGTGCACCGGTACCGGCGCCAGGGCGGCGACGGCGGACAACGCCGCCTCCAGGCCCCGGTCGGTGAGGACCGGCGGGTGCAGGCCCCGTGCCAGGTTGCGCAGTTCGGTGATCGCGTGCAGCGCTTCCTGCCGGGCGTCCTCGACCAGCTTCCCGGTCGCCTCGTCCCCCGACTTCTTCAGCCGGGAGTTGGCCCGGGCCAGAGTGATCGACATGGCCACCAGCCGCTGCTGCGCCCCGTCGTGGAGATCGCGCTCGATGCGTTCGCGCTCCGCCTGGGCGGAGTCGACGACCCGCGCCCGGCTCTCGGTCAGGTCCTTGACCCGCTGCGCCAGTTCCGTGCCCTGCGGACGCGCCAGGAGGGCACGGCCGAGCGCGAGGTCGAGGGAGATCAGGGCCTTGACCACCAGGGGGGAGCCGCACGCCCCGAGGAGCAGGGCCGCCACCGCGACCAGCAGGGCCGCGGGAAGGCCGTCGACGGTCAGCGGCCCGATCGCGGCCTGCCCGCCGGGCAGCAGCCGGTAGTAGAGCGGAAGCAGCGCCAGGGTCGCCGGGACGGCCCAGACCACCGCCACCGCGGTCGTGGTGACGCAGGCCACCGGCATCAGCAGCACGAAGTAGCCGATCAGCTGCCAGGTGCCGCGGTCGCGGGCGAGTTCCGCCAGTGCCCCCAACGAGCGCCAGGACCAGGACGGCTGCGGTGGTCCGGCGATCTCCAGCTCACAGGTGGCGGCGAACCGCCGGCGTTCGAGGCCCGCGAGCCGGTGGACGGCGAGCCCCGAGACGACGACGAGGGGCACACCCACCAGCCCGACGGGCACCGCGCACAGGGCGAGCGCCAGCACGGTGAGCAGTGCCAGGCCCGTCAGTGCCACGACGCCGTCCAGGGCCAGGTGCACGGTCGCCCACCAGAGGCCGGCCGAGCGCCAGGCCCGTAAGGGGTTCACGGGCAGAGCGGCACCCGGCGGCCCCACCCGGTCACCGCCTGCGACCGCGGCGCGTCCGGTGCTGTTCTCAGTCAAAGCATCGACCTGCTCTCGTGCCGTGAGAGCGCGGTGAACGGCTCACCTGCCCCACTCTGCTCCGTCGACAGGACCGTAGTTGAACGGCGATCCGGTGGGCAGAGAGGCCAGCCGACGGTTCCGGGGTAGGGATAACCAGCCATCCGGTCGGTGGGTTCACGTGGTCGTCACCGAACGGACCGTTTGGGACAGTGGACGCATGACAGAGAGGCACCGGACTGCGGACGGCAGAGCCCACCGGCCCGACAGGGCCGACGATCTGGACCAGTTCCTCGTGCACTACGGGGACACCATCGACGACCGGGTCGGCGAGATCGTCGACGAGGTCGTCCACGAGCAGCTGAACAGGCAGCGGTACTCCGGCCTGCTGCCGGTGCTGACCACCGTCCTGGCGGCGACCGTCGTGTCGCTGGCCCTCATGTGGGTGAACCCCTGGACGGCCGCGGTGGTGTGGGCCGCCGCGACGGTCATCTGTGTGTCGGCGTCACGCACGGCTCGGATGTCCCAGCGGCGCTGGTGAGATGACCGCGATCTTCGCGAGGCTCCGGTCGGCCCAGTCCCGGAACCGCTGCGGCGGAACGTACGTCCGGTCCGCCGGCCGGGGGCGGCTGTCCGGATCGGTCGCCAGCAGCCGCACCAGGTCGTGGAGGCGGTAGTGCAGCCGCTCGTCGTCGTCCACCTCGGTCACCTCGACGAGGGCCTTGTCGACCAGGACCTCCAGTAACAGCTCGGCGAGTTCCGGCGGCATCGCGAGGGCGACGGAGATCTCCAGGGAGGAGAAGGTCCCCCGGGTCACCCGGGCCAGCCGGCGCAGGAAGACCTGGCTCTCCGGAGCCAGCCGCCGAACGGACACGAGGAGGTTCCGGCGGACGTCGAGGTCTCCGAGGCAGAGCTCGGACAGACGGACACCGGGATTCCCCAGCCGTTGGGTCAGACGGGCCGCGGACGGGTGCGACCGGGCCGCCCACCGCGCGCCCGCGATGCGCAGCGCCAGCGGAAGGCCGGCGCAGTGCGTGACGATGTCCCGGGCCTCGTCGGGCGACTGGGACATCCGTTCGGCACCCGCGACCGCGGACAGCAGCGCGAGGGCATCGCCGTCCTGCATCGGGCGCAGGACCAGGGTGTTGGTCTCGGAGACGGCGGCCACCCGGGTGCGCCCGGTGATCAGGACGGTGGGCCGCGCGGTGCTCGGCAGGAGCGGCTCCAGCTGGAGGTCTCCGACGGCGTCGTCCAGGATGAGGACGATGCGCTTGTCGTACGTCGCGATCCGGTACATTCTGACCAGCTCGTCCAGGTCGTCCCGGCACTCGCCGGGGTTCTCGCCGAACGCGCGCAGGAGTGTGGAGAGCAGGTCCCTGGGATCTCTCGGCTCCCCGTCGGGGTGGCAGAGGTTGACGTAGAACTGGCCGTCAGGGAAGTATTTGCGCACCTCGTGCGTCGCGTGCAGCGCCAGGGCGGTCTTACCGACCCCGCCCATGCCGGTGATGAGGAAGCGACGTGATCCGTCGTGAGGACCGGCCGGGGGATCGGGGCGCAGGAGCTCGCACAGCCGCTTGAACTCCTGCTCCCGGCCGACGAAGTCCACCAGGTCGGGGGGAAGCGTGATCGGCCTGGCGACGTGGCCGGCCGGGTGTGCGGAAACGGGTTCGGCCTCCTCCTGGGCGTGCGCGCCGAGGGGCAGCTCTCCGTCCAGGATCGCCTGGTAGGTGTCGACCAGCATCGGGGACGGGTCGATGCCCAGCTCCTCGGACAGCACCTGGCGGCCCGCGTGGAAGACGTGCAGTGCATCGGCCTGTCGGTTGCAGCGGTACAGCGCGGTCATCAACAGGGCCCGGAGCCGCTCCCGGACCGGGAACTCGGCTACCAGGCCGGTGAGTTCTGCGATGAGCTCCTGATGGAGCCCGAGTTTCAGATCCGCCTCGATGCGCTGTTCCAGGAGGGTGGCCCAGGTCTCCTCCAGCGGCGGCACGTAGGCCTGTGCCAGTTGTGGTGTGACGTTGGCCAGGGCGTCACCGCTCCACAGCCCGAGCGCCCTGCGTAACATCTGGGCGGCCAGGGCGGGGTGGCCGTCCTGCAGGGCAGCCGTGCCGAGCCTGCCGAGGCGCTCGAAGTCGGCGATGTCGATGCGGGATCCCGGGGCCTCCAGCACGTAGCCGGGTTGGCGCCGGATGAACTCGACATCGGGGCCCAGGCGCTTCCTGAGCCTGGAGATGTAGGTGTAGATCTGCGCGCTGACGGTCCTGGGTGGATCCCAGCCCCACAGCAGTTCGGTGAGCCGCTCATCGGAGATCACCTTCCCGCGGGCCAGCAGGAGGGCCGCGAGCAGCGTGTTCTCCTTGGTCCCCGAGATCTCGATCAACTCCGTTCCGCGCCTGGCTTCCACCGGACCGAGCAGTCGAAAATCCATGTCGCCCCCCATGCGAATCTGTGTGACCTCAGGTGAAGTGCGGCCGTCCACGGCCGGCGTCGCGCGGTCCTGCTGCGCCGCCCGCCCGACCGCCCGCCCGACCGTCCAGTCGGGCGGGCGGGCGGATCGGCTTCGGTGAAGGATGGTTTTGCGGGCGCGCGGCCCGGGACTCGCCGACTGAACCTCCGGCGGTGTCGGGCAGTCGGGCGGTCGGGCTCGCGGCGCTCGCCCGGATGGCGGCGGACGGGTCGGCAGGGGACGGAGGTCCGAGCCGGTCGTCCGTGCGGCGTCAGTCGGGTCTGATCCCGGTGCGCATGCGGGAGTGTTGCGAACGGCCTCTGACGCGTGCTCGACTCTGCATGATCACCTCGCCGCCGCCGGTCCCCTCGTTCGCCATGCGTCCAATATATTGGCATCCTGTAGATCGTTCGGTCAAGTACGCTTAGATGGTGTCTGGTTGGGCGCGTATCGGGGGTGGCTCACGGACAGTAGGGGATGGATCCGGCCAAGAAGGGCGTGATCATGGTGGCCGAGCCGAGCGGCGGGCAGTCATTGGCCGAGCGGTTGAATGCGCTATTCGCGATGGTGCGGTGGGTCGACCGGCACGGTCGGCAGCGGGAGTACTCGACCGCGGAAGTGGCCGAGGCGGTGACGAAGGATCCTTCGCATCCCGCAACCCTGTCGCGGAGTTATCTCGCAATGCTCCGCAACGGGTCCCACACGAATCCGACACTGATCGTGTTGGAGGGGCTGGCGAAGTTCTTCGACGAACACCGCGGGCCCGGGACGCCATCGATCACCATCCGGACGCTGGTCATGGGGGAGGACCCCGAGGACGAGCTGCTGAGAGAGCAACTGGCCAGCCGTCAGGTGCGGATGATCGCCATGCGGGCGGGTGTGATGACCCCCGCGATGCGCGAGCAGCTTCTCAAGATGATGGACATGTTCGACCCGGCCGATTAGGCCGGCCCTGAGGAGTGAGGAATGTTTCGTGGCCGTACGTGAGCGCAGGCTCCGTCGTTCCTGCCGCAAGTTATTGAGGGAGCTCGACATTCAGCCGCCGCTGCGGGTCGAGGAATTATGCCGGCGACTGGGCGAAGTCCGGGGAAAACCAATCAGGTTGATCCCCTGGGAACTACCGATACCGGGTCCGTTCGGAATCTGGATGTCGAGGCCCGGTGAAGATGTCATCTTCTATCAGCAGGAAACGACCCGGCTGCACCAGGACCACATCATTCTGCACGAGATCGGGCACATTCTCGCGGAGCACGCGGACGACGGTGCGGGCGACGGCACCGCGGATTTGGGCCCCGACTTTCCCGGAGACGTTCTCAACCGGGGATTCCGGCGCACGTGTTACGCCGAGGACTACGAGCGCGAGGCCGAACTCGTCGCGACGATCATCCAGGAGTGGACCGTCGTCATCGACTCCGCCACCAGCCGGACGCCGGAGAGCTCCACGCTCGGCCCGTTGCACTCCGCGCTGAACCCCCGTTGGGGGTGGACGTAATCTTCCAGGAACCGGTGACCTACATGCTGGTCATCGGGTCGGTGTGGAAGACCATCGACCTGGTGCGCGCACCGCATGACAAGGTCCTGCGCATGCTGGTGTGCTGCCTGTCCCTCCTCGCGGCCGGAGAGCTGCTCAGCTTCCCCGAGTTCAGCGGGGCGATCGACCGCTGGACGGTGACCGGTGTCAACAAGATCCTGTTCAACGGGCTCTACATGGCGGGCCTGGCCGCGCTCATCCTCTTCTTCGTCTCGGCGGTGCCCGGCGAACGGGCCCGGTACCTGCGGCGGGTCCGGTTCGACCTGGCTCTGCTCGGCGGCGTCCTGCTCGTCATCGCGGTGCTCCTCGCGGTGACGCCGGAGTCCATCCGCGGTCACACCCTGGGCACGCCGCACATGGCGCGGCCGTCCATCGCGCTGTTCTACCTCGTCGGCAACTCCTATTTCATCTACGCCTATCTGGCCTCGGGGCTGTGGACGCTGCGCTTCGCGCGCATGGCGGCGCTGCACCTCGCGGTGGGCCTGCGGATCGTGGCGCTGGGCCTGCTGGGAATGACGGTCTCCGCCGTGGGGCGGATCGTCCTGGTCTGCGCGCGGATCGGACAGCCCGGATCGCACCAGTTCTTCAACCAGCTGAACTGGTCGCTGACCGACTGGTCCATGGGGCTCATGCTGGTCGGCATCAGCTACTCGGCCTGTCTCCAACTGCTCGCGCACCTGCGGTCGGTGGTCCGTCACCGGCGCATGTACCGCGAACTCACCCCGCTCTGGACGGTCCTCTCCGGTGCGTACCCCGAGCTCGTCCTCCACCAGGAGCCGGCCGGTTCACGGCGGAGCCGTTGGTGGATCCGCCGGACCCACGAGCGGTTCTACCGACGGCTCATCGAATGCCGCGACGGACTGGTCCGCCTCAGTCCCTACCTGGTCCAGGTCGCGCCGACGGCCGACCTCGCCTGCCTTCCGGCGGATCAGCTCGCCCGGTACATCGCCGAGGCCCTGGCGTTGAAGCCGGTCGACGAGCACGCCGACACCTCCTATTCCGCCGCGCGCATCGCCTTCCCGGCCGCAGACGACCTGCGGGCCGATGTCGGGGCGCTCATCGCCGTTTCCCGAGCCTATGCGAGAGATGATCGTGAAAAAGCTGCTGATTACCGCTGACCGGATCGTCACCGGGCCCGCCGGCCAAATGGTCGAGGACGGTGGGGTCTTCGTCGATTCCGGCGTCATCCGTGCCGTCGGCACCGCGGACGATCTGGAATCGTCGGTGGGTGCGGACGTGGAACGCCTGCGGTTCCCCGGGGCCACCGTTCTTCCGGGTCTAATTGACTGTCATGTGCACCTCGCTTTTGATGCCGGCCCGGACCCCGTCCGCGCGGTGACCGAAACCGGCCCGGACGAGTTGTTCGCCGCCATGGCCGAACGGGCCGGGCAGCTGCTGGCGGCGGGCGTGACGACGGTCCGGGACCTCGGCGACCGGGGCGCGCTGACCGTCGCACTGCGTGACGCCATCGCGGCCGGGAAGACGCCCGGGCCGACCGTCGTCGCCGCGACCGCTCCCCTGACCGTCCGGGGCGGCCACTGCTGGTTCCTCGGCGGCGAGGTCGGTACCGAGGACGAGATCCGGGCGCGGATCGCCGCCAACGCCGCGGCCGGGGCCGACCTGATCAAGGTGATGGCCTCCGGCGGCGCCATGACACCCGGTGGGCCGCGGATGTGGGAGTCGCAGTTCAGCCCCGGACAACTGCGCCTCGTGGTCGAGGAGGCCGCCCGCCACGGCCTCGCGGTGGCCGCCCACGCGCACGGCACCGACGCCATCGCCGAGTGCGTGGAGGCCGGCGTCCGGACCCTCGAACACTGTTCCTGGCGCACCGCCGAAGGGGTCGAGTACGACCCGGAGGTCACGCGTCGGATGGTCGAGGACGACGTGGCCGTCTGCCGCTGCGTCTCGGGGGACTGGCGGCTGTTCCTGGAGCAGATGGGGCCGGAGCGGGCGGAGGCCATGATCGGGGCGATCCGCGCCATGCGGACCGCCGGCGTCAGGTTCATCGGCGGTACGGACGCCGGTGTGCCCGGAGCCCGGTTCGGCGACTACGCGGGCATGCTGGAGTTCTTCGCCTCCCTCGGCTTCGACAACGCCGAAGTCCTCGACATGGCGACCACGAACGCCGCCCACGCGCTGGGGCTGGCCGACACCGGCCGGATCGCCCCCGGCATGCGCGCGGACCTCGTCGCCGTCGACGGCGACCCGCTGACCGACCTCTCCGCCCTCCGCCGGGTGCGGCACGTCCTCGCCGCGGGCCGGTCCGCGGCGAGGTGACGCGTCCGCCCGAGTGACGGTCAGTCAGGAAGTGGCCCGGGGGCCGGACTTTCGTCCGGTTCCTCGGGCCAGCCCCGGGAGACGCCTGCCGCGATCGTGAGCACCGCGACGAAGGCCCCGGTGGCCACGCCCGTGGCGGTAGCGCCGAACCGGTCGAGCAGGTATCCGCCCAGCAGCGCTCCCAGCGATCCGACCCCCGACATGAGGAAGCTGCTGGCCCCGCTCACCCGGCCCTGGAGCTCGTCCGGGGTGATGCGCACCTGGTACACCGTCCCGACCACGTTCAGCACGCTGACCACGTAGGAGATCGCGGCCAGGAGGACGGCCAGCACCACCGGGTCGCTGACGACGATCGCCGGCGGGGTGAGTACCGTCCACACCGCGAACCCGGCCACCACCGTGCGGCGGAAGGACAGGCGACGGGACACCCAGGCGGCGCTCAGCGCGCCCAGCACCCCGCCGAAGGCGCCGATGCCGAGCACGACGCCGACGAGCGCCGGTGAGCCCCCGTCCTGGTGGACGGCCACCATCACGGCCAGCAGGAGCACCCGGAACACCAGGTTGCTCCCGGCGAACACACCGGTCAGGAGCCGGAGGAAGGTACGCCGCCACAACCAGCGCAGACCTTGGGCGACGCCGACGTGAAGCGGCGGATGGGGGCCGGCCGGCGCCGACTGCAGGCGTCTGCGCAACAGGACCATGAGCAGCACGGCCACGACGTTCGCGCCGGCGTTGGCGGCGAACGGGAGCCAGCGGGCCAGCGAGAACAGCAGGCTCGCGCCGGGCTGGCCGATCAGGCCGATCGCCGCCCCGCGCGCCTCGTTCCGGGCCAGTGCCGTGGGCAGCTGGGAGGCCGGCACCACGTGGCGGACCGCCGCCCGTTCGGTCAGCTGGTGGACCAGCGCCAACGAGGCCTGGACGAAGGCCGCGACCATCAGGAACGGCAGCCAGAACCATGCGCAGGCCTCCGCCACCGCGACGCCGCCGACCGTGACGAGGCCGACGGCATCGCACCGGATCATCAGCCTGCGGCGGTCCCAGCGGTCGACCAGCACACCGGCCGGCAACTGGACCAGGAAGCCCGGAAGCGCGGCGGCGAACGTCACCAGCCCCGTCGCGGCGGCCGATCCGGTGTGCCAGAGGACCAGCAGCGGATAGGCCACCATCGTGACGGAGGTGCCGAGCCGGGAGATCCCGGCGCTCACCCACAGGCGGACGAAGTCCCCGTTCCGGCCGAGCGGTTGCAGGGCCCGGCCGGCCGTGGCCGAGTGGTCGGCCACGGCCGAGGGCTCCGTCACGGCCGAGGGCTCCGTCATCGGCGCGGGTCCGGACCGGCGGCGGCGCGCTCCCGCTGCACCGCGTCGTCGATCGCCTGCTGCCACACGCCGGCCATCCGGGTGCGCCCGGACAGCACGGCGGAGATCAGGTGCCGGACCAGCTCCCGACCGGTCACCGCGTTGCTGAGCATCACCAGGCCGAGGCCGGAGTGCACGCGCATCCAGGTCATCGCCTGGTAGCCGGCCGCCTGGCCGCCGTGGCCGAACTCCAGGTCCTCGCCCGTGGTGTCGAGGATGGTGCTCCAGCCGTACGCGCGGTCCGACTGCGGGCGGAGCATCTCCTGGACCAGGGCCCGGTCGACCAGTGCGCCCTCCGCCCCCAGGTAGCAGCGGCGCACCTCGGCGGCGAGGCTCGCCAGGTCGGCCGCGGTCGTCCAGAGGCCGCCGGCGGCAGCCTCCGGGTTGACGTAGTAGCCGTCCGGCGTCGGACGGCCGGCCGCATCGTGGCCGCGGGCATAGTGCCGCCCGGCCTCGTCGGGCAGCAGCGCCGCGTACCCGCTGTCGGCCATGGCCAGCGGTTCGAACACCAGGCGGCGGGCGAGGTCCGGGTAGGACTCGCCGGTGATGTCGGTCATCGCCTGCTGCAGCACCGAGAAGTTGAGCGAGTTCTGCCGGAAGACCCTGCCCGGGACCTCGGCCGCCGCCAGGGCGGGTGTCCTCGCCGGGGCGCGGCCGTTCAGGACGTCGAGCACGGTCGGCACCGGATCCAGCGGACGGTAGCCGTCGGACAGGGCCGGGCTCTGCGCGAATCCCGCCAGGTTCGCCAGCAGCAGGCGAGCCGTCACCGGGTGGCCGGGGGAGCTGGGTGCCTGCCAGGAGGAGAGGTACTCGTTGATGTCCGTGTCGAGGTCGAGCAGACCCTGGGACACCAGACGCAGGACCGTGAAGGTCGTGACGTGCTTGCTGATCGAACCGGCTGCGAACAGGGTGTCCGGCGCGACCGGCTCGGACGACCCGGCCTCGAGGACACCGAAGCTCCCCACCGCCACGGTCCGCCCGTCCTGGATCAGGGCCAGGCCGGCACCCGGGATGCCGTTCCGGGCCATCACGTCCTCGATCCCGCCGGAGAGCGACCGCAACGGGTCGGCCGCCGCGGTGCCGGTCGAGCCGCCGGGCGTGCTGCTGGGGGAGCCGCTGCGGGAGCCGCCGGGTGAACTGCCGGGTGAGCCGCCGGGCGTGTTGCCGGATCCGGTGGAGGAGCTGCCGGGCTCCTGCCGTAGGAGGGAGGCCAACTCCTCCAGCTGGTCGGCGACCAGTCGCTCGACGGTCCGCCGGTCGTGCACGGCGGTGCTGTGGGTCCACCGGAGGTAGAGCCGGCCGCCGTACACGTCCGCCTCGACGTCCAGCAGGTGCGGCCGGGCCCCGTCCGGAACCGGTGCGATCCGCTCCGGGACGAACGCCAGCGTCTCGTCCGTGCCCAGCTCGGTGGGCGGGGCGAAGGCGAAACCGACCTCTGCCTCGGGCAGTTCGGCCAGCTCCGCCGCCAGGGCCGCGTCGGGCGCCAGGTACCGGAGCAGCTCGAAGCCGTGAGCCGGCGCGGGGAGCGTGCGCAGCTGCCGGGAGACCGACCGGTAGGAGTCGGCGGCGTCGCCGGTCTTCGCCACGCGAAGCGACACCGGGCAGGTGTAGCTCAGCCGGCCCACCGTACGGGCCAGGGCGTCCTTCCGGGCGCGGTCGTGGCGTGGATCGCGGGTCACGTCGATGTTGACGCGCTCCGATCCGGTCCAGCGGGCCAGGGTCCGGGCCAGTGCGCCCAGGACCAGGTGCTCCGGGTGGGGATCGGCGAGCAGCCTGTCGGTCAGCTCGGACGGGAGGGTGGCGGTGACCGTGTCGAACGCCCCGTTCGCGTGGTGCTCCCGCTGGTGGTCGGTGGGCAGGGCGGCCGCCTCGGGCCGGTTCAGCCAGAGGCCGGCCTGGTCGAGGACCTCCTCCGAGCGGGCCTGCTCCGCGAGCGCACCGGCCCAGGAGTGCAACGGCGTCGCCACGGGTGCGAGGCTCACCTCCGACCGCCCCTCACCGTACTGGCGGTACGCGGAGTTCAGGTCGCCGAGCACGACGGACCAGGACGACCGGTCCGCGGTGAGGTCGTGGAGCGTGATCCAGAGCTCGCCCGGGGAGGCGGGATCGAACCGGACCAACCGTGCCCGGAGCAGTACGCCGCGCTCCGCGTCGACGGAGGCGTTCGCCTCCGACAGCGCCTGTGCGACGGCAGACTCGCGGTCGTCGGCCGCCACCGGGCTCAGGTCGAGGACCTGGACGATCGGCTCGTCCCCGAGCCCGGTCAACCGGGCGCGCGGGTCCTCGTCGGTGAGCAGGTACTGGAGACGCAGCGCCTCGTGGTGTCGGACGACCGTGCGAACAGCCCGTTCGAGGAGCTCGGTGTCCACGGCCCGTGTGAGCGGAAGCCGCACGGTCCGGCCGCCGGACACGCCCGTCTCCAGCTGCCGGAGATGCCCCGGGAGCAGCGGCAGGTCGTCCTGAACCGGGACGGGGTCCGTGGCCGGCTGCACCATGAGTGCGAGCTCGGCCAGGTTCTTCGCCTGGAGCACCATCCACACCGACAGCGGCAGTTCTGCCTCGTGGGCGGCGGACAGCACCCGGACGGCGCGGAGGGAGTCGCCGCCGAGGTCGAAGAAGTTGTCCTCGATGCCGATCCGGGGCAGTCCGAGGACGTCGGACCAGATGGCGGCGAGGCG
>NZ_JBHVUV010000057.1:0-27772 GCF_042883905.1 Kitasatospora sp. NPDC058170
GCGGGGTAGAGCCCTCCGAGGACAAGGGCCCCGATCACATCGATCGGGGTTCGCAGGTGCGGCCGATCCGGGCGTCGCTCCGCTACCAGCGGGGTCGTTCCATCCGGGGTTTCAACAGCAGACGATCACTCGTTCGAGTGAACGGGGCGGCTGGCCCGCCGGGAATGATCACACCGAGACGAACATGTGTATGACAACTCGTCAGAGTCACTGCCACGGAAGGCGGAACATTCATGCCGGTCAGCGGATCCCCCGAGAACCCGTTCGCTCTCAGCCCCGACGACGTCGCCAAGATGGAAGCGATCCGCGAGGCGCTGCTCGACCCGTCGCCGCGCCGGATCGGCAGGCTCGACCAGTGGGGTCTTGCCGACACCTACGAGGTGCAGGCGGAGATCGCCGAGTACCGGGAGCTCCAGATCGCCATGGCGGACGGGACCCGGATCGACGCCGGGCTGAGCACGCCGCGCAACCTCGCGCCGGGGCAGACCTGTCCCGCCGTCGTCATGCCTGCCCCGTTGAACGACTTCGGCCGGCTGGCCTACTTCGGCACGATCCCGCGCTGGACGCAGGGCGGCTATGCCGTCCTGACCTACAGCCAGCGCGGTCTGGCCCGCTCCGAGGGCAAGATCCAGGTCGCCGGCCCCCAGGACGTCGCCGACGGAGTCGAGATCCTCAACTTCCTCACCGGGCTGGAAGGCATCGACCCGGAGCGGATCGGATGCTTCGGCGCCTCCTACGGCGCCGGTACCAGCCTGCTGCTGGCGGCACGGGACCCGCGGGTCAAGGCCGTGGCGGGCGCCAGCGCCTGGGGCGACCTGTTCACCTCGTTGTTCGAGAACGGCACCCGGCACATCAAGGCATTCGAGGCTCTCGTGGCCCTGTTCCACGAGGAGCGCTGCTCGGAGGAGTTCCAGGGGATCATCAGGAAGATCCGCGACAACGTCATCGACGAGGACGTCAGGAAGTTCGCCAAGCTCCGCTCACCGATCGAGCAGCTGAAGGCCTACAACGACCGCAAGCTGCCGATCCTGATGACCACCTCCTGGCACGAAACGATCTTCTCCGTGCCCGCCGTCGTCGACCTCTTCACCAAGCTGCAGGGCCCCAAGTCGCTGCTGGTGCAGATCGGCGACCACGGCAACAGCGAACTGCCCGGCCTGTTCGGCGGCATCTCCAAGCCCACCGAGATGACCTACCGCTGGATGGACCACCACCTCGGCGGCACCGCCGGCGACGGCGCCGAGCCCCAGTTCGGCATCCGCTCGGAGTACATGCACAACCTGCTGTCCGATCTCACCCACGACGACTGGGCGGACTACGCCCTCCCCAAGCAGCGCTTCCACCTCGGCGCCGTGCCCGCCGGAAAGCAGGACGCGCCGATGGCGCAGGGGCAGCCGCAGCCGGGCTGGACCCGCTCCGTCCAGGCCGCCGGCCCGGACACCGGGATCATCGTCGCCCCGAAGCTCGTCCAGACCGGCCTGGCCGAGCGCGTGGGGCTCCCGCACGTCTACAAGACCGCCGAGATCAAGCGCGACGTCGCCGCCGTCTGGACCACGGCGCCGATAGAGCGGCCGATGCGCGTCCAGGGCGAGCTGGAGGCCCGGCTCACCGTGCGGCCGCAGACGAGGAACGCGACGTTCACCGCCTACCTGCTGGACTGCGACCCGGCGACCGGCCGGGCCGCGATCATCACCCACGCCCCCTACACCCTCACCGACCAGCAGGCCGCCACGGTGACCTTCCGCCTGCAGCCCACCCACTACGTCCTCGCCAAGGGCCGCCAGCTGCAGCTCGTCGTCGACAGCTACGACCCGTTCTTCGCGGACGAGAACACCATCCCCGCCGCCCTCGAGATCACCTCGCCCAAGGGCAACGAGTCCTACCTCGACATCCCCCTCGGCCCCCTGCCGTAACACCCACCCGCCCCGCCGGGCACCCGCGCCCACCACCAGGTCCGGTCCGCGACACATGCGGACCGGACCTGTCCCACACCCGGCCACGGCGCCGGCCCCGTCCGACCGACCCCGCGCACCGCGTCAGGCGGAACACCGGTGACGACCAACATGCCCAGCACCCACCGTGATCCGGCACTCCCCCGACAGCCGGAGCTCAGTCCGCCAACCCGACCACTCGCTCGCCGACTGAGGCGCTCAGTCACAGAGGGGGTGTGGCGCTCACCTTGCGGCCGCCTGGCCGCGGGTCACATACGCCGACACGGACCTCGTCGGCCGGCACCCCCAGGAGATCAGAGCCGGACGGTCGGTCAAATCCGAACCTGTCGCGAATTGGGCAGCAACGGGGTTCCGCGGTGAATGAATATGCGTCGGAACGTGAACACTCGGCACAGCTTTCCAGCGGGGCCTCCATTTCCGATCCCCCGTCACCGGGGCTCCGTGATAGAGGGACCACCGAGTGGCACACGTCTCGTCTCGGACATAGCGTAGAACAGGTCGAGTGCCGAATCCGCCGGCGCCCGCTGTTGCAGGAGCTGCAACAGGACGGGAGGCGCCGCTCGGCTCGCACCAAATGACGCTCGCGCCAAATGACGGGGGCGCGTCGCAGAGGTCATCGACAGAGGAGGGTTGCGGGGCAATGCTATCTCCGGATGAACAGCGTCGAAAGCTGGAGCGGGATCTCCGCCAGCATGCGCATCGCGTTGACTGCATCAATGAAGAAATTCGAAACCTCAATAACGAGCTGCGGATCCACAATGTCCTGTTGTCGCTCGGGCAGGACAAGAAGCTTCTGGCCTTGCTCGATCAGCTGCGCGACGACGAAGCCCTGGCACGCAAATCACGTGAGGTCGGCCGCTCGTTCTTCGAACAACAAGGTGTTGAGCTCCCTCCGGAGATTCAGGCGGTGACCGGTGCCCCGACAGGCCAAGGGGCGAGGATACGTGGTGTCTTCCTCGACGACGCCGGGCGCGAGTACGAGGTGGTGTGGGACTCGCAGCGCGGGTTCGACGTGCATCCCGAAGTCCGGGCGAAGAATCCGCTGGACCTCACCCTGTCCCACACCAAGGAACGGACCCAGCAGAGCACGGACTTCACCCTCAGGGGGACGGGGTTCACTCCCAATGGGCAGGTTGCCATGAACATCTTCATGGAGCCGGGGCTCACCGTCCCGAACAGGGACATCGGAAGTGTATCCGCCAACCACCTTGGCGAGATCAGCAAGTTCCACCGCGCCTGGTACCTTCACGGTCCGGATCCCCAGACGAGGAACCCGGCTTTCATCGCAAGGGACGTGACAGAGGATCAAGCCTCGATCGATGAGGTTTCCAGCGCCTCCTGGTATCCCCTGTTGTGAACGCGGACTGAGTATGTGAACGCGGACTGAGCAGACCGCTCGTTCCGGGGCCGGTCACATGAGTAGTCAGTTCCCTGTGCTGTACTACGTGCTCTTTCACGTACACCGTGCATCACTTCCGGAGCCACCTCGATGATCGCAACCTGTCCGACGTGCACCGCGGCGGACGAAACCGTCGCCGTGCGGAACGCCCTGCTGGACGCCGACCGGCCCCTCGATCCGCCGACGCGGGAGCTGCTGTCGATGCCGCCCGAGCCAGGGGGCACAACCGGGGCCGCGATCACCCTCTTCGTCCTGGCCGGCCTCTTCGGCCTCCTGGGACTGCGCGCGCTGTTCTCCGGCGACGGCGGCGGCAGCTCCGACGTCGCGTACCAGCTCGGCTCCCGCTACGGCGTACTGCTCGTCGCCCTGATCCTGCTGGGAATCGGGCTCGCCGTCCATTCCGGCCACCGAAGCCGTCGAAGTGACACGGCGGACCAGTGGCCCCGGACCTACGAGCAGTGGCAGCAGCTCCACCGGGTGCGGCGGGCGACCTGGCTGTGCCGACGCTGCCTCGTCGCGTTCCTTCCCGCCGCGTCGCTGCACCCCGACTTCGCTGCCTCGTCCGCGATACCCGTGGCGCAGTTCCCGCAGTGGACGGCGACCATCGCTCAGGGGGGTGACCGTCCCGGCGCCCCGACCGCATCGAACTGACCACACCTACCGCTCTGCGGGTGCCGGCAGCCCACCGGTCCAGCGACCCGTGCGGTCAGGTATCGCGGGGCCAAGCGCTCGTTCGTCAGCCTGCCCGACCTTCATCGGGCGGGACCTGACGGACCAGGCACCCTGGGACAGCGAGCGAACCGGAGCAGCTCCTGCCGTCCCCGGGGGCCGTGTTCGGTGGTGTTCTGGGCACGCGGAGCCGGCGTGGCGGACCCTGCCGGGTCCGCCCACTGGTTCTTCCTACGGGCGGTGTGACGGGCGCGGTGACGGGCAGTCGGCGTCGTGGGCGGGGAGGACGCCGTCGAGGAGGTAGCGGTCGACGGCGGCATCCACGCAGGTGTCGCGGGGGGCGAACAGGCCCGCGTAGACGGTGTGGCGGAAGGCCCCGCGCAGGGTCACGAGCCGGGAGCCGGTCAGGGCGCGGTGGGCGGAGAGCTGGCCGGGGTAGGTGGCGGCCGGGTCGCCGTCGGCGCCGACCAGCAGGACGGGGACGGCGTTGCGCACCCGGGTGGGCGGTTCCGCGGGCTCGGCGGGCCAGAAGGTGCAGGGGGTGAGGTTGCGGGTGAGCGGGCCGAACAGCGGCTCGTCGGCGCGGTGGGCCTGGATGTCGCGGTAGTAGGCGAGCGGATCGCGCGAGGCTGCGCGGTCCGCGCACATGATCGCGGTCTGCGCGGCGGCGTAGCCTCCGGTGTCGGGGGACGCCAGGCCGGTCAGCACCGCCTCCAGCAGCGCGGTCGGCTGGGCGGGCCGGCCCTCGGCGGCGTCGAGCAGGACGCGTGCCAGGGCGGAGAACTCCTCGTAGGCGGCGTCGTCGTCGCCGGCCGACACCGTCCACAGCACCTGCGGCAGCGCCCGGGCGTCGACCCGATGGGCGCCGACCGCCAGCGGGGCGCGTTCGGCGGCCAGGCGCACCCGCTCGACCGAGGCCAGCACCTCGGCGGTGCTCGCGCCCAGGTGGTGGCGGTCGTCGCGGCCGGCCGCCCAGGCGGCCCAGGCGGTGAGCGCGGCCGCCATCGCGGGGCCCTGGGTGGCGGTCAGGTCGGGACCGAAGCGGTCCGGGTCCATGGCGGCGTCGAACACCGCCCGCCCCACCCGGTCGGGGAACAGTTGGAGGTAGACCTCGCCGAGGTAGCTCCCGTAGGACGAGCCGAGGTAGGCGATCGTCGGCTCGCCGAGGACGGCGCGCACCAGGTCCAGGTCCCGGGCGGTGTTGCGGGTGGAGGCGTGCGGCAGCAGGGCGCGGTACGGGGCGCAGCGGGCCGCGAGGTCCTTGGCGAGCTCGGCGGCCCGGTCGAAGCCCAGCCGGTCGGGGCCGGCCGCGCCGGGCCCGGCCGTCGGCCAGCCGCAGTCGAGGGGGGTGCTGGCGCCGACGAAGCGCGGGTCCATGCCGACGATGTCGTAGCGGGCGCCGAGGGCGGGGGCGGCCTGGCGCAGGGCGAGGGCGAGCCCGCGGGCGGGGACGCCCGGGCCGCCGGGGTTGTAGAACAGGGTGCCCAGCCGGTGGGCGGGGTCGGTGGCGGGCAGCCGGGAGAGGGCGATGCTGAGCGTCCGTCCGTCGGGGCGGCGGTAGTCGAGGGGGACGGTGACCTCGGTGCAGCGGGCGCCGGCGGCGTCGAGGTCGGCGCCGGCGGTGTCGTCCGGGCCGGTCGCGCAGGGGTGCCAGAGCGGCTGCTGGCCGCGCAGCGCGGCGAGCGGGTCGGCAGTGGCGGCCTGCGCGGTGGCGGCCGGCGCGGTGGCGCCGAGTGCCGGTGCGGCCGACGCGGTGAGGAGGGTCATGGCCAGCGCCGCCACAGCGGCGGCCGACTTGGCGGCGCGGATCACGGTGTCTCTCCTGGGGTGCCTCGGCGGGCCGTCGGGGCGACGGTAGGCGCCCGCGACGGCCGGGCGCGTCCACCGCCGGTACCGGCCTCCCCCGCCGAAGTGCCCCTGTGGATCTGCTACTTCAGGACCACCCGCGGCCGCGGATACGTCATCACCAGGGCGGCGTCCTGACCGCCCTCTGCCGGCCCGAGCAGAGCGGTCCGCGCCCCGCAGCCGTGAGGGCACCGACCGCGCGGCCGGCCTGAACCGTGAGGATGGGCCCATGTCTGCCGTGCCCATCGAGCCCCGCCCCCTGAACGCCTCCGAGCGAGCCGTGCTGGAACACCTCCTGAAAGCCGACTTCGCCGGCGCCCCGGCGCTGCTCGGACAGCTGGAACACACCGAGGTGGTGGCCACCTGGGGACCCGGGTCGGTGAGCGTCGACCTCCGGGTGCGCGGACTGGAGCAGCATCCCGCCCCGCCGTCCACGCTCCTGCCGGCTGGTGCCGGCGTCCACAACAGCTCCGGCGAGTACATCGGGGAACTACTGGTCTGGGCCGAGGGAGGCACGACCCTGTCGGCCCTGGAGTACGCCTGGGTCACCGACGACATGCCGACCTCCCTGCCGTCCGTCGACCAGCTCCGGTGAGCAGATGACAGCTGGCTGGTGCCGGACCACCGGCCTGGCCAACCACCGTGCACAGCCGGACGCCGACCCGGGCAACGACGACAGCCCGGGCAACGCGGAAGCAGCCGGACGCCGGCGAGCAGGGGCCCGGTCGCGGCCACCGTGAACGGGCCCGGATCGTGACCGCAGGGGCCTCCGGCGGTGAGGAATCCGGTGAGAGGCGCGGGCTTCCATCCTGGTGCCCGCTGCCACCAGGGCGGCGGGCACCGACCCGTTGAGCAGCCCGCCAGGAACCCGCCAGGAACCCGCCGGAGAGCGACGCCTTTGACGGACACCCGGCCTCGCGAGAAGGAGGAAACGGCAACACCTCTGGCGCGGATTTCGTATATCGCATATGTTACGCGGCACGACTCCGGCCTCGACGCCGGCATCGCACCGCAGCCGACCGGGCCCGTTGCCTGCCCCGCACGCACCGGGGCCCGCCCGCGGCCGCGGCCCGCCCACCCCAAAACGCCCCGTCCCCCCACGGGGCGCAGCCCCACCCCGAGCCGCCCCCACGAAGGAAGACCATGACCAGACCCGAGCCGCACAGCATCAGCCGCCGCTCCGTCCTGCGCAGCGCCGCCATCGTCGGCGCAGCCGCCTCCCTGCCCCAGATCCTCACCGCCACCCGCGCGTACGCCACCGACGACGACACCGGCGGCAGCTACGTCATCGCCTTCAACGACAACGGGGCGAAGCGGCAGACGATCCTCGGCCTCGGCTTCGAGATCCAGTCCGACTCCATCGGTTCCAACGACGGCGCCACCGACGACGGCCTGGTCAGCGGTGTCCCCCTCGACCTGACCGCCGCCGCGTACACCCGCTTCATCAACGACATGCTCAAGGCCGGCCGCACCGACCGCGGCTTCCGCTACTGCCGACTCGCCCTGGGCCTCTACCACCGTGGCGTCACCGCCGACGGCAAGCGCTTCCAGGACCGCTACCCGGACCAGACCAAGAAGCTGGCCACGATGGTCGAGGACGCGGGTATCGAGGGCCTCGGTGTCGAGTACTGGTCCCCCGCGCCGCACTGGAAGAGCAACGGACAGCTCGGGGGCGGACCGAACAAGAACGCGACCCTCGCCTCCTTCGCCTCGACCGAGTCCGCCGCCATGGGCGACGCCATGGTCGCCGACCTGGACTACCTGGTCGAGAACTCCAGGGAGACCCCGACCTCCCCGCCGCGGCTGAAGATCCTCTGGTGGGGCCTGCAGAACGAGCCCAACCAGGGCGCTGCCTACAGCAGTTGCAAGTACACCGACGAGCAGTACCGGGACGTCTTCAACATCATCGCCCCCAAGATCCGCGCGAACTACCCGGACACGAAGATCCACGCCACCAGCATCAGCGGATGGTGGAACAACCGGGGCGCGGTCCTCAAGAACAACACCACCAGCATGCAGTACATCGACGCCTGGACCTGGCACAAGATCGGCGACGACAGCAACACCCAGATCACCGAGAACTACACCGGCAGCGGCGTCGCCTTCAGGCCCGTCTTCAACAACGAGTTCGAGTACCTGGGGGGCCACGGCCCGGTGACCGACAAGGACACCCTCAACACCGCCCAGTCGATCATGAACTGGATGACCTTCCAGAACTCCCCCACCTGGTGGTGGCTGCACGCCCTCAAGCCCTCCACCGACACCCTGTCGGAGAACTACGGCCTCGGCACCTGGCGGCCCCCGGGCGCCCCCGCGGACAGCCGCTTCCCCGGCCTCCAGCCCGGCGACTGGACCTGGAACCCCCGCAACTGGAACGCCGTCGCCGGCTTCGTGAGGTTCATGCCCTGGGACTCCGTGCGCTACAACGTCGAAGAACCCCACCCCACCGAGGCCAGCGGCGGCCTCAAGACCCACCTGAACGGCACCACGACCCCCGGCGGCGTCACCTACCGGCCCAACCAGCGCATCATGGCCTGGAAGACCCCCGGCGGCAAACCCGTCTTCGTCGTCACCAACCGCGGCAACGCGAACTACACCTTCACCATCGACACCCAGACCACCGGCACCTTCCGGGGCTACCGCTACGGCCCCTCCACCAACATGGACAGCATCGGCGCCAAGACCGGCACCTCCCTCACCGTCACCGTCCCGCCCCTGTCCATCGAGTTCTGGGTCCACGACTGACACCTGCCCCGACCGGGGGCCGGGGCACCACCACCCCACCACGGCACACCCCCTGCCCCCGGGCGGTGGGCCCGGACACCCGCCCGGCCGGACGACCCTCCGGCCGGGCGTACCCGGCGGACGGTCCGCGGACGGGGCCCGTCGCGGCGCTGGGTCGTCAGCTCCTCAGGCGGCCGCCTTGAGGGTGTCGTCGAGCCAGTCGTAGATGCGGGCCTGGGTCAGGCGCATGGCGCCGGGGTGGCAGTGGGCGCCGGCGCCTTCCTCGGCGGTGAACACCATCAGGGTCCTGGGGCAGGTGAGGTGGTCGTAGAGCTGTTCGGGCTGGCCCTTGAAGAACATGTCCTCCTCGGCGTCGCAGACGAGGGTGGGGCACTGGATCCGTTCGGCGATTCCGCCGGCGAGGGTGTAGTCGAGGTAGGAGGCGTTGAAGGCCCGGGGGGTGTCGACGCCCATCACGTACATTCCGTGGTTGATCGCCCAGCGGGCGATCGGGTCCTTGGCCATGATCTGTTCGAGGGCGGCGTCGAGTTCGGGGGCGGACTGCGCGCGCAGGAGCCGCTCGGCCTCCTCGCGGGTGCCGGGGATGTTGCGGACGGAGGTCTGGCCGAGGTCGTAGAGGCCGTCGACGGCGATCAGCGCGGCCAGGCGGTGCTCGAACGCGGCGGCCCTGGGGGCGAGGATCCCGCCCATGCTGATACCGAGGAGCGCGATGCGGTCGGCGTCGACGTCCGGGAGGGTCTCGGCGAAGTCCACGACGGGGGTGATGACGTTCTCCCAGTCGGGGCGGAACACCAGGCCCTCGTGGTGGCGCGGACCGGGCATGCCGGGGCCGTCGAAGACCAGCACGGTGTAGCCGCGCTCGACGCCGGCCATCGCCCCGAAGAAGTGCAGCTCCTCCGCGGTGCCGTCGAAGCCGTTGTGCATGATCAGCGTCGGCCGCGGGGTCCCGGAGTCGTCGACGCGGTACAGGTAGCCCGGCAGGGTGGTGCCCTCGTACGGGATCTCGACCGGCTCGATGATCGGGGTGAACAGCGCGGCCGCCGCTCGGAAGCAGGCCACGCTGCGGTCGTAGGCGTGGTCGTGACGCGGGTCGCAGGGGTGGCCGTGCAGGAAGAACTCGGCCGACCGGTAGTAGTTCGACGCCCGCAGGAACCCGTCCCGGGCACTCACCCGGTGACCGGCCGCCAGTGCCTTCTCGGCCTGGCCGGACACCCGGTCGGCGGTGGCGAGCCACTCGGTGTACCAGCTGGCGTAGTCGCCCTCGGTGATGCGCTCGCCGGTGGACACCACCTCGCCGAAGTCGGCTCCCCCGTAAGCGATGTGACTCATCGAGCGCAGGGTCTCGTACCAGAACTGGATGTTGTTCGGGAACAGCAGCTGCTTCATCGGACACTCCTCAGGGGCCGTTAAGCACGGATCTGTGCTTGCGATGGGAACTGTAGCCCCTCCCGATACCCGAAGCAAACATCTGTGCTTACGATGTGGGGGTGACTCCGAAGCAACCGACCACACGCATCCGCAAGAGCCCCGAACAGGTCCGCGCGGCCGTCCACCAGGCGGTCATCGACCTGCTCTCCGACCCGGAGGGCGAAGACCTCAACATCCCCGCGATCGCGCAACGCGCCGGCGTCAACCACACCAGCGTCTACCGGCGTTGGGGCAGCCTCGACACACTCCTGGCCGACATGGTCACCACCCGCCTCGAACGCGACTCGCCGCTGAACGACACCGGCACCCTGCGCGGCGACCTCCTCGCCTGGGCCGAAGCCAGCGTCGCGAGCATCCGCACACCCGAAGGGCGCGCCCTCGTGCGCGCCGTCATCCTGTCCATGCCGAACAGCGCCCAGGCCCAGGACGAGCGGGCGCAGCACTTCCGGCGCCGGATGCACTCCATCGAGCAGATCCGCCAGCGGGCCACGGCCCGGGGCGAGAACCCACCACCCCTGGAGCAGATCCTCGACCAGCTCATCGCACCGTTCTACCTGCGGGCGATCTTCGGCATCGACCCGCCGGCCACCGGCTACCCCGAGCTCCTCGTCGACAGACTGCTCGGCAGCGGAAGTACGGGTCCTGCCGTTGACTGAAGCGCTGCGGGCGCGGACGGAGCCGCTGTCGCCGCACCGGACGCCGAAGCGGTGCGGGCGGTGACGCGGCCACTGCCAGAGGCGAGCAGTCCCCGGGCGGGCTCAGATCTGCGGCACCGGCGGCCACCGCCCGGGCAGCACCCGGGCGGCGCCCGCGACGCCGTGGGGGCCTGCCGGAACGAGGGGCGCCACCTACTGCGGGTTGGTCTCCGAGGAGACAGGTGGTGTGAGGCGCCGAGCCCAGGCACCTGTCTCCTCGGCGGTGATCATTTCGACACGCGTGACCAGGATTCCCGGCGCGGCCTTCCGATCGGCGTATTCATCCGCGCCCTGCCTGTAGCGGACCACCTCGGCCTCAATCTGCAGGTTCGCCCGGCTGAAGGAGATCCAAGCCCCTTGCCAGTCGAAGACATGGCGCATCCCCGTCAGCAGGGAAGCGAAGGACCCCAGCAGCGCGACAACCCAATTCTCGGCCCTGACCGCGACCGCGAAAGGCACCCCTGCAGTGAGAACCAAGATCATCAGATCCAGCAGCCTGGCCCTCCACCGGGCACTGCGCATGTTCTGCCGGTACCACGTCCCGCGTACGCCGACGCTCGGTGGGACGTCGGGCCACTCCACCCTGGCCAGACCGTCCCACCAGATTTGCGATCCCAACCAGTGCTGCCTCTCGAACGCCGCCTCCGACCCGGGCTTCTCACCAGCAGCCCGGCACACCAGAGTGCGAGATCCCGCGCCTTTACGACACGCAGCGGCCGCCAGACGGAGCAACACGCCAGGACAGCGGCCGGGCGGCTCCCGGGACGGACCTCGACCAGAACAGCGAGGGGACGGCCGGAGCCGTCACGACGGGCCGGGCAAGACCCGGCGGGAGCCCCTACCCGCCAGGGCCTGGTCGACCAGTGCGCGCAGCTCCTTGTCGCGGACGATCACCGGGTAGCCCCCGTCCGTGCAGAGCCTGCGGTCCGACTGCCGGACCGTCAGCAGTGCGGCCCGGACCGCGGGGCTGATCTCGCCCATGCGGATCAGTGCCTGCAGTGCGTCCCGGAAGAGGCGGAAGCCGTCGTCGCCGTCGGCGATCGGCAGGACGAACTCTTCGAGGACCCGCATGCTCGGTTCGGCCCGGCCGGTGATCGACCAGAGCGTGGCCGCGGCGGTGAGGCGTGTCCAGTGCGTGCTGTTCTCCATGGCGAACCGGACCCGGTCCGCGTAGGGCGCCGCGTCGGCGCCGAAGCCGCCCAGGGCGTCGATCGGCCCGTACCAGGGTTCCGACGCCGTCATGACGGCGTCGCCGACGAGCCGCAACCGTGCCGCCCGGTCACCGGCGATGTACTCGGCGGTCCCGGCCACCAGCGCGTGGCTGTCCGGGGAGTCCAGGACTTCACAGGTACTCAGGGCCGGTGCGGCCGAGGCGGCGGCCGGTCCCAGGCCCCGCAGGATGCGGAGCACATGGACGGAGGTCCAGGTGTCGGCGAGCAGGGGCAGGAGGTCGGGCAGGGCCGGCAGCGCGTCCTCGCCCCAGGCCTCCAGTACGACGAGGAACGCGCGGGTCGCACCGCCGCGGGCCCCGCCCTCCCGGATCGCCTCCCGCATCGCGGGCAGCAGGACGTCCGCGTGGGCCCGCAGCGGAACCAGCACGTCCGTGACCTCCGGCCGCCGAGGATCGGCGTTGCAGTAGCCGCGGCCCTGCTCCTCCTCCTGCGCGCGGAGCTGCTCGATCAGGCCCGGCAGGGCGCGCGGGTCACCGATCCGGGTCAGCGCCCAACGGGCGATCTCCCCGACCGTTCCGTCGAGGTGCTCGTCGGCCGCGTCGTCGTCGAGCAGCACGGCGAGCCGGTCGGCGTAGCGGGCCGCCGCCGGACCCAGCACCGCGAGGATGTTCGCGGCCCGCAGCCGCACGCCCCCGTCCGGACTGGTCAACAGCCCGCCCGCCAGCGGCAGCAGGGCTGCCTCCGCGGAACGCCGCTCGGTCAGGAGGCGCCACGCCACGTCCAGCGCCTCCCTGCACAGGGCGGCGTCACCGGTGCGGTCCGCCGTCTCGACCAGCCGGACGGCGAAGCGGATTTCGGCGTCGGGATCGTGCGCGAGCTTCCACGCCGTCGACCGGACCAGGTCCTCGCGGGTCCAGGGGCCCTCGACACCCGGGGTGTACCAGACCTCTTCGAACCGCGGCCGCAGCGCGGCTTCGGAGTACACCTCGATCAGCCGGTCCAGCTGCCGGACCGGGAGGTCCCGGTCGAATTCCCCCCAGGCGTGCACGGCCGCGACCCGGAGCACCGGGTCGTCCCCGTCCGCCAGCGCCGCCAGCACCGCCCGCGCCTCGTCGGCCTCATCGCCGCTCCCGGCCTCGCCGGATGCCGCGGCTACCGCCTCACCGAAGGCGAGCAGCAGCGGGACGCGGACCGTCGGGTCCGTCTCCACCCGCCACCGCTCCAAGAGGCGGGCGATCTCCCCTGCCAGGGGCAGGGCCTCCCGCCGCACCGCCGGCTCCGGATCCGCGAGCAGCGCACGCGCTCCCGTCCAGTCGAAGCCCGCCAACGCCGGTGCCTGCAAGGCCACCAACAGCTCGACGAGCTCCACCCGTCTGCCCGTGGGCATGGCCGGGTCGGCGGCCAGCGCGACGATGAACGGCAGGGCCACCGCCGTGGCGGACGGCGTCTCCCGCCCCTCCTTCGTGACGAGGGAGTACAGCGGGTAGGAGTCCTCCTCCGCCGCCTCCGCACCCGCCTCCGCACCCGCGAGGGCGAGCCGGCGGAGCGCTCGGGCCACATCGTCGACCGAGTCGACCGGGTTCCCCGTCGCAAGCCCTTCCCACACCACGGCGTCCAGCGCCTCCAGCGACATCCCCGTCATCGTCGTCCCGTCCACCATCACACCCGTTCTGCGCACCAGCAGCCGTCATCGTCCAGGAAACCCGCCGCCCTGTCGTCCGAAATTCGGCCCGCCTCGCACCGCGCACCGGCGGGGAGTCGAGGATGGGTCGGCCCAGGTCCCGGCGGGCGGGCGCGGGCCGGGCGCGGGCCGGCTGCGGTACCGGGCCGGCTCCAGCCGATCGGGTGCGGCGGCGGGGTCCGGGGGCCGGCCGGGCGCCCCGGCTTCTCCCGGCGCTTCCCCAATGGCTGTTCGGGATTGCAGAGCGTGGCGCGGCCCTGTCAGCTTGGCAATAGTCCTTATACGGACTTCCTGCGGGAACCGGTGATCCGCAGGCCGACTGCCAGGCGAACAGGAAGGTCTCATGCCCACTCAGACCGCGGCACGGAAGATTCGGACCAGACTCGGCACCACCGCCGCCATGGCTGCTCTCGCCCTGACCCTCACTCCCGCAACGGCGCAGGCGACCGACGTGGCACCGACTGCCCGTCCGGAGGCGGCGTTCTCGGAGGCGGACGTGCAGGTGGTGGACGTGACGTCGCTCTCCCAGATCCCGGGGGTCGGATCGCACGCCCGCCGCGAACTGAACGGCAAACGCATCGTCTACCGCTCCAGACTGTTCACCAACAACCTCGGCGGACAGTGCCTCGACGGCGACACCGTCACCATCGGCCACGACCCCGCCAAGGTGCAGCTGTGGCACTGCACCGGGGCCGAGAACCAGGTCTGGTACTGGTCGCAGGTGGCTGGTGAGCCCGAGGGCCGCTACAACATCCAGAACAGCGTCAGGCTCCAGTGCCTCGAAGGCGACAGCGCAACGATCGGCACCGACGGCGCCAAGGTGCAGCTGCGGACCTGCAACCGCGGGAACAACCAGGTCTGGCTCCGGGACGGCGCCGTCGCAAACCTGAGGAACCTCAACAGCGGCCAGTGCCTCGACGGCGACACCGTCACCATCGGAAACGACGGTGCCAAGGTGCAGCTGTGGCACTGCACCGGCGTGCAGAACCAGACCTGGACGTTCCGCCCGTAGCGGGACCGGCCGATCGCCCGCCCCGACGGGCCGCCCGGTGGACCGTGGGGCAGGCCGCGCAGCAGCGGGTCGCGCGGCACCGTCACCGCCCGGCCCGGGGCGGCGGGCTTCGTCAAGGACGACACCGGGTCGGCCTGACAGCCAGATCCTCCCCAAGCACTGGTCAGACCCGGCGCAGTGCCTTCACCATCACGTGTTGCCCGGTCATCCCGTCGGGCGATACGTCGCAGGGCTCTCCCGTGGTGGTGAATCCGCTGCGCCGGTAGAGGGTGAGGGCGGCCTCGTTGCCCGGGAGCACCGCGAGCTTCAACACCGCTCCGCCTGATTCCAGAGCCCAGGTCTCCACCGCTGCGATCAGCCGGGTGCCGATCCCGCGGCCTCGCGCCCCGGTACTGACCCAGACGGACCTCAACTCCCTTGTACCGCCGTCGCCGGGGAGGCCGCTGGCCATGCCGACTGCGTGGCCGTCCAGCAGCGCGGCCACATGGTAGGCCCCGGGGATCTCCAGCCGGACACGCCAGCGTTCCTCTTCGCCTCTGTGCCAGTCGGCGAGCCGGGACTTGAACGCGTGCGGCGCATCCGCGAGCGCCGAAAAGCGAAGCGTCCGCCACAGCGGCCAGTCGTCTGTCGTGAGGACCCGCAGAGTCACCATGCCGACGAGTCTGTCGCCATGCGACTGAGGCGGTCCACCGTGATCACGCCCGACGCCCGAGAGCACTCCTCTCGCCGCTCTGCCCGTCGTGACAGTGTCCGGAGCTTTGACCGGCAGTGCGCGGTGGTGGTCGCGGGCGGCGACCTGGTACCAGGCCGCCGCGGTGAGCAGGAGCCGTGCGAGGTCGCGTTGCTCCTCCCAGGGGCGGTCCGTCGGCGGGTCCCGGGTGTCCGGGTCCAAGGCGTGGACGGTCTCGGCCAGGCGCTGGAGGAGCTGTTCGCCGGCGGCGTGTGGCAGCATGCCGCCATGGTGACGAGCGAGGCCCCCGCAACGGCGGACGAGGCAGTGCGTGAGCTCCGGGGGCTGGCCCACGAGTGGGTCGACGGCCGGCGCGCGGACCCGGACGTTCTGATCAGGGCCGCACTCCGCGCCCTGGTCGCCGGGGTCGACACACCGTCACTGTGGCTTCTCGCCTGGCTGCTGGGTGGTGAGGAGGACCAGGCCTCGGAGCTGTTCGACCAGGTGATGGACGAGCTCGGCTTCGGCTTCCACCCGCCCGAGGACTACTGGGAGGGCCGGCTGGCGCTCGCCCGCTGGTGGGCCGCCGAGATCGTCGGCGGATGGCTCGACCCCTTCGAGGGCGCCGAACTCATCATCGAGAACGTCGCGGAGGCCTACGGGCCGTCCGAGGAGCTGGCACCCCTGGTCGACGCGCTGGACGCGCTCTGGGACCGCGGGCCGCAGACTCCCCCGGACGAAGCCGTCGCATACGTGACCCGGGCCGCCCACGAGATCGTGGCCCGCATCCCGCCCCCTTCCAACCCCATCTGACAGCGCGGCTTCTGACAGCACGACGGCGCCGACCGTGCCGCGACCCGCTCCGTGCAGGACCCGGCCGTAACCCCCGCACGGCCGCCCGGCCTCCCTCACGCCCCTGGCCGCAGCCAGGGGGCGAGTGCGGTGTCCGTTGCCGTCCGCACGGCGGCGTGCAGGTCGGCGGGGGTGGTGATCCGGTCGGGGCCTTCGAGGAGTACCTGGAGGACGCCGGTGATGGCGCCGATGAACGCGCCGGTGAGCGCTGCCGCCTGGACCAGGTCGAGCCGGTCCGCGAAGGCCTCGGCCAGCCGGCGGGCGATCTCCTGCTGGGCGTCGAGCTGGATCTGCAGGGCGCGGCCGCGCACCGCCGGCACGGTGCGGGTCAGTTCGAGGCGTAGCGCGGCCAGTGGGCCGACCATGTCGTCGCCGGTGTCCGGGACGGTGCTCAGTGCGCGGAGCAGGACCTCGGCCGGGCCCTCGTCGGGGGTGCGGGAGTCGATGGCGGCGATCACGGCCTGCACGCGGGTGTCGGCCTCCGGGAACAGCAGTTCTTCCTTGCTGGCGAAGTAGCTGAAGAACGTGCGCGTGCCGATCTCCGCTGCCGCGGCGATGTCCGCCACCGTGGTCCGGTCGTAGCCCTGTCGCTCGAACAGGTCGGTCGCCGCGTCGACGAGGGCCTGGCGGGTGCGGGCGCGCTTGCGGTCACGGAGGGACATCCGGTCACCTTAGCGCGCGTGATGCGGGTCTGCGTCCGCTGCAAATCTGCACTCGTTGCAGGTATGCACTGAGTGCATCTATGGTGGCGGCATGACTCCCCGGAGCGTTCTCATCTCCGGGGCCGGCGTGGCCGGCCCCACCCTCGCCCACTGGCTGGCCCGCCACGGCTTCCGTCCGACCGTCGTCGAGAAGGCCGCGGACCTGCGCTCCAGCGGGAACCCGGTCGATGTCCGCGGCGCCGCGTTCCCCGTGGTCGAGGCCATGGGCGTCCTGCCTCGGCTGCGCGCCGCCGCCACCTCGGCCACCGGGATGCTCCTGCTGAACGCCGCCGGGCGCCCTGTCGCCCGGCTCCCCCTGCCCGGCGGCCGGGCGGGCGCCGGGCGGCGGGAGGTCGAGGTCCCGCGCGGCGACCTGGCCGCCGTCCTGTACGAAGCGGCCCGGGGCGACGCCGAGTTCCTCTTCGGCGACAGCATCGCCGCGCTCCACCAGGACGGTCACGGGGTGGACGTCACCTTCGACCGGGCGGCGCCGCGCCGCTTCGACCTGGTGGTCGGCGCGGACGGGCTGCACTCCCACGTGCGGCGCCTCGCCTTCGGCCCGGAGCGCGACTTCGTCCGGCCCACCGGGATACTGGTCGCCACCCTGCCGCTCGGCGAGCCCGCGGACGACCCGAGCGAGGTGCACGTCCACAACGCCCCGGGCCGACTGGTCTGCGTCCATCCCTCCCGGGGGTCCGCCGTGGCCGCCTTCATCTTCCGCAGGCCGGACATCACCGCTTTCGACCACCACGACACCGGGCTGCACAAGCGGATCGTCACCGAGTCCCACGCGGGTCTCGGGTGGCGGGTGCCCGGCCTGCTCGACCGGGTGGAGAGCACCGACGCGCTCTACTTCGACGCCGTCAGCACCGTCGACCTCCCCTCCTGGTCGCGGGGCCGCATCACCCTGCTGGGCGACGCCGCCTCCTGCGTCTCCCTGCTCGGGGACGGCTCCAGCCTCGCCATAGCCGGGGCCCACACCCTGGCCGCGGCCCTTGCCGAGCACCCGGCCGACCCCGGCACCGCGCTGGCCCGCTACGAGGCCGCCCACCGCGCCCGGGTGATCACCAAGCAGCGCGGCATCAAGCGCTCGGCAGCCCTGCTCGTCCCCGCCACCCGGCTCGGCCTCGCCACGCGCAACCTCGCCGCCCGGCTCTGGCCGGCAGGCCGTTCCTGAAACTGCGCCCCGCCGCCCTGCGGCCGGTCACCTGCACTGCGGCGCCCCCGGGGCGGTACCCGCCTGGATCACAGCGTGGATCCGACCACCCTCGGGTCCCCCCCCCCCGGTACTCCGCACTCCGTTCCGGGGAATCCCGGGCCAGCGACGGCAGGCGGCGGCCGGTGTCCGGCACGGCGCCGGGATGCCCGCGGAGTCGGTCGAGGGCGGGCGGGATCGGCGGCGACGCGCGGACTCCTAAGGCGGCGCACGGGCGGGGGTGCACGGGCAGGGGGTGGCGCACTGGCCGGGCCGGGTCCTGCACGGTGAAGCGCAATTCGATCAGCCCTCTCCCCCGCGGGCCGGCAGCCGGCGGCGGCGAACATGTCATGTTCCGTGCAGCTTCGGGGTGGTTTCGCGGCTGTTCGGCTCCGGCCGAGCGGCTCGCGCCGCCGTTGCGCCCGGCGGGTGATTCTCTCCCTGGGCCGCGATCACCGGCGCCTCGACATCCCGATACCTCGATCGAAGGATTCCCCATGCAGATCGGCAGGAAGCTCCTCACCCTCACCGCCACCGCCGGCCTCGCCCTGGCCGGGGTGGCCGTGGCGGCGCCGGCGAACGCCATCGGCGCAACGGGCTGCCCGACGAACGGGCTCACGGTCACCACCAGCGGCAACGGCAACTACTGTGCAGCGGGCTCGATCGGCTACAAGAACACCAGCAGCCTGTTCGGGATCGGCCAGATCGACCACGTCATCTACGAGTCGACCCAGTGGAACTGGGCCGCCTTCTACAACTCCAGCGGCGTCATCAAGCTGAAGCCCGGTCAGTCCACCGGCTACCTCGGCGGCGTGATCACCTACGCGCTGGAGATCGACAACCCGAACTGGACCTGATCCCCGGCCCACCCGTCCGTGAATCCGGCACCCGCCACCGACCCGCGGCCGCCCGTGGCGGGTGCCGCGCCGCCGCGCCCGCTCCCGGAGGACGGAAATGAAGCGCTCCACGACCTCGGCTCTGACGCTCGTCCTGCTGACGGCCCTCGCGGGCTGCGGCACGGGCGGCACCCGCCCGGCTCCCCCGCAGCTGGGCGAGATCCCCACCATCACCGGCGTCGGCCAGGTGGTGCGCCCGATCGACGCCTACCTCCCCACCGCGGCGCAGACCCGGACCGTGGAACAGGCCGCCTACCTGACGAGTGCCCGCTGTCTGCGACGGCTGGGCATCACGGAGTCTCCCGGTCCGGACCCGGCCCGGGCCGAGCCCGACGACCGGGACGTCCGGTCCCGGCTCTACGGGTACTTCGCGCCCGAGCGCGTCGCGACCACCGGCTACGACGCCGTCGTGGCCACGGGCACCGGGCAGCCGGCCGCCGCCGCCACCTTGCAGGTGCTCACCGGGCGGGACGCGGCCGGCACCCCGGTCACGGACTTCCAGGGCCGGGCCGTCCCCAAGGGCGGCTGCCTCCAGGAGGGCCTGAACGCCGTCGGCGGAGCGGTGTTCCTGAGCTCCGACCCCTCCGCCCTGCCCGGCGGCGGGCCGAAGGAGCCCCTGACGGATCCTCGCGTCGTGGCCGCCGACCGGCAGTGGAGCAGCTGCATGAAGGACCACGGCTTCGCCTACGCCACCCCGGCGGACGCCTACATGGACCCGCGCTGGCGCGACCGGACGCAGGGCGCCGGAGCGCCCGCCGGCCACACCCCGGCCGAGCTGGCCACCGCGGCCGCCGATGACACCTGCAAGCGGTCCACCAACTTCATGGGGATCGCGGTCGCCGTCCAGGCCGCCTACGACCGCCAGTACATCGCGGCGCACCCGGAGGAGCTGGCGGCGTTCGCACGGGGTGTCAGCCGGCACGTCGCCGACGCGCAGAAGGCCGTCGCGGAGGGCGCGGCCGGGTAGCGCAGGCCCGGGCGGCCCGGGACGGGAGCAGGGCTACGAGGTGGGTGCGGCCGGTGCGGTGGGGGGGGTTCAGGCAGGGGGTGGTGACGCCCAGGACCATGCGGTTGTCGCCGGCGGTGCTGGACACGTCGACGACGTACCTGCCGTCGGGATGGCGCGCCGTGACGATCGCCCGTCCGACGGTGGTGCGCTTCCTGCAGCGGTCCTCGCCGAAACCGGGCGGTCACCGGCGACCGTCCCCCCTCCCCCGGTACTCCGTACTCCGTTCCGGGGAATCCCGCGCCGGCGATGGCAGGCGGCGGCCGGAAGCGGGAAGGGAGCCGCGTGTCCACCGGGGCACGGACCCACCACCCGTGTTCCCGCACCACACACACCAGGCACCGGGAACATGATGAAGAGCATCGACCGCAGGAACGCCCTGCGCATGGCATCCGCAGCGACCCTCGGGGCGGGGGCGGCCGTCGGTACGACCGGGACCGCCCATGCGGCCCGGCGGGCCTCGACCGTGCGCCTGACCGGCAAACGGGCGGCGGCCGACATCCAGGGCGTCCTGACCGCCGGCACACCGTACTTCGTCCACTACGAGCTCCGGGACGCCGCAGGCCAGCCCGCCGGCACCGAGAGCGCGAACAGCCTGCCCGTCACCGTCGGCCCGGACAAGGCCCTCGTCCTCGCCACCGTCGTGCTGCGCCTCACCGACGGGATGCTGTCCGCCACCGGCGCCTTCGAACGGCCGCTGCCGGCGGTGACCGAGGTGCTGGTGGGCTACCAGCCGTGGTCCCACACCTTCGCGGTCACCGGCGGGACGGGCGCCTACAACGGCGCGTCCGGCGAACTCACGATCGAACACCTCAGCAGGGACGACTCCGTGCTCACCGCCAACCTGAACTGAACCGCACCGGGGCCCGGACCGGGGCCGGCTCGCCGAGCACCGCGTGAGGGGGCGTCGGGCCGCCGTACCGCATGCCGCAGCGCGGGGCTACCTGTGAGTTCATAGGCTCCCCGGATCGCCCTCCGGTGCCAGGGTGGGTGGCACGACCAGCGGCACCCGGTACCGGAGGAGATCGGCATGATGATGAAGAGGACGCTCGCCAAGCTCGCGCTCGTGGGCGTGGTCGTCGGCACGGGGATCACCCTGGGGGCCGGTCCGGCGGCGGCACAGGCGGGCAACTGCCAGCTCCAGAAGGGGTACGGGGCGAACGGCTGGACCATCGCCCGGTGTTACGGCGGGGAGGGCTACTACCGTGCGATCGCCTACTGCGCCGACAACCCTCAGGGCACGATCGGCCTGTCGCGCTTCGTGGGCGGCTGGCGGCACTCCACCTGGACCGACCAGAACTCCATGGCCAACTGCAACGGCAACAAGTACCTGATCGACGGCGGATACGAACTGGCATGAGTCCGGCCGCCCGGGCGGCCCCGGGCGGCGTGGTCGGCTTGGGCCGCGTCGGTGCCTGCTCTTCGGCCTTGTCCTCCGCGCAGTGAAGGGCCCGCAGCCGAAGGAGCGGGCCCTTCTGCCGTGTCAGGCAGGGCGGGTGCGGTCCAGGTGGGTGCGGTCCAGGTGGCGGGCGAGGGCGGCCGCGAACTCGGCGGGGTGGCTGAGGTGGGGCGCGTGGCCGGCGCCGGTGATGGTGTGGACGGTGGCGGCGGGCAGGCGTTCGGCGAGGATCTCGGTGATCCGGCGGACCGCGGGCGGGCCGTCGGTGCCCACCGTGAGGGTGATCGGGACGGGGCCGGCGGCGAGCGCGGCGAGGTCCAGCGCGTAGTGGTCGGGGTCGCGGAACTGGTCCAGGAACGTACGGGCGTTGGCCGCGAGCATGGCGCGCTGCGGTCCGTCGAACAGCTCCCGCCAGCGCTCGCCGAAGGCGACCTTCTCCGCGAAGAGTGCGACGGCGTCCTCGGTGCGGCCCGCCTCGATGTGCTCGGCCACCGTGATGACGTGTGCCCGGGCCGCGTCGCGCATCGGCTCGCCGACCGGGTCGCCGGTGAGCAGGGGGAAGGCGGGCGGCTCGTGGACCAGCACGCTGCGGACCAGTTCCGGGTGGCGAACAGCGGCCATGAGTGAGACGAGGGCGCCGTAGGAGTGGCCGACCACGTGGGCGCTGCCGCCGGAGAGTTCGGTGATCACCGAGACCAGATCGCCGACGTGCTCGTGGATGACGGTCCGGCCCGGCGCGCTGCTGCCGGAGTGGCCGCGCCGGTCGTAGCGGACGGCTGTGACGCCCGGCGGGAGCAGCGGGACGACGCCGTCCCAGCTGGTGTGGTCGTCGAAGGAGCCGTGGACGAACACCACCGGCGTCGTGGTCCGGTCCGCGTGCCAGCTCAGCTCGGCACCGCCGGTCCGGAGGCGTCCGGCGCGGTGAACGGTGGTGGTGGCCAGGGGAGTTGCCCGGGTTGCGAGATCCATGCCGGGAAGGGAATCATGTCACCCGTCAGACGGTCAATCATTGACCGTCCAGTGGTCTCGGAGAGCAGATGTTGAAGGTCGGATCGAGTTCCCGCGTCGAGCAGATCGCGGAGGCCGTGCTGGAGGAGATCGCCTCCGGGCGCTGGGGGGTGGGCGACCGCATCCCGCCGGAGCCGGCGCTGATGGAACGACTCGGCGTGGCCAGGAACACGATGCGCGAGGCAGTTCGGGCGCTGGCCCACGCCGGCGTGCTGGAGATCCGGCACGGGGACGGCGTCTACGTGCGGGCGCGCACCGACACGGAGGGCATCCTGCGGCGGCGCTTCGGCGCGGTGGACCTGGGCGAGATCCTTGCCGCGCGCCGGGCCCTGGAGGTGGAGGCGGCGCGGGCGGCGGCTGTGCGTCGCACACCCGAGGACCTGGACCGGCTCGCCGAGGCCTGGCACCGGCTCCACGGCGACGGCGCTGGCGACGGGGACGGGGACGGGGACGGGGAGGCCGACCGGGTGGCGGCCGGAGTCGCCTTCCACCGCGCGGTGGTGGAGGCTTCGCACAACGTCGTCCTGATCGAGCTGTACCAGGGTCTGGCCAGTGCGGTGGCCGAGAGCCTGCGGCGCTCGAACGCCCTCGGAGACGTGCCCGAACCGCCGGTCCACCTGCATCGGGGCCTGTACGAGGCGATCCGCTCCGGCGATCCGGACCGGGCGGCGGCCGAGGCGGCCAGGCCCCTCGACGCCGTGATCGACGCGCTCGGAGCGCTCGGAGCGGCGGCGGCGGCGGCGAAGGCGACGCGTCAGGCGTAGGAGGCTCGGTACCGAGGGGGCCGGCTGGTTTCGGGAACAGCCTGCACGGCACGGTTCATTCGCCCGGGGTGTCCTCGGCCTCCCAGCGAAGCAGGTCGCCGGGCTGGCATTCGAGCACCTCGCAGAGCGCGGCGAGCGTCGTGAAGCGCACCGCCTTGGCGCGGCCGTTCTTGAGTACCGCCAGGTTGGCGGGCGTGATCCCTATCCGGTCCGCGAGGTCGCCCACGGACATCTTCCGCCTGGCCAGCATCACGTCGATGTCGACGGCGATCGGCATCAGACCACCTCGTCCAACTCGGCCTGCATCTGCGCCGCTTCGACGTCGCGGGCGACGGCCTGGGCGAGCAGCATCCGCAGCACGAGCACGATGAGCGCGACCCCCAGGATGGCCACGCCGATCCCGCCCATGATGACGGTGACGCCCGGGTCCTCCCGCTGGCCCGGTGCGTTGAGGACCGTGACCGCGAACCACAGGAGGGCAACCGCGACGATCGCGCCGATCACGGCGTCCACGTACCGGAAGGCGGCGTGGGAGAACACGGTCCCGCGTCGCACCATCGACACCAGCCGCCACACGCAGACCACGGCGACCTGGGCCGACACCATGCCCAGGAGCGCGATCACGCGGAACGAGGTCAGCGGGAGCGACCCGTCCTCGGGATCGCTCCCGCTGGCCAACACCCACACCATCAATGCCTGCACGAACACGGTGCCGGTGAGCACCACCGCGAGCACGGCGCGCAGCGCGCGCACTGTCAGCTTTCCCATGACCCATCCCTCTATCGATCCGCGATGGGAATCTATCGAATATCGATATGTGAGGCAAGGACTGGGCCGGCGGGCGGGCGGGCGGGCGGGCGGCCTACGCGGCGCGGGGCGCCCTGCGGCGGGCGAGGAGCCAGCCGACCAGCGCGAGGATCCCGGCGAGCGGGCCCAGGAAGGGGGCGGGGGTGGTGTGGAAGATGGTGCTGCCGAGGACACCGACCAGCTGCCATCCGCAGGTGAGCACGGCCAGCAGCGACAGCCAGTGCCAGCGGTCGTCCCGCACCACGGTGAACGGCAGGACGAGCACCGAGGCGGTCTGCACGAGGTACCCGTACTGGAACCAGCTGACGTAGATGACGTTCCACCAGGGCGATTGCAGGGCGGGCTCGTTCTCGTACTCCTGACGGAACTCCAGGAAGGTCGAGTCCGGGTAGCCGGAGGGCCACCACGGCAACAGGTAGAGGCCGGCCAGGGTGAGCAGCAGCGCGGCCACTGCGAGTGCGGCGGGCGCTCCCTTGCTGGGAGGCGCGGGGGCGATCAGGGGCATCGTGGTCCTGTCCTGTGCGGCCGGAGCGCTCCAACTGTGCGGGAGGGCACCGTCCTGTCGGTGGTTTTCCCGCGGTCCATGGTCGGGCCCGGTGGGGCTCGGACGGAAGTGGAACGCCCGGATTTCCCGGCCCGGCCGGAGGTCCGCGGGCGAGGGGCGGCGCGGGCGGACAGGCTGCCGGACCGGCGCACCGGTGGCGGCCGGGAGAGGATGTCGAGAACGTGGCACCGGCTCCGTCCCGGGGACATCAGCGGCCACCACCGGCCGCCCGGGGAAGAAGAGGAAGAGGGAGAAACCGGTATGGCGATTCAGCGGATGGACAACGTCGGCATCGTCGTCGAGGACCTGGACGCCGCCATCGCGTTCTTCGTGGAACTCGGCATGGAGCTGGAGGGCAGGACGCAGGTCGAGGGCCTCGTCGCCGACCAGTGCACCGGACTCGACGGCGTCCGCTGCGACATCGCGATGGTCCGGACCCCGGACGGCCACAGCCGGCTCGAGCTGGCGAAGTACCGCAGCCCCGCGGCGGTCAGCGCCGGACCGCGCGACCGGCCGCACAACATCCTGGGCACGCACCGCGTCATGTTCGCCGTCGACGACCTTGAGGACACCCTTGCCCGGCTGCGCCCCCACGGCGCCGAACTCGTCGGCGAGATCGCCAGGTTCGAGGACAGCTACCTGCTCTGCTACCTCCGTGGCCCGGAGGGCATCATCGTCGGACTGGCCGAGCAGCTGCGCTGAGAAGCTGAGAAGACAAAGACGGAACGGACCCGAACCGCGGGCCGGGGCAGGTCCGGTACCTCTTCGGGCGGAGGGCGAGTTGGTCCCGTGGGTTGACGGCGGGCGGGGAGGCGCGCCGTATCGTCGGTGGCATGAGCCGTGGACTTCATCTGGCCTCCTACCTGCTGGCCTTCGACACCCGGGCCCAGTCGCTGCAGGACCGCACCCGCGCCGGCTACCTGGTGCGCGCCGGCGCCCTGGCCGAGCTCGCGTACCGGGGCGCCGCCGCCGAGGACGGGAGCGGCCGGGTCCGGGTCACCCGGGCGGACCCCACCGGGGACCGCGTCCTGGATGCGCTGCTCGCCGAGCTCGGCGACCGGCCCCGCACCTGGAAGTCGTGGATCAGGCGCAATCGCGACGACACGCTGGAGGCCGTCGAGGATCTGCTCACGGCGCTCGGCGTCACGACCATGGCCGACCGCGACCCGCACGGCCCCGTCGTGCCGTACCGGCCGGTGGCGCTCAACGATCCGCACGAGGCCCTGGACCTGCAGGCACGGGTGGCCGAACTCGTCCGCGCCGACACGCCCGTCGCCCAGGCGTCCTTCGCCGACGCGGCCCTGGCGGCGCTCGCCGCCCACGGCCACCTGCGCCTCGTGCTCTCCCGCCACGACCGCAAAGCCCACGCCCGACGGATCGAAGCACTCACCGACCGGCTCACCGACCGGGCCCCGGGCCTGGCCCGGGCAGTGGCCGGACTGAACCTGACGATCGTCGCCGGCCAGGGCGGGATGGGCGGCGGCTAGGTCCCGTCCGGTCGGCCTAGTGCCGCGTCAGGGCCGTCGAGCCCGGTGGCGGACGGCGTCCGGGAGGCCGGGCGCGACCGGTCGTCGAGTGCCGCCACCAGGCGGTGCATCACCGGCGGCGGCAGGGCCGGGTTGGCGGCGGCCTCATGTGCGAGTTCCCCGTCGTCGAGGAGTTCGGTGAGCCGCCGTGGCGGCAGGCGCGGGTGGCGGGCGGCGTCGGCCCGTACGTCCGGGTCGGAGTCGGCGGACAGCCGGTCGACGGTGGCCGGAGGGGCCTGCGGATCGAGGAGGGTGAGCCGTCGGACCATCGGGTCGGCGGCTTCGGCGTGGCCCGCGAGTTCGGTCCGGGGGAAGTTCGGACGGGTCGTCAAGTGCCACCGTTCGCGGCCGGTGTACTCCAGGAAGCTGCGAAGCAGCAGGTCCGCCGGGGCCTGGGGGTGGTTCTGGGCGAGCAGGACCCGCACCCCGAGGTCCGGGTCACCGGACAGGCGCGCCACGAGGTCCGGCGGCAGGGCGGGGTCGCAGGCCGCCTCGCGGCGAAGCACGGGGTGGCTGCTGAGGGCGCGGCGGCGGGACTTCGCCGCGTCGTACAGCGAGGCGGGGGTGTCGGAGCGGCCGAAGGTCTGATCCGAGTCGACTCGGTAGTCGATGGCGGCCCGCTCCTCCTCGGTGAGCGCCGGATGCAGGGAGATCCGGGTCCGGACCGCCGGGTGGGGGTCCTCGGCGAGCTCCCGCCGCTGCTGCGCCGTCAGCTCCGGTCGGCCCGCGGCCGTCTCGCGCACCTGCGGATCCGGATCGCGGGTGAGCAGCGCCAGGACATCGAGCGGGAGGCTCGGGTTGCCGGCGATCATCGCCAGGTCCTCGCGTCCCGCCGGCGCGGCCAGGACCCGCTCCACCACGCGGCGGGAGAGCGCTCCGTGCATCAGCAGGTGCGTCCGGGCGTGGCAGGGCCGGTCCGGGAGCTCGCGCTCGACGTACGCGGGGTCGAGGTCCCTCCCCATCCGCAGAGCGCGTTCGCGTACCTCCTTGTCCGGATCCGCGAGCAGGGCCGACTGCTCCGGCGCGGTCAGCTCCGACCACCAGGTGAAGGCGTAGGCCCTGACCTTCGGCTCCGGGTGCGACGGAAACGTCCAGCGCGCCGACCTGGGGACCTGCCGGTAGAGCGTGCCGAGGTACTCCTGGTCGTAGGTCGTCAGCATCCTGACCACCGTGTGCTCCGGGAGCTCGCTGCGCCCGTGCCCGTAGCCGGGCCCCGCGCCGAGCCAGGCGCGGACGAGCCAGTGCGGATCCTCCACCAGGCGGGCGCGCTGGGCGGGGTCGACGTGCGGGTTGGCGGCAAGGAAGCGCCGGGTGCGGGCGTCGGGGTGGGTGAGCACCGCGTCGACCACCTCCCGCGGGAGGTCCCGGTCCCGGCAGAGGGTCATCCGTACGGCAGCCGAGTCGCACGCGAGCAGCCGGAGCAGCACGCCCGTCGGTGCGGAGGGGTTGAGCGCCACCCCGGCGAGCCGGCGGGCAGGGAGGTCGGCCGCCTGCCAGATCTCCTCGGCCGTGTACGGACGGTGGCTCATGACCGGCAACTCCCCCTGCTGGAACGAAGCGGCGATTCTAGCCCCCGGGGTCGTGGGCCCCGTGCCCGGCGGTGAACCTCGGCACGGATGCTGTCCGTGCGGCGTTCGCGGGGGCGGGAGGGCGGTCTGCACCGCATGGTGCAGACCGCCCTCCCGCGGGCACGACCTAGGGTCCGTCTTCAAACTCCCGTCGTTCGCCCGGAGGGCGGGCTTGGCGGCGTTCGGGTGCGTGCATCGCAAGGCGGAGGAGGGAGCCACTGCGGTGGGGGCACCTCCC
>NZ_JBHVUV010000058.1:0-26719 GCF_042883905.1 Kitasatospora sp. NPDC058170
TGCAGGGGGGACCCTGTGGGAGAGTAGGACGCCGCCGAACAATCATTCCGAAGAACCCCCACCCGATTCCGGGTGGGGGTTCTTTGCGTTTGTCCCTTTTCATTCGCGGGCGTTCGCGCAGGCCGGCCGCCGGATGGCTGGGCGGTGCGCGGGATTGCGCGCGGGATCGTGCGCGGGGTGGTGCTAGGTCCACCCCGGAATCGGGGTGGGACGGCCAGTGCCGTCGAGGGCGGGTGCAGGCAACACTGGCGTAGGACAACCGGTATCGGCATCAGGAGTTACCCGTGGAAGCAGCGAGTCGCACGAGTGGCGCGGCGGTGCGCGCCCAGACCGAGGCTGCCATCGCCTCCAGCGTCCGGGCTCTGGGGCGGCTGGCGCTGCTGGTGCTGGGAACCGTGCCTGCCACCACGATGCCGGTCCTCGCGGCTCTCCTCGGCGGGGCGGCGGTCGCCTCGGCCCTGGATCGCTACTACCCGGGGACGCTGGTGGCGCTGCTGGCGGCGTCGGTGGCCGGGCTGACGATGGCCGGGTTCTTCGTGCGCCGGGTCGCCGGGCGCACGCGTTCCCGGCTCGAGCGCTGGTACGGCGTCCGGCTGCCCGTCGAGTACACCCCCCGGCCGGCCCTGGAGGCGGACGAGCGCGGGCACTGGTGGACCGGGTACTCCTACCACCGCTCCCACTCCGTCGCGCGGCTCGCGCAGCTGCTGCACTGGGGCGCCCGGGACGGGGCGACCCGTTCCGAGGTCCTGTGGCTGCTGGTCAACCCGGTCGCGGTGGTGGCCCTGGCGGGGCCGTCGGCCGCGCTGCTGGTGGGCGGCGCGGTCTACGCGCTCTCGGCCCCGGTGGAGTACCGGACGTACGGCGTCATCGAGTCGGGCGCCGTGGCGGTCCTGCTCTCGGTGGTACTGGGCCTGGCCCTGATGGCCCTCGGGGTGGCGCTCGCGCCGTTCGCGATGCGCGCCTACCTGGAGCTGGCGCGCCGGGTGCTGGACCGGGACGGCCGGGCCTCGCACGCCCAGCTGACCAAGCGGGTGGCGGAGCTGACCGAGACCCGGGCGGACGCGGTCGGCAACCAGGCGGCCGAGCTGCGGCGGATCGAGCGGGACCTGCACGACGGGGCCCAGGCCCGGCTGGTGGCGATCGGAATGACCCTGGGCACCATCGAGCACCTGATGGACAGCGACCCGGCGGCCGCCCGCGAACTCCTCTCCGAGGCGCGGCAGTCCTCGGCCCGGGCGCTGCAGGAGCTGCGCGACCTGGTCCGCGGCATCCACCCGCCGGTGCTCGCCGAGCGCGGCCTGGGCGACGCCGTCCGGGCGCTGGCGCTGGACAGCGCGCTGCCGACGGAGGTGTGCGTGAGCCTGCCGGACCGCCCGGCGGCGCCGGTGGAGGCCGCCGCCTACTTCAGCATCTGCGAGCTGCTGGCCAACGCGGCCAAGCACTCGGGCGCGGAGCAGGTCTGGGTCGACATCCTCTACCGGGCCGGCACGCTGCGGATCACGGTGACGGACGACGGTGTCGGAGTGGCGGACCCCACCCGGGGGACCGGTCTGCGCGGGATCGAGCGGCGATTGGGTACCTTCGACGGTGTCCTCGCCATCGACAGCACGTCGGGCGGTCCGACCACCATCACCCTGGAGCTGCCGTGCGAGTTGTCCTCGCCGAGGATCTCTACCTCCTTCGCGAAGGCCTGATCCGGCTGCTGGAGGCACACGGCTTCACCATCGCCGCCGCGGTCGAGACCGGCCCGGAACTGCAGGAGGCGCTGCTGACGCACCGTCCGGACGTCGCCGTGGTCGACGTCCGGCTGCCTCCGACGCTCACCGACGAGGGACTGCAGGCCGCACTCCAGGCGCGGCGGCAGATCCCGGGCCTGCCCGTGCTGGTGCTGTCGCAGCACGTCCAGCAGCTCTACGCGCGGGAGCTGCTGGCGGACGGCACCGGCGGGATCGGGTACCTGCTCAAGGACCGGGTGTTCAACGCCGACCAGTTCATCGACGCGGTGCGGCGGGTGGCGGCCGGCGGTACGGCGATGGACCCGGACGTGATCGCGAAGCTGATGCAGAGCACCGCCCGCCGCCCGGGCCCGCTGCAGCGGCTGTCGCCGCGCGAGCGCGAGGTCCTGGAGCTGATGGCGGAGGGCTGCTCCAACTCGGCGATCGCGGCCCGGCTGGTGGTGAGCGACGGCGCGGTGGCCAAGCACATCGCCAATATCTTCACCAAACTCGAACTCGCCCCCGCCGAGGACGCGAACCGCCGGGTGATGGCGGTGCTGGCCTACCTCAACGGGACGGCGCAGCAGGTCGGCTGACATCGCGTCCGGTTCCCGCGGGCCCCTGTCCGGCCCCGTCGGGGCGGGTTCGGGGTCTCCGCCCGCGGGCGGAGGATCGCCTGGTCACGGCACCCGCGGGCGCCGTGCGGTGACACCCCGGGCTGCGAGAACGCTGAAACAGGTGTACGAGTAAACTCCGATGGGCCGAGCCCGGAGGTCGCTCAGCCGTCCGGGGCCCCGACAAGCGGGAATCGGCAGCCGAGGCAGCGTACGGCAGCAGCCGACACCCAGGGGTTGATAGACGTAATGGCACGCCCATCACTCACCAAGGCCCACCGCGGCCTGCTCGGCCTGGTCGCGGCCGGCGCGTTCCTCATCTCGGCCATCGGCTTCGCGGGTTCGTACAACGCGGTGCGGGACCTGGCCGTCGAGAAGGGGTTCGGCGCCTTCTCCTACGCCTTCCCGATCGGTGTGGACGCGGGCATCGTCGTCCTGCTGGCGCTGGACCTGGTGCTGACCTGGCTGCGGATCCCCTTCCCGCTGCTGCGGCAGACCGCCTGGCTGCTGACGGTCGCCACGATCGCCTTCAACGCGGCGGCCTCCTGGGGCGACCCGCTCGGGATGGGCATGCACGCGGTCATCCCGGTGCTCTTCGTGGTGGTCGTGGAGGCCTCCCGGCACGCCGTCGGCCGGATCGCCGCGATCACGGCGGACCGGCACATGGAGTCGGTCCGGATGATGCGCTGGCTGCTGTCCCCGGTGCCGACCTTCCGGCTCTGGCGGCGGATGAAGCTCTGGGAGCTGCGCTCCTACGACGAGGTCGTCCGGCTGGAGCAGAACCGCCTGGTGTACCGGGCGCAGCTGCGCTTCCGCTACGGGCGCGGCTGGCGGCGCTCGGCGCCGATCCAGGCGCTGCTGCCGCTGAAGCTGGCCAAGTACGGCGTGCCGCTGGACCCGTCGGTGCTGGACCGGTTGGACGACGAGGCGCGCACGGTGGCGGAGTCCCGGGCGGCCGCGGAGCTGCGGGAGGCCGATGCCGCCGCGGTGGCGATAGCGCCGACCGCCGGGGTGTCGGCCACCGCGGAGCCCGTCCCCGCGGCTGCGCGGCCGGTGTTCGTCCAGCCCGCGTCGGCTCAGCCCGTGCCCGTCCAGACCGTGTCCGCCCAGCCTGTGTCCGCCCAGTCGGCCCCGGCCCAGCCCGAACCGGCCCAGCCCGCGCCCGCGGCGGTGGCCCCCGACGTGGCGGTGCCGATGCTGGCCAAGCTCGCCGCGGTGCGTCGGCGCGCCGAGCACGAGCCGGCGGGCGCCGCCGAGCAGGCTCCGCCGGTGCTCCACGAGGAGCTGAACGTCTGGACCGAGCGGCCGGTGCGGACCGTCGGCCAGCCGGACGACGGCGCCGCCGGCCGGGTCCCGGGCCAGGCCTCGCCTTGGTTCAAGCCGCCGCGGGTGACCACCGCGCCGCCGGCCCCGGTCGCCGTCGCGACGGTCGCCGCCGCCTCCGCCCCTGCCACCGTGCAGGCCCCGCTGCCCGTCCCGCCGTCCCGCGAGGAGTCGTACGCCGACCACGCCGGGGAGCCCGACCGCGAGGAGGAGCCCGCGGACCGGGGCGCGGTGGAGGGCCTGGAGGCTCCCGCGCGGGCGCGGCTGGACGCCGACCTCTGCTTCGAGGCGCTGGTGAGCTACATCGACACCTTCGACAACCACCCGGACCCGCAGCGCCTCGCCGCCTGGCTGACCAAGGAGTACGGCATGGCCGGCACCCTCCCGGACGGCTCGGTGAACCCGAAGGACGTCGCCGAGCTGTTCCCGGAGCTGCGCGACCGCTACGTCTCCGCCGGGAGGGACTGACCCGACGGGGCCGTTCGGCCGGTCCACCGCTCGGTCGGCCATTGACGCCCGATCCCGGCGGGGCTACCTTCGCCTCAACAAACTGTTGAAGCGCTGGTCCGGCACGGACCGGCACGGCGCGGAGGAGTACGGATGTCGCAGGTCGAGGCGGACGGCAGCGGGCCGACGGGCGGAGCCGCGTTCTCAGGCGCCGCCCGTGCCGCGGTGGACGCGCTCCTCGCGCCGGTCGACGCCGACCTGGCCCGCCGCTACCCCGGCGACTCCGGCACCCGCCAGCCGGTCCACACCGTCTACGTCCCGGCCGACGCCTTCGCCGCCGACACCGTGCGCGAGTGGGGCCGGCAGGCCCTGGAGGCCTTCGACACCCACGCCGGCACCCCGGCCGAGCTGGCCCGCGCGCTCGGCGTGGCGGACGACGCGCTGCTCGCCGACGTGCACGCCCGGGTCCGCGCCAAGCTGGAGCGCGAGCCGATCGAGGACCTGCGCATCGACTTCGAGGACGGCTACGGCCCGCGCCCCGACGCCGAGGAGGACGCGGCCGCCGTCCGGGCCGCCGAGCTGGTCGCCGCCGCGGTGGCCGACGGCAGTGCTCCGCCGTACATCGGCATCCGGATCAAGTGCATGGAGGCGGCGGTCCGCGATCGCGGCATCCGCACCCTGGAGCTCTTCCTGGCGACCCTGCTGCAGGCCGGCGGCCTGCCCGAGGGCCTGGTGCTCACCCTGCCCAAGGTGACCTACGCCGAGCAGGTCACCGCCCTGGTCCGGCTGCTGGAGGACTTCGAGCGCGGCGCCGGGCTTCCGGCCGGGCGGATCGGCTTCGAGATCCAGATCGAGACCACCCAGGCCATCCTGGGCCCCGACGGCCGGGCCACCGTCGCCCGGATGATCGAGGCCGCCGAGGGCCGGGCCACCGGCCTGCACTACGGCACCTTCGACTACAGCGCCTCCTGCGGGGTCAGCGCGGCCTACCAGAGCATGGACCACCCGGTCGCCGACCACGCCAAGGCGGTCATGCAGGTGGCCGCGGCCGGCACCGGTGTCCGGCTCTCCGACGGCTCCACCAACGTCATCCCGACCGGCTCCACCGAGCAGGTGCACGCCGCCTGGAAGTTGCACCACGACCTGGTCCGCCGTTCGCTGGCCCGTGCCTACTACCAGGGCTGGGACATGCACCCGGCGCACCTGCCGACCCGCTACGCGGCCGTCTACGCCTTCTACCGGGAGGGCCTGGGGTCCGCTGCCGCCCGGCTGGCCGCGTATGTCGCCAAGGCGGGCGGCGACGTGATGGACGAGCCCGCGACCGCCCGGGCGCTCAGCGGCTACGTGCTGCGCGGGCTGGACTGCGGGGCCGTCGACCCGGCCGAGGTGACCGCGCTGACCGGCCTGGACCGTGCGCAGCTGGACGCGCTGGCCGGCCGTTGACCGAGGGTTAGGCTGGCGGGGCCGGGACGGATCGTCCCGGCCCCGCCAGCCTTCGCCGTCCTTCCGGGAGAACCGCCGCGCCATGTCCGCCACGCCGGAGCCGACCCCCAGGCAGTACCTCACCATCCGGCGCGCGGGCAGCCACGAGATCGAGATCAAGAAGTCCCGGTTCATCTGCCACCTCGCCCGGGTCGCCGACGAGGACGAGGCGCAGGCCTTCATCGCGGGCATCCGCAAGCAGTACTGGGACGCCCGGCACAACTGCACCGCCTTCGTGGTCGGCGACGAGCAGCGCCGCGAGCGCTCCAGCGACGACGGCGAACCGGGCGGCACGGCCGGTGTCCCGATGCTGGAGGTGCTGCGCCGGCGTGGGCTGACCGACACCGCGGCCGTGGTGACCAGGTACTTCGGCGGGATCAAGCTCGGCGCCGGCGGCCTGGTGCGGGCGTACGGGAGCGCGGTGTCGGAGGCGGTGGACGAGGTCGGGCTGGTGGAGCGGCGGCCGGTGGCGCTGCTCGCCGTGACGGCCGGCCACACCAGGGCCGGGCGGGTCGAGAACGACCTGCGGGCGGCCGGGTACACCGTGAGCGACCTGGCGTACGAGGCGGCCGGGGTGCGGATCGAGGTCGGCGTGCCGGAGCCCGGGGTGGCGGCCTTCCACACCTGGCTGGCCGAGGCGACCGGCGGTACCGCGGTTGCGGTGGCGGCCGGGCGGACGTACGTCGAGGTGCCGGTCTGAACGGTGCGCGGTCGGCATCCGCACAGGTGCCCGCACCGGCCCGGGGTTTCGGACATTCTTTCGGACAGTTCGGTGCCCAGCCGTGTCGGGGCCCGCCGCGGCTGCCTAGCCTGGGCCGACCGCCGACCAGGAAGCCGAGCCGCGATGCCCGTCGTCCAGACCATCACCCTGCCCCCGGGGGCCAGCACCGGCTGGCACTACCACCCGGGCCGGGTCGACGTGGTGGTGCTCTCCGGGACGCTGACGCGCACCCTGCACGACGGCCGGGTGGAGGTCAGCCGGGCCGGGGACTCCCTGGTCGAGGAGGCCGGGCCGGTGCACGTCCACATCGGCCGCAACCTGGGCGTCGAACCGGTGGTGCTGATCGCCTCCTACGACAGCCCGGAGGGCTGCCCGCTGGCCGTGCCGGTGGCGGAACCGGCGTGGAGCCGCAGCGGCGCCGAGCACGGCGACGGCTGAGCCGCCGGGACGCCCGGCCGCGCCCCCGGCGGCGGCCTATGCAGATGGCGGGCCGCCAGGGTGTCCGGCTTGAGCAGATTCACTCGAACGTATTGACGTGGCCCGGAGTCGGAACTTCCTCTCCGGGCCACGGCGTTTCCTGGGCAAGGATCCGGCCGAACCGGACGAATAACCCATCGATGGAGGACGACAGACCCCACCCCGCACCACGGAGGTATGCGCATGACCTCAGACCGCTCCCCGTCGCCCGCCCACGCCGGCCTACCCGGCCCCCGGGGCCCCGCGACGCCTTATCGGATGACCGTCACCACGGCGCTCCCACACGTCGACGCCGTCGCCCTGGCCGACCAGCGGCTCGGCGCCTGGCTGAAACAGGAGGGCTGCGAGGAGCCCCCGCCCGGTCCTCCGGAGCCATTCGGCCCCGACGCCCCGGCCGAGCGCCTGCGGCTCGGCGACCGCGTCCTGCTCGACCGCGACCAGGGCCCGCTGCGCGGCGGCCCCGACACCGGCCGCTACGACCGCCGCCGGCTGCGCACCCCGGCCCCGCACGGCACCCACCAGCTCACGCTCACCATAGCGACCGGCGCCGAGGGCCCCACCTGGGTCCGGTTGGAGGCCGAGACGCACACCACCGGCAGCGGCGTACGGACCCCCTGCCGGGTGCCGGTGCCCGAGCTCGCCCGCACCCTGCTGCCGCTGCTCGACGCCACCGACGGGCCGGCCGCCGTGCACCTCGCACCGCGCGTCCTGACCGCCGGCGAGGTCGACGGCCTCATCGACGAGCTCTGCGACCCGGAGCGCCGGCTGCCTACCGTGGTCGCCAGCGTCCCGGTCCACCTCGGGCTGGACGAATGGGTCGCCGAGGTGGTCCGCCCGCTCTGCCAGCAGCTGCCCGGCCTCGCCACCGCCTACGTCCTGGACCCGGGCGCCCGCACGGAGTTCAACGTCGCGCTGGAGTACCACAGCGTCTACGGCGGCGCCGTCCGCACCTACCTGCCCGAGGTCGACCCGGCCTCCCGGCAGGACGGCGTCCGGCACCCGGTGCTGGCCCGCCACCGGATCGAGGAGGACATCCGCCGCGCGGCCGGGCTGCTGGCCCGCGAGCCGCGCCGGATCGCCGCCGAGCAGCCGCTGCCCGCGCCGCTCGCCGCCGTCCCCGTCCTGCGGGTGCCCTCGCCCCAGGCCCGTCCCGGTACCAGCCCGGCCGACGACGACACCCGGGCCGAGCTGGCGGCGCGCGCCCACGAGGAGCGGCAGGACCACGCCGAGCAGCAGGCCAGGGCCGACGAGCTGGAGCGGGTCCGGCTCAGTCTGCGCCGCTCGCGCCGCCGCGGGCGCCTGCTGCCGACCCCCGGCGAGGAGCCGGGCGGCGGGCTGCGCCACGTCGGCACCCAGGTCCGCGGGCTGGCCAACCGGCTCTGCTCCGGCCCCGGCGGCACGGCCGGGCCCTCGGTCGCGGCCGACCATGCCGACCGGGGAAGTCGGAGCAGCCGGGCCGCGGAGGGCGCCGACGGGCTGCCCGAGACCCCCGACACCTTCACCGAGCTGATGACCAGACTGGGCGAGTTCCCGCTGCTCACCTTCACCGGGGACCAGAAGAGCGCGCTCGCCCTCGACGAACTGCAGTGCGCCGGGGCGGGCTGGGCCAGGCTCACCTGGGACGGCCTGACCGCCCTTCAGGAGTACGCCGAGGCGGCGGTCCGCGGCGAGGCCGGCGGCGACTTCAAGCAGTGGTGCGAGCGCACCCCGGCCGGCTGCCACCGCTTCCCGCCCCGCAAGGCCGTGCGGGGGGAGTCCCAGACGGTGTTCAGCCACACCAAGTGGAAGCGCGAGCGGATGCTGCCGGTACCGGAATGCGTGGACGCCTCCCGGCGCGCGTTCATGGGGGCGCACCTGCGGATCGGCGGCGGCCGCACGGCTCCCAGGCTGCACTACCTCGACGACTGCTCGGGCAGTGGCCGGATCTATGTCGGCTACATCGGCCTGCACCTGACCAACACCCGGACCAACTGAGAGGCTTGGCTGACCGGTGCGCCCGTTCGGTGGACAATGTCCAGCAGGGGCGGGCCGCGCGGTCGCCCGCCGCCCCGGGCAGGCGCCGGACGAGCATGGGGGAACGACCACCGATGCAGTACTCAGCAGACGGCCAGCCCGACGGTACTGCCACGGTCCCCCAACCGGGCTTCCTGGCCTCGGTCTTCCGCGACCTCGGCGCGGACGGGCCGGAGGGCGGACCGGCGGCCGGGCCGAGCGGAGCCCGGGACGGCGCTGCGGGTGACGGCCCGTCCGACCCGGGCGGCGACGAGTCGGTCGCGGCCCACGCCCGGGCCGCCGCGCTGACCCACCACCGCACGGTCACCGTCCAGGCCGAGCACGAACGGCTCGCCGGCCTGCTGCGCCGGGCGGCGCTGCCGGTCTCCGCCATGGACTTCGAGAGCCAGCTGCGCCGCTACGAGCCGCGCCCCTACACGGTGGACGGCGCCGAGCCGGACGAGGAGGAGGCCGAACCGCGCTGGGCGGACTACGCACCCGCCGAGCCGCCCGCCGCCGACCCGGACGCCCCACCGTCCCGCCGGCTGCTGGACTCCGGCTACCAGCGCGAGCTGGCCAAGGCCCGGCTGGCCCACCAGCGGGATCTGCGGGGGTGGCGCACCCGGCAGGCGGAGACCGTCAACTCGGCCGCGGACGAGTCCCGGCGCGCCCACGAGGAGGCGGAGCGCGCCCGGGCACGCGCGGTACAGGAGTACAACCAGAGCCTGGAGGAGTGCCGGCGGGCGTACCGGCTGGCGGAGCCCGCGGCCGTGGAGTCGCTGCTGGAGCGGGCGCTGGCCGCCGCCGAGACCGCCACCCAGGACCTGCCCGCGCCCTGCCGGGCCGTCTTCCGCCCGCTCACCCGGACCGCCGTGCTCGACCTCGACCTGCCCCCGCTGGACCTGGTGCCCTCCCTGGCCGGCTACCGGCTCGGCCCGGACGGCGACATCCTCCCGGTACCGCGCCCGCCGGCCGACCGGGCCACCGACTACCTGCGGCTGGTCGCCCGCCTCGCGCTGCGCGCGCTGCAGGCGGCCGACGCCGTGGACACCGACCAGATACTGGCCGGGGTGGTGCTCAACGGCTGGCTGCGCGAGCCGGGCGCCGAGCCGCTCTGCCTGGTCAGCGTCGACGCGGACCGGGACGCGCTGGCCCGGACCAGGCTGCTGCCGCCCGCCGCGCCCTACGAGGAGCACGACGGCGAAGGCGTCTACGCGGACTCCGAACAGGACGAGGCCCTGGTCCGGCTGCGCCAGCTCGGCGCGGCCGTCACCCCCGACCCGTACGCCCGGGCCGGCGTCGAGCCCGCCGCACTGGCGGGCGCCGCGGTGCCCACGGCGCCGGACCTCTCGGCGAACGAGTTCGCGCAGCTGGTCCGCGAGCTGCTCACCCGGGGCGGGCTGGCCCAGTGGAGCGTGCGGCTGCGCGGCCCGGCCGGGCTGGTCGCCACGGGGGAGGGCCCGCCGGGCAGTGCGCTGCCCGGGCGCTGGGTGGTCTGGGCCTCCCGGGGCGAGGAGCCGGTGGCGGAGGAGGAGATCCGGACGCTGGCGGAGGCCGTCCGGGAGGAGGCCGCCGAACGGGGCCTGCGACTGACCACCGGCCGGTTCACCGACGCGGCCCTCGACCTGACCGGCGAGGAGGGCCACCAGCACATCCACCTGGTCGACGGCGACGGCGTTCGCGAACTCGCGCACAGCCACCTGGGCCAGTCCCTCGCCGCCGGCCTCTGAGCGGCGCGAGGGCCGGCCGCCCCGCCCCCGCACCCGGTTCGTGGCGGTCACCCCGACGGCCCGCTCGGCGGGCGGACCGGCGGGGCGGGCCCGAGGCTGGGGGCGCGGGGTCCGGTGCGGCCGGGGCCCGGCCGGGTGGCGGTGTCGCGGACGGCGGCCCGCACGGGCGCCCGGCACCGGTCGGGTGATCGGCCCGGTGACGGGCGTGACACGGGGGAGACGGGATGGGCAGACCGCCCGGTAGGGGGGAGGTCGGGTGACCGCGATCCTGGTCGCCGCCGGGGCGTTCCTGATGACGCTGATCGGCGGGTACGTCGCCCAGCACACCGGTGACCGGCGCCATCTGGTGCTCGGCTTCGCAGCGGGGCTGATGCTCGGCGTGGTCGCCTTCGACCTGCTGCCGGAGGCGCTGCACCAGGCACCCGAGGAGATCCACGGCGTCCCGCAGGCGCTGCTGATGTTCGCGGCCGGGTTCCTCGCCATCCACATCGTGGAGCGGGCGGTCGCCATCCACCGCGGCCACGAGGACGAGTACGCCGAACACACCCACGGCCATCAGCCCGCCCACGCCCACCCGCACGGCCATGTCCACGAACGGCGGGACGGGCAGCAGGGCATCGGTCTGACGGCCGCCCTGGCGCTGGTCGGCCACAGCGTGATGGACGGCTTCGCGATCGGCGCGGCCTTCCAGGCCGGCGGCACGGTCGGCACGGTGGTCGCCATCGCCGTGGTCGCCCACGACTTCGCCGACGGGTTCAACACCTACACGATCACCCGGCTGTACGGGAACGACCGGCGGCGGGCGCTGACCCTGCTGGCGGCGGACGCGCTCGCCCCGGTGACCGGCGCCGGGATCACCCTGCTGTTCACCATCCCCGAGCACCTGCTCGGCCTCTACCTCGGGTTCTTCGCCGGCTTCCTGCTCTACCTGGCGACCTCCGACATCCTCCCCGAGGCGCACAGCCCGCACCCCTCCCGCACCACCCTGCTCTGCACGCTCGCCGGGGTGGGCTTCATGTGGCTGGTGATCGGCTTCGCCGGCTAGCTTTTTGATGGCCGATAGCTGACAGCCGGTCACCGGTCGGCGGCTCCGGCCGAGAGGTCGCGCCCGTCCGGTCAGGGCCTGCCGAGCAGCGCCCACCGCCCGCGCATGGCGGCCAGTGCCTCGGTGATCGCCGGACGCCGCGAGGCCTGGGTGCGCCAGAGCGCGAACACCCGCCGGGTGGGCTCCGGCGCCACCGGCCGGGCCACCACCCCGGGCGGCAGCGTGCCCCGGCCCAGCCGCGGCACCAGGCCCACCCCCAGGCCGGCCTCGATCAGCGCGATCTGGGTCTCGAACTCGCCCACCTGGTAGAGCACGTCGGGCTCCTCGCCGACCTCGCGCATCGTCCGCACCAGCCAGTCGTGGCAGATGTTGCCCGGCGGGACGCTGATCCAGCGCTGACCGCGGAGCCGCCCGACCGGCACCACGGCGAGCGCGGCCAGCGGGTGGTCGGCGCGCAGCAGCAGGTCCACCGGGTCCTCGCCGAGGTCGGCGCGGGACAGCCCCTCCTGCACCGGCAGTGGGACGGTCGGCCAGTCCTGGACCAGCGCCAGGTCCACCTCGCCCCGGGCCACCAGCTCGGCCGCCGGGTACGGGTCGCTCTCCAGCAGCCGCACGTCCAGCTCCGGGCAGCGCACCCGCAGGTCGGCCAGCACGCCCGGCAGCAGTCCGCGCGCGCCGGTGGCGAAGGCGGCCACCAGCAGCCGTCCGGCCGCCTGGCCGCGCTGCTCCTCCAGCCGCACCTCGGCCTGTTCCACCAGCCCGAGCACCGCCTGCGCGGTGGCGGCCAGTTCGCGCGCCGCGTCGGTCAGCGCCACCCCGCGGCCCTGGCGCTCCAGCAGCACCGTCCTGGTCTCGCGCTCCAGTTTGGCGATCTGTTGGGAGACCGCCGACGGCGTGAAACCGAGCGAGGCCGCCGCCCCGCCGACCGAACCGTGCACGGCCACCGCGTGCAGCGCCCGCAGGCGTCCCAGATCCATCATGCAGCAATGCTAAACCGTGGGGTTCAGAACTCGTCGCTGGTGCTACACGGTCGGTGCCGGTCATGCTCGGGGCATGACCGCAGCACCCGCCGCCCCGAGCGGCATCATGAGTCCGCGTCACATCGCCCTGGCCGTCCTGGTGGCGGCCGTCTGGGGCCTCAACTTCGTCCTCATCCACGTCGGACTGCAGAACTTCCCGCCGCTGCTGTTCTGCGCCCTGCGGTTCGCGGTCGTCGCCGTCCCCGCGGTCTTCTTCGTCGGTCCGCCCAGGGTCGCCTGGCGGTGGGTGCTCGCGGTCGGCGTGGTGCTCGGGGTGGTCAAGTTCGGCCTGCTCTTCCTCGGCATGCACGCCGGGATGCCGGCCGGGCTCTCCTCGCTGGTCCTGCAGGGCCAGGCCGTCTTCACCGCGCTGTTCGCCGCCGTCCTGCTGCGCGAGCGCCCCGGCGGCCGCCGGCTCGCCGGCCTGGCGATCGCCTTCGCCGGGATCGGGCTGAGCGCCGTGGACCACGGCCTAGGCGGCCCGCTCGGCGGGTTCGTCCTGGTCGTCCTCGCCGCCCTGGCCTGGGGACTGTCCAATGTGCTGACCCGCCGGGCCGCGCCGCCCGACGCGCTGCGCTGGATGGTCTGGGTCAGCGCCGTCCCGCCGCTGCCGCTGCTCGGCCTCTCGCTGCTGGTCGAGGGGCCGGCCGCGGACCTGGCGGCCCTGCGCTCCCTCACCCCGGCGGGCCTGGGCGCGATCGCCTACGTCGGGCTGGTCTCCACCCTGTTCGGCTTCGTGGCCTGGAGCCACCTGCTGCGCCGCTACGACGCCACCGCCGTGGCGCCCTACTCGCTGCTGGTCCCGGTCTTCGGGATGTCCTCGGCCTGGCTGCTGCTCGGCGAGCGGTTCGGCCTGCCGGCCGCCGTCGCGGCAGTGCTGGTGGTGGTCGGGATCGGGATCACCGCGCTGCGCCCGGGGGCGCTGTCCGACGCGGCGGCCTGGCGGCCCCGTAGGCGGCCTCGGCGGACCGCAGCACTCGCAGCAGCACGTCCTGGTCGGCCGGGCTGACCTGGCCGAAGTACTCCTGGGCGACCTCGTGCCGGACCTGCCCGATCCGCTCCACCGCCGAGCGCCCGTCCTCGGTCAGCACGATCCGGACGGCCCGCCGGTCGGCCGGATCCGGGGTCCGCTCGACCAGACCCGCCTCCTCCAGGGCGTCGACCACGGTGGTGGCCGAGCGGGGGGCGATGTGCAGCCGGTCCGCGAGGTCGCTCAGCCGCATCGCCCGGCCCGGGAGCTCGCAGCCGGGCGCGTGCGCGAGGGCGCGCAGGGCGCGGCCCTGACCGGGGGTGATGCCGTAGGGCTCCAGGCGCTCGCCGGTGCGGCGCCGGATCCGCTTGATCGCCCGGGTCATCGCGTCGGCGAGCTCGGCGGTGGTGTCCTGGGGCACGGCCGACGGCGACTCCGGCGAGTCCGCGGGGGCGGCGGGGCCGGAACGGTCGGCAGCGCCGGAGGGGTCGGCGGGGTCGGAGGGGGAGGAGCTCGCCGCGTCGTCGGTCGGCGTGGTGGTCATGGGCGGCTCTCCTCGGCAGGCGTCCGACCAAGGGTATCGGCCGGTCCGGCGGCCGGGGCGGGGCCCGGGGCCGGACCTCGCCGGGGGCCGGGAACGTGGCGCCGCGCGGGCCTCGGGCGATGGCGGACCGAAAGTTGTTGAGCCTGGCTCACTATTCGGGTTAGCGTAGATCCAAGTGAGGGCGCCCTAAGCCCTCCCGAATCCTGGAGGGCCCGTGCCCCGCTCAGAAGCCCGCGTCGCCACCGACCGTTCCGCCCGCTACGCCAAGCAGCTCGCCGCCCACATGGGCCGCAAGATCGAGGCCCACTGGTCCGAGGAGACCGGCCGCGGCACCCTGACCTTCAGCGCCGGGACCGCCACCCTGGAGGCCTCCCCCGACGCGCTGCTGCTCGCCGTCGAGGGCGAGCAGGAGAACCTGTCCGGCCTGGAGGACGTGGTCGGCCGCCACCTGGTCCGCTTCGGCGCCCGCGACGAACTGGTCGTCGAGTGGCAGCGCGACAACGGCGAGCCCGGCCTCGTGCACCGCAACGAGGAACCCGCCGAGGGCTAGGAGCTGCCGGGCGCGCTGCGGGGCCGGCCGCCCGGGAGCCACCGGACGAGGGCCCAGAGCACCAGACCGCCCACGCACCAGCTGGCCACCACGTCCAGCAACCAGTGGTAGTCGCTCCAGACCAGCCCCAGCCCGACGCCGGCGGCGAGCAGCGCGGCACCCGCGTCCAGGCGCCACCGCGCACGGGCGCCGAGGGTGCGGCCCACCAGCAGCGCGGCCACGCCGTACGACAGGGTGGCGGTCGCCGTGTGCCCCGACGGGTACCAGCCCCACTGGTCGGGGGCCAGCGGCACCCCGAGCGGCCCGGGCCGGGCGAACCAGGCCTTGGCCGGCACCACCAGCAGCGGGATCAGCCCCGCGGTGAGCACCGCCACCGCCACCGGGGACCACCAGCGCCGCACCCCCGCCCGGTACGACCGCCAGGCGGCCAGGGCGCCCGCGGCCAGCAGCACCGGGATGGCGGGGACGGAACCGCCGAGGTCCGACAGCGCCTCGCCGAGGTGGTTGAGCAGGCTGCTGTGCAGCTCGTGCCGGCCCTCCCGGACGGCGTGCCGGGCCCAGCGGTCCAGAGCGAGCAGCGGACCGTCCACCGCCACCTGCCAGGACACCGGTACCAGCACCGCGGCCAGCAGCAGCGGCAGCGCGGGCGAGGCCGCGAACCGGCCGACCACGCGAGGTAGCCGCCCCGGAGCAGGGGGGAGAGCTCCGGGGCGGCTGTGATGATCGCCGTTCCGTGCGCCCCGGGGGGTGTGGGTCGGACGGTCGGTCGATCGGCCTTCGGTGTGTGCCGCCGCTTCCGCGGTGGCCTGGTTGTCCTCGCGACCGCCGTGCGGAGCCGCCGGTGGGGGCGGTGCCGCGGACGAATCCGCCAATGGCTGGGGCTCGCTGTCCATCTGTCATGACACTACGTCAACGGCTTTGCCGCACCGAGCGGCTTCAGCGATTCAGCACAGCATCTTCACCGCCCGGCGGACGCCCTCCCCGGCGGCCCGCACAGGTGGCCGACCGGCCCCGCACACAACCGAACGGCCCGTGGGGACCAAGGTCCCCACGGGCCGTTCAGCGCTGTCCGGACATCCCTCCGGCGGGTGTGTCGCCCTTCGGGCGCCGTCGGATCAGACGGCGGCGAAGGCGTTCTCCAGGATGTCGAGGCCCTCGTTCAGCAGGTGCTCCGGCATGACCAGCGGCGGCAGGAAGCGCAGCACGTTGCCGTAGGTGCCGGCGGTCAGCACCACCAGGCCCTGGGCGTGGCAGGCCTTGGCGATGGCCGCGGTGGCCTCCGCGTTCGGCTCCTTGCCGCCGGCCTTGACCAGCTCGACGGCGATCATGGCGCCGCGGCCGCGGACCTCGCCGATGCGCACCGAGTCGTGGTCGGCGAACTTCTCCTGCAGCGCCCGCAGGCGGCCCAGCATGATCTCGCCGATCCGCTGCGCCTTGCCGTTGAGGTCCTGCTCCTTCATGGTCTCGATGGCGCCCAGCGCGGCCGCACAGGCCACCGGGTTGCCGCCGTAGGTGCCGCCCAGGCCGCCCGCGTGCGCGGCGTCCATGATCTCGGCGCGACCGGTCACCGCGGCCAGCGGCAGACCGCCGGCGATGCCCTTGGCGGTGGTGATCAGGTCCGGCACGACGCCCTCGTCGTCACACGCGAACCACTGGCCGGTGCGGCAGAAGCCGGTCTGGATCTCGTCCGCGACGAACACGATGCCGTTGGCCTTCGCGTACTCCACGATGGCCGGCAGGAAGCCCTTGGCCGGCTCGATGAAGCCGCCCTCGCCCTGGATCGGCTCGATGATGATCGCGGCGACGTTCTCGGCGCCGATCTGCTTGTTGATGATGTCGATCGCCTGCGCGGCGGCCTCGGCGGCGCAGTTCTCCGCACCGGTCAGCCAGCGGTACGGGTACGCGACCGGCACGCGGTGGATGTCCGGGGCGAACGGGCCGAAGCCCTGCTTGTACGGCATGTTCTTCGCCGTCAGGCCCATGGTGAGGTTGGTGCGGCCGTGGTAGCCGTGGTCGAAGACCACGACGGCGGTGCGCTTGGTGTAGGCGCGGGCGATCTTCACCGCGTTCTCGACGGCCTCGGCGCCCGAGTTGAACAGCGCGGTGCGCTTGTCGTGGTCGCCCGGGGTCAGCTCGTTGAGCTGCTCGGCCACGGCCACGTAACCCTCGTACGGGGTCACCATGAAGCAGGTGTGGGTGAAGGCGGCCAGCTGCTCGGTCGCCTTGGCCACCACGGCCTCGGCGCTGTTGCCGACGTTGGTCACGGCGATGCCGGAACCGAAGTCGATCAGCGAGTTGCCGTCCACGTCCTCCAGCACGCCGCCGTTGGCGCGGGACACGTACACCGGCAGGGTGGTGCCGACGCCGGCCGCCACCGCACCCAGCTTGCGGGCCTGCAGCTCCTGCGACTTTGGACCGGGGATCGCGGTGACCAGGCGGCGCTCCTGCGGGAGCGGCGTTGCGGCGCTCATGGGGTTTCTCCAGACTCTTCGGCTCGGTGATTCGCAGGCTACGGCCGCCCTCCCCGGCCGGGCATGCGCCACTCGGTAGCACTGGGCCGTCCGACTTGTCCGAGGCGGCCAGCGCAGGTGGTGCGACTACCCGCAGGCTCCGCTCCACTACATTGAGCGCGGGCGTGTCGCCGGTGCGGCGGCATGGGTATGGCGGGACCGACGACGGTCGGGCCGGGCGGGCGAGGGAGCGGGGCCGTACATGGGACTGGACGGGGCACGGGAACACGGCGAGCGGACCACCGCCACACCCCCTACAACCATGCCCCACCAACTTCCCCGGCAGCCCGCCGGAACCGCCGCTCCCGCCTTCGACCTCCCCGCCTGGGTCGCCGCCCCCCGCCCGGACGCCGCCCCCGGGGTCTACCGCCAGGGCTACCGGCAGATAGACCCCGACCGCGCCGAGGACGCCAAGGTCCCCACCTGGCCCCTCCTCCTGCGCGCGGGGCTGAACGCGGTGGTGGGGTGGTTCACCTATCTCTACGGCACACAGCTGCTGACCTACCTCCTGGTGTGGTTCGGCACGCAGACCGGTATCGGACCCTTGGCCGAGCCGTCGGAGTCCGAAGCCATGATCACCTTGTTGGTCGCCAACGCTGCGGTGATCACCGTCGTGATCAAGGTCTTCGGCCGGATGGGCCGCTGGACCGAGGTGTGGCGGCGGTTCGCGGCGCCGCTGCTCTCGCGCACCGTGACACAGGCGGAGCCCACCGAGGAGGGCGGGGCGGCGGAGGCGGCGCGGCCGACCGACCCCTGGGGGGCGTTGCGGCGGGGTGGGGCGGCGGTGGCGGCGGGGCGGCTGGACGCGGAGGCGGTCGGGGACGTCGACTACGTGCGGATCCAGCAGGCCTGGGAGTCGGCGCAGGCGGACCGGGTGTTCGTGCCGGCGTTCGTGGAGCAGGTGACGGCACGCGGGGCGGCGGCCTTCGCGCACCCCTCGGAGGTGCGGGAGCTGCCCGGCCGGGCGGAGCGGCACGACCTGCTGCTGCGTCAGGTGCGCCTCGGCACCACCCAGGACGTGCCGAAGAATCCGCTGACGCACCGCGCCGCCGGCTTCGCCCTGGACCCGGCCCTGCTGGGTACCTCGCTGCTGGCGGTCGGCCCGGCCGGGACGGGCAAGTCCGCCCGGCTGGCCCGGCCGGTGGCCGAGGCGCTCTGTCTGCAGGCGCTGGCCGGGACGGCGTGCGCGGTGGTGATCGGGGCGGCGGACGCGGACCTCGGCCCGGACGCCTGGTACGACGTGGTGATCGCCCCCGGGGACACCCGCTCGGCGTACGGCCTGGATCTGTACGGCGCGGCGCAGGATCCGGACGAGGCGGCCGCCCGGCTGGCCGAGGCGCTGCTGCCGGACGAGCTGACGGCCCGCGCGGAGAGTGCCCGGACGGCGCTCCAGCAGGTGGTCGGACCGTTCCACGCCGCGAACGGCCGCTACCCGGGGGTGCGCGAGCTGCGGGCGCTGCTCGGCGGCGAGCCGGAGGCCCTGGAGGCGCTGGTGAAGGCGCTGCGCGCGGCGGGCCGGCTGAGCGCCTACGAGCGGGACCTGGACCACCGCGAGCGCCAGCGCGGTCGGGCGGACGACCCGGGGGCGCTGCTGGCCGACCGGCTGGCGCTGCTGGACCGGCCCGCGTTCGAGGGGGCGTTCGCGACCGACGGCACGGGCCGCCCGCCGTTCGCCATGCGGGTGCTGGACCACCCGCTGCGGGTCCGGGTGAAGCTGCCCGAGCGCAGCCACCCGGAGGCGGCGCGGATGCTGTCGCGCCTGGTCGTGGGCCAGTTCGTGCAGGCCGCGGCGGCCCGGGAGGACCGCTCGCTGTTCGCCGGCCTGGTGGTGGACGACGCCTCGGCGGCGCTGGACTCCCACATCGTCCGCGGGCTGCAGCGGATGCGCGGGGCCCACGCGGGCGCCGTCCTGCTGCTGCGCACGCTGGTGGACCTGCCGGAGGCGCTGCGGGCGCCGCTGTTCGGTGCGGTCGGCTGCCGGATGGCGTTCCCGGGGATCGCGCCGTGGGACGGGCGGCTGTTCTCCGAGGCCTGGGGCACCCACCTGGTCAGCGAGACGGCGGTGACGCACGCCCCGGACACCTCGGGCGGCGTCCTGCGGCGGGCCGGGCGGCTCGGCCGCAAGGCGCTCTCCGGCACCACGGCGCAGACCGAGTCCGTGACCACCCGCGAGGTGGAGCGGCTGCGCTGGTCGTCCTCGGATCTGGCGCACGCGCTGCCGGCCGGGCACGCGGTGGTGTCGCTGACGGCGGTCTCCGGCGAGCAGGTGCCGCCGCTCCTGGTCGACCTGCGCGAGGAGCGGCCCGCGCAGCACGGCTAACGGCCCGCGCGGGAGTAGCGGCCTGGGAGCAGCGGCCCGTGAGCGAGGGGCGGCCCCGCCGCGGGTAGGGAACGGCGCCGTATCGCCGTCGAGGTGGATTCGGCAGTGCCCGTTGTCCGGAGCGTCCATAATGAAAGGGAGAGACCCTCACCACCCCCTCAGCCCTCTCCTCGCCCGGCCGCAACGGCGCGGCCAGGTCGTTTCCCCCTCGAAGGTGCCATGCCTCCCACACTCGCCTCCGTCGTTCGCAACACCTCGCTCCATCTGACGGTCCTCGCCGGCGCGGACCACCTGGAGCGGCCGGTCCGCTGGGTGCACACCAGCGAGCTGGACGACCCGACGCCGTTCCTCGAGGGCGGCGAGCTGCTGCTCACCACCGGTATCAAGCTGGGCCGCACCGCCGCCCGGCTCCAGGCGTACGTGCACCGGCTGGCCGACGCGGGCGTGGTGGGGCTGGGCCTCGGGGTCGGCCTCTCGCACACCGAGGTGCCGCAGCCGCTGGTGGACGCGGCCGCCCAGCGCGGGCTGCCGCTGCTGCGGGTGCCGGAGCCGACGCCGTTCATCGCGATCAGCAAGGTGGTCTCGGCGGCGCTCGCCGCGGAGCAGTACGAGGCGGTGACCACCAGCTTCGAGGCGCAGGAGGAGCTGACCCGGGCGGCGCTCGGCAAGGACGGCACCACGGCCGTGGTCCGCCGGCTGGCGGCCCGGCTGGGCGGCTGGGCGGCGCTGTACGACGGGTCCGGCGCGCTCTCCGTGGTGGCTCCGGACTGGGCGGCCCGCCGGGCCGGCCGGCTGGCCGCCGAGGTGGACCGGCTGCGCCGCCGCCCGGCGCCGTCGAGCGCCGCGCTGCAGGGCCGTTCGCCGGGGATAGACACCGCGGACGAGGACTACGTGGTGGTCCAGTCGCTGGGCGCGGACCGGCGGGCCCGGGGCTTCCTCGCGGTCGGCACCGAGGACCGGATCACCCCGACCGAGCGGTACGTGCTGAACGCGGCGGTGGCGCTGCTGACCCTCACCCTGGAGCGCTCGCGCGAGCTGCGGCAGGCCGAGGAGCGGATGGGCGCGGCGCTGCTGCGGATGGTGCTGGCCGGCGAGGTGGCGACCGCCCGGCTGGTGGCGGCCGGGCTGTTCGGCGGTCTGCCCGAGGGCACCATACGGGTCCTGGTGGCCGGCGCCGGCCAGGGTGTGGACGCCGCCGAGTCGCTCGGCGAGCTGGGCGACCGGGCCGAGCAGGCCGGTGCCCGGGTCGGCGAGAAGCTGCTGGTGGCGCGCGAGGAGGGGGCCCACGGGCCGCGGCTGATGGTGCTGGCGCTGGACAACGGCGCCGTGCACCGGGCCTGCCTCGGCGCGGTGGAGGAGCACGAGGGCCTGTCGCTGGGCGTCTCGGCACCGGCCGCGCTGGAGGAGTCGGGTACCGCCTACGCCCAGGCCGAGCGGGCGCTCGCGGTGGCACTGCGCGGCGGCCGCCGCTCGGTGGACCACGAGGAGGTCGGCGCGGGATCGCTGCTGCCGCTGCTCGGCGAGGAGGCCGTGACGGCCTTCGCGGAGGGGCTGCTGCGCCCGCTGCGGGAGCACGACCGCACCGCGCGCGGCGATCTGGTGGCCTCGCTGCGGGCCTGGCTGTCCAGACACGGGCAGTGGGACGCGGCCGCCGCCGACCTGGGCGTGCACCGGCACACCCTGCGCTACCGGATGCGGCGGGTGGAGGAGCTGCTCGGGCGGTCCCTGGACGACACGGACGTCCGGATGGAGCTCTGGCTGGCGCTGCGCTCCGGCGAGGAGTAGGGCTCCGGCGCCGGGGCGGGGGCTGGACGGGATGGAGTGACAGCGAGGTCGAACGCTACTTCGTGGCCAATCCGGTCGGCGCGCCGCCGCCCCTACCCTCGGGTTCAGGCTCCCACGGTCGTGGGGCCGTGAGACGACGAGGAGAGGGCCGGTACCACCGTGACCACCACGTACGAGTTCTGGCTGGCCGGCCGCCGGGCGAGCGGCGACGCCGACTTCGAGGTGCACAACAGCTGGGACGGCCGTCTGGTCGGCAAGGTCAGCGTGCCGACCGAGGCCCAGGTCGAGGAGGCGCTGGACGCCGCCGTCGCCGCCCTGCCGGTGTTCGCCGCGACCCCCGCGCACGTGCGCGCCGCCGCGCTGGACCACGTCGCCAAGCGGCTGGCCGAGCGCACCGAGGAGATCGCCCGGCTGATCACCGCCGAGAACGGCAAGCCGATCAAGTGGGCCCGCGGCGAGGTCGGCCGCGCCGTCTCCGTCTTCCGCTGGGCGGCCGAGGAGGCCCGCCGCACCAACGGCGAGACCATGCGGCTGGACACCGACCCGGGCGGCGTGGGCCGCTTCGCGGTGGTGCGCAAGTTCCCGCGCGGCGTGGTGCTGGGCATCGCCCCGTTCAACTTCCCGCTGAACCTGGTCGCCCACAAGGTCGCCCCGGCGATCGCGGTCGGCGCCCCGATCATCCTCAAGCCGGCCCCGGCCACCCCGCTCTCCGCGATGGTGCTGGGCGAGATCCTGGCCGAGACCGACCTGCCGGCCGGCTCCTGGAGCGTCCTGCCGGTGCCGAACGACCGGATGCCCGCCCTGGTGCAGGACCCGCGCCTGCCGGTGATCTCCTTCACCGGTTCGGACAAGGTCGGCTACCAGATCATGGACTCGGTGCCGCGCAAGCACACCACCCTGGAGCTCGGCGGCAACGCCGCCGCCGTGGTGCTCGCCGACTGGTCCTCCGAGGCCGACCTGGACTGGGCCGCCACCCGGATCGCGATGTTCGCCAACTACCAGGGCGGCCAGTCCTGCATCTCGGTGCAGCGCGTGATCGCCGACGCGTCCGTCTACGACGCGCTGGTGGAGAAGATCGTGGCCAAGGTGCAGGCCCAGGTCACCGGCGACCCCAACGAGGACGCCACCGACGTCGGCCCGCTGGTCGACGAGAACGCCGCCAGGCGGGTGGAGTCCTGGGTGGACGACGCGGTCGCCAAGGGCGCCAAGGTGCTCACCGGCGGCACCCGCGAGGGTGCGACCTACGCCCCGACCGTGCTGGCCGAGCTGCCCGCCGACGCGATCCTGGCCAAGGCCGAGGTGTTCGGCCCGGTCCTGTCGCTGCACCGGGTGGACGGCACCGACGAGGCCTTCGCCGCCGTCAACGACTCCGCCTTCGGCCTGCAGGCGGGCGTGTTCACCCGCGACCTGCAGACCGCCTTCCGCGCCCACCGGGAGCTGGAGGTCGGCGGCGTGATCATCGGCGACGCGCCGTCCTACCGCGCCGACCAGATGCCGTACGGCGGCGTCAAGGACTCCGGCGTCGGCCGCGAGGGCGTCAAGTACGCGATGGACGACTACACCGTCGAGAAGGTCCTGGTCCTCACCGGCCTCGACCTCTGACGGACGTCCGAAGGGCCCGGCCACCGCGCGTGCTGCGGCGGCCGGGCCCTTCGGCGTTCCCCGCCGCGCCTCAGACGTGTCCGGCGGCCGCCGCGACGGCCTCCGCCACCGCGGCGTCGCCGGAGACCAGCTCCAGGGTCTGCCCGGCCGTGCCGGGTTCGTGCAGCAGCGCGGCCAGCACGTCGGCCACGTCGGCCCGGGGGATCCGGCCGCGCCCGACCGAGGCGGCGAGCCGGACCAGGCCGGTGCCCGGGCCGTCGGTGAGCGCACCGGGCCGCAGCACCGTCCAGTCCAGCGCGGTACGGGCCCGTACCGCGTCGTCGGCCGCGCCCTTGGCCCGCAGGTAGGTCTCGAAGACGGGGTCGGCGGGGTACACCGCCCCGGCGTCGGCGCCCATCGAGGAGACGATCAGGTAGCGCCGCACCCCGGCCAGTTCGGCCGCGTCGGCGAGCAGGACGGCGCCGTCGCGGTCGACGGTGTTCTTGCGTGCGGCGCTGCTGCCCGGGCCGGCACCGGCCGCGAAGACCACCGCGTCGGCGCCGGTGAGCAGTCGGGCGAGTTCGGCGGCGCCGGCGGCCTCCAGGTCGAGCAGCAGCGGCTCGGCCCCGGCGTCTACCAGGTCGGCGGCCTGTTCGGCGCGGCGGATGATCCCGGCGGGCCGGTCGCCGCGCTCGGCGAGCAGCCGCTCCAGCCGGAGCGCGATCTGTCCGTGGCCCCCTGCGATGACGGTACGCATGGCTCCGACCGTAACCGGGGTGGCGCCCGGCGTCCTGTGGAGGCGGTCGGCAGGACACAATGGGGCCCATGACTTCGCTCGCCCACCCGCAGCTCGGCTTCACTCCCGTGGTGAAGGACCCTTCGGCACCCCGGGAGCTGGTGATCCTCGGTTCGACCGGTTCGATCGGCACCCAGGCCATCGACGTGGTGCGCCGCAACCCGGACCGGTTCCGGGTGGTCGCCGTGTCGGCGGCCGGCGGCCGGGTGGACCTGCTGGCCGAGCAGGCGCTGGAGCTGGGCGTGCACACCGTGGCGGTCGCGGACCCGGCCGCCGAGCCGGCGCTGCGCGAGGCGCTGGCCGCGAAGGCCGCCGGCCGTCCGCTGCCCGCCGTGCTGGCCGGTCCGCACGCGGCGACCGAGCTGGCCGCGCTGGAGTGCCACTCGGTGCTGAACGGCATCACCGGCTCGATCGGCCTGGCGCCGACGCTGGCCGCCCTGGAGGCGGGCCGGGTGCTGGTGCTGGCCAACAAGGAGTCGCTGATCGTCGGCGGCCCGCTGGTGAAGGCGGTGGCCAGCCCCGGCCAGATCGTGCCGGTGGACTCCGAGCACGCCGCGCTGTTCCAGGCACTGGCCGGCGGGACCCGCGGCGAGGTCCGCAAGCTGGTGGTCACCGCCAGCGGCGGCCCGTTCCGCACCCGGAGCCGGGAGCAGCTGGCCGGGGTCACCCCCTCGGACGCGCTGGCGCACCCGACCTGGGCGATGGGCCCGGTGGTGACGATCAACTCGGCCACCCTGGTGAACAAGGGCCTGGAGGTCATCGAGGCGCACCTGCTGTACGACGTGCCGTTCGACCGGATCGAGGTCGTGGTCCATCCGCAGTCGGTGGTGCACTCGATGGTGGAGTTCACCGACGGGTCGACCCTGGCGCAGGCCAGCCCGCCGGACATGCGGATGCCGATCGCGCTGGGCCTGGGCTGGCCGGAGCGGGTGCCGGACGCGGCGCCGGGCTGCGACTGGACCAAGGCCGCCACCTGGGAGTTCTTCCCGCTGGACAACGAGGCCTTCCCGGCGGTGGAGCTGGCCCGCGAGGTGGGCTCGCTGGGCGGGACCGCTCCGGCGGTCTTCAACGCGGCCAACGAGGAGTGCGTGGAGGCCTTCCTGAAGGGGCGCCTCGCCTTCACCGCGATCGTGGACACTGTTGCCAAGGTCGTGGCCGAGCACGGACAGTACGGGGGCGGCCGGACCGGGGCGGGAACTTCCCTGACGGTCGAGGACGTCCTGCACGCGGAGGACTGGGCCCGCGCCCGGGCCCGCGAGCTGGCGGCGGGCTGACGGCTCCGGCCGCGGCAGGACAAGCGGCAAGACAAGACGACGAGCGGAGTGGCATGACGGAGGACCAGCGGTGGCAACGGTTTTGACGGTGGTCGGCATCCTGGTCTTCGCGGTCGGGCTGCTGATCTCGATCGCCTGGCACGAGCTCGGCCACCTTTCCACGGCCAAGCTGTTCGGCATCAGGGTGCCGCAGTACATGGTCGGGTTCGGCCCGACCGTCTGGTCGCGCCGCAAGGGCGAGACCGAGTACGGCATCAAGGCGATCCCGCTGGGCGGGTACATCCGGATGATCGGGATGTTCCCGCCCGGTGAGGACGGGCGGATCACCAAGCGGAGCAGCTCGCCCTGGCGCACCATGATCGAGGACGCCCGGGAGGCCTCCTACGAGGAGCTCCAGGACGGCGACGACGACCGGCTCTTCTACACCCGCAAGCCGTGGAAGCGCGTCATCGTGATGTTCGCCGGCCCGTTCATGAACCTGGTCCTGGCCTTCGGGCTGTTCCTGACGGTGATGATGGGCTTCGGCGTCTCGATGGCGGTGCCGACCATCGGCACCGTCTCGCAGTGCATCGTCAAGGCCGGCCAGCCGACCGACAGCTGCCCGGCCGACGCGCCGCAGACCCCGGCGGCCAAGGCCGGGCTGAGGCCCGGCGACAAGGTGGTCTCCTTCGACGGCGACCGGATCCACGGCTACGAGCAGCTCCAGGCGGACATCCGCAGGTCGGCGGGGAAGACCGTGGCGATCGTGGTCCAGCGCGACGGGCAGCAGGTCACCCTGAACCCGACCATCGCCGTCAACGACGTCCAGAAGTACGGCGACAACGGCATCCCGCTCAAGGGCCAGACCGTGCAGGCGGGCTTCCTGGGCTTCACGCCGACCAGCGGTGTCGTCCGGTTGGGCTTCGGACAATCCCTCGACCGGATGTACGACATGGCGGAGGGCGGCGTGAAGTCGCTGATCGCCCTGCCGGGCAAGATCCCGGGGCTGTGGCACTCGGTGGTGGACGGCACCCCGCGCGACGCGGACTCGCCGATCGGCATGGTCGGCGCGGCCCGGGTGAGCGGCGAGGTGTTCTCGCTCGACATCCCCGGCAGCCAGCGGATCGCGACCTTCGTGAACCTGCTGGCCGGGATCAACCTGTCGCTCTTCCTGTTCAACATGCTGCCGCTGCTGCCGCTGGACGGCGGCCACATCGCGGGTGCGGTCTGGGAGGGCGTCCGCCGCCGCTTCGCACAGCTGTTCAAGCGGCCCGATCCGGGCCCGTTCGACGTGGCCCGGCTGATGCCGCTGGCCTACGTGGTGGCCAGTGTCTTCATCGGATTCACCCTGCTCGTGCTGGTCGCGGACCTGGTGAACCCGGTCAAGATCAGCTAGTCGGCCGGGTACGGCTGGTGTGCTCGGGGCCACCGCCGTGCCGTACCGTTGGTGGCCGGGCGCGCGTTCATCGCCGCGCCCGGCCCCGGCCGTTGTCAACGGGCCGGATCGACCGACACCTCAACCCCGGGGAACCCTGCGCACATGACCGCGATCTCGCTCGGTATTCCGTCCCTGCCGCTCAAGCCGCTCGCCAAGCGCCGTGTCTCCCGGCAGATCATGGTCGGCAACGTACCGGTCGGCGGCGACGCCCCCGTCTCGGTGCAGTCCATGACCACCACCGTGACCTCGGACATCAACGCCACGCTGCAGCAGATCGCCGAGCTCACGGCCTCCGGCTGCCAGATCGTGCGGGTCGCCGTCCCCTCCCAGGACGACGCCGACGCACTGCCGATCATCGCGAAGAAGTCCCACATCCCCGTCATCGCCGACATCCACTTCCAGCCGAA